>NZ_JBHWAQ010000033.1:0-81618 GCF_042743475.1 Streptomyces sp. NPDC059534
CACCTGTTGCGCGTCGCGCTGTCGGTGCGGGTCCAGGCGCAGGGGGCGGAGGCGCCGCTGAGGGCGCCGTCCCGTGTGCCCACCCGTCCCGCCCCAGCGGGACGATTGCCCACACGGAGGTGGGGGCCGCACGGGGGCGCCGTCCCGTGTGCCCACCCGTCCCGCCCAGCGGGACGATTGCCCGCACGGCGGGGGCGTTCCGGCTCATGCGGGGGTTGAGCCGGGACGTTCGGGGCGGGTGGGGGCGTCGGGGCGGAGTTCCTTCGGGAGTTCGTCCGGCGGGTCGCCCAGGGCCGTCATCGCCTCCACCGCGCGGGGGGCATGCAGCGGGGAGAAGCGCGGGTTGATGCGGAGGGCCTCGGCGAGGTGGCGGCGGGCCGGGCCGTCCTGTGCGAGGGCCCGCTCGATCGCGGCCCGGTGGTAGGTGAAGAGCGCGCTCCGCAGCCCTTCCTCAGTGGCCAGCTTCGCGTATCCCAGGGCCTCCTTGGTCCGGCCCGACCGGTGGAGGGCCCAGCCCAGGGCGTCGGCGGCGCGGACCGAGCGGTGGCCGCGCGCCCACTCGGCCCGCATGCGGACGGCCGCCGCCGCCGGGTCGCCGTGATCGGCCTCGAACAGTCCGAGGACGACCTCCGCCCCCGCTGCCGTCCAGGTGCCGGTCCGCAGGCGCGCGTAGAGGGCGCGGGCGTCCCCGTCCAGGCCGAGTGACTCGTCCAGCTCGCCGGCCTCCAGGAGGTACTCCGGCAGCGGCTGCCGGGCGAGGGCGGCCCGCCATGCGGGGACCGCCTCCTCCGTGCGGCCGAGGGCCGCCAGTGCCCGCGCCCGGCCCGCGAGCGAGGGTCCGTGGTCGCCCGCGAGCCGCAGCGCCGCCGTGTACCGGGCGAGCGCCTCCTCCGGCTCGCCCCGCTCCCACGCCAGGTCGCCGAGCCGGGCGAGCGAGGCCGCCTTCTCCGGGTCCGTCTCCGCGAGCGCCGCCGCGTCGAGCGCGGCCGCGTCGGCGTCCTCGCGCCAGCCCCGGTCGCGGTACGACTGCGCGGCCCTGCCCCGTACGGACGCGCCCGCGTGGAGCCCCTCCAGGGTCTCCATCGCCTTGTACGCGGCCTTGTGGTCCCCCAGGCCGTTGTACGCGTCGATGAGCACCGGGTACGCCGGCCACCGCCGCGGGTCCGCCTTCCGGACCCGCTCGCCCCACTCCTTGGCGGACTTCCAGTCGCCGCGCGCCCCCGCGAGCGCCCCGAGGCCCAGCTGCGCGTCCAGATTGCCGCGCGCGGCGGGCCGCTCCGCGAGGGAGCGCCGCAGCGCCCGCTCGGCCCGCGGGAAGTCCCGTGCGTCGCCGGTCCGCGTCCCCTGCTCCGTGTACGCCGTGCCGAGCCGCGCCCAGGACACGTCGTCGTCGGGGTGGGCGCGCAGCCACTGCTCCCGGTCGGTGATCAGCGCGGCCAGGTCGGGCAGTGCGGCCTGCGCGCCCGCGTGGGCCGCGATCGCCGCCCGCTCCGCCGGACCGGGCGGGGGCGGCGGCCCCTGGCCGACCAGCTCCGGGAGGTACAGCAGTGCCGTCGCCGCGAGCACCGCGCCCACGCCGGCCGCCAGGACCGTCCTCGACACGTTCTGGGTCTTCATGGCGCTCACTGTGCGCCCGCGTCCGCCTGTACGAAGAGCACACGAAGCGCCCGCCCCGGCGGGTTCACACCGATGGCCCCGGGTGCCACGCTGGGACACATGGACGATCTTCTGACGCGGCTGCGCGCCGGTCTCCCCGCCGAGGCGCTGCTCACCGACCCGGACGTCACGGCCTCGTACGCCCGCGACATGGCGAGCTTCTGCGCGGCCGGCGCGCCCGCGGTCGTCGTGCTCCCGCGGACCGTCGAGCAGGTGCGGCACGTCATGCGGACCGCGACCGAACTCCGCGTCCCGGTCGTGCCCCAGGGCGCCCGCACCGGCCTCTCCGGGGGCGCCAACGCCTCCGAGGGCTGCATCGTGCTCTCCCTGGTGAAGATGGACCGCATCCTGGAGATCAACCCGGTCGACCGGATCGCCGTCGTCGAACCGGGCGTCGTCAACGCCGTGCTGTCCCGGGCCGTCGCCGAGCACGGCCTGTACTACCCGCCGGACCCCTCAAGCTGGGAGACGTGCACCATCGGCGGGAACATCGGCACCGCCTCGGGCGGTCTGTGCTGCGTCAAGTACGGGGTGACCGCCGAGTACGTCCTCGGTCTCGACGTCGTCCTCGCCGACGGCCGGCTCCTGACCACCGGCCGCCGCACCGCCAAGGGCGTCGCCGGATATGACCTGACGAGGCTCTTCGTCGGCTCCGAGGGAAGTCTCGGCATCGTCGTGGGGGCGGTCCTCGCGCTCCGGCCGCAGCCTCCGGCGCAGCTCGCGCTCGCCGCCGAGTTCCCCTCCGCGGCGGCCGCCTGCGAGGCCGTCTGCACCATCATGGAGCGCGGCCATACGCCGTCGCTGCTCGAACTCATGGACCGCACCACCGTCCAGGCGGTCAACAAGCTGGCGCGCATGGGTCTGCCCGACACCACCGAGGCGCTGCTCCTGTGCGCGTTCGACAGCCCGGACCCGGCCGCCGATCTGGCCGCCGTCGGGGAACTCTGCACGGCGGCCGGTGCCACCGAGGTCGTCCCGGCCGCGGACGCCGCCGAGTCCGAACTCCTGCTCCAGGCGCGCCGCCTCTCCCTCACCGCCCTGGAGACGATCAGGCCCGCGACGATGATCGACGACGTGTGCGTGCCGCGGACGCGGCTCGCCGAGATGCTCGACGGCACGGCGGCCGTCGCGGCGAAGTACGGCCTGACCATCGGCGTCTGCGCGCACGCGGGCGACGGCAACACCCATCCCGTCGTCTGCTTCGACCACATGGACGAGGACGAGTCGCGGCGGGCGCGGGAGTCCTTCGACGAGATCATGGCGCTCGGGCTCGCCCTCGGGGGCACGATCACCGGCGAGCACGGCGTGGGCGTCCTCAAGAAGGAGTGGCTGGCACGGGAGCTGGGGCCGGTCGGCCTGGAGCTCCAGCGCGGCATCAAGGCGACCTTCGACCCGCTGGGGCTGCTCAACCCCGGAAAGCTGTTCTGAGGCCCGTTCAGGGCGCTGTACGCGGGTCACAGCTCGCCGTCCTGGGACTCGTCCGACGGCCACGGGTCGCGCAGCCACAGCTCGTCGGCGATCACGGTGGTCGCCAGGAGCTCGGCCAGGCCGTCGTCCATGCCGAGCCGCTCCGACTCGGTGCCCGGCGGGACGGCGCGCAGGGTGCGCTCCAGCCAGGCCGACACCTGCGCGGACGGGGCTTCGAGCAGGGCGTCTCCGTCGGGGGAGGAGAGCGCCATCAGGATGACGCTGCGGCCGTCGACCTTGGTGGGCCAGATGCGGACGTCGCCGTGGCCGCAGGCCCGGAAGACGCCCTCGACCAGCAGTTCGCGCGCGAAGGTCCAGTTGACCGGGTGGTCGGAGCCGACGTGGAAGGTGATGTGGACGGCGTACGGGTCGTCGGTGCGGTAGCCGAGCCGGGCGGGTACGGGGACGGCGCGCTCGGGGGAGAGCACCAGCTTCAGCTCCAGCTCGCGCTCGACGGTGGTGTTGTCGGTGTTCTGCATGGTCGTGCTCCCTTTCGCGGACCGGCCCGGGGCGGGCCTTCACAGGGAGAGAGCGGGGTGCCCGTGGTTCATTACGCGACTTCGGGAAGTTTTTTCGGGAAGTTTTTCCGGGCCGGATGTACCGGCCCGAACATCACTAGGAGTGATCGATTCCGGTATGCGTCCCCCGAAGGCGGCCTTTCTCGCGGGCTCTTTGTTCCCTCGGCGACGTTCTTCGTTACTGTCCTCCTTGGGCGCGGCTCGCCCGGACCGCGGCCGCGCGGTTCAAGGGCGTTGTGACTGAACGGAGTCGGGGCAGTGGCTACTCCTCCCGGAGGCGGCGAAGAGGTACCGCAGGCGGGGTACTACCCGGACCCGTCCATTCCCGGGTACATCCGGTTCTGGAACGGAGGCGCCTGGGTCCCCGGCACGAGCCGGCCCGCGCCCCCGGAAGGTGAGGTCGCGCCCCACCCGCCGGCCTCGGCCACTCCGGCCGGCCCGATCCTGGCCTCGGGACCGGCACCGACACCCGTACCCGTACAGCCCCGGCACGCCGCGGAGCCCGTCCCGGTCCCGCAGGCCGCGGAGCCCCGGCACGCCGTGGAGCCCGTGCAGCCCCGGCACGCCGCGGAGCCCGTCCCGGTCCCGCAGGCCGCGGAACCTGTGCAGGCCCAGCAGCCCGGACAGCCCGCCGCCTCCGTGCCGGCCCAGCACCACCCCGCCGCGGACCGGGCGCAGCCCAGGGCCGCCGCTCCGGCGCCCGTGCCCGTCCCCGCGGTGGAGGAGACCGGGCCGGTCTTCTTCGACGAGGAGCCGGCCGCCCCGGAGCCCGCGTCGGCCTGGCAGGCGGACACCGCGCGCCAGACCGGTTTCGGGGGCGACCGCGACCAGAAGGTCTCCTGGGGCGCGCCCCAGGCCGCCGACCCGCGCACCCCGGCGGAGTGGCCGGTCGCGGGCGGCGGCGAGCCGGCCGAGGCACAGGCCCCCGCGCAGGCCGCCGCGCCGGCACGGGGGACGGACCCCCGGGCGACCGGCGGAGCCGCGCGCCTCGGCGGGATGCCGGTCACCCCGATCCCCACCCCCGCACCGGCGCCCCAGCCGGAGCCGCAGCGCCATTCCCGGCCCCAGCCGGTGCCCGAGCCCGTACGGGCGGCCCCCGCTCCGACGGCGGCGGCCCCCGCTCCGGGCCCCGCCCGGACGCCCGCCCCCGTACCGGCGGCCCCGTCCTGGGCACAGCAGCCGCAGCCGCAGGCTCCGGTCCAGCCGCAGGAGCAGCAGCCGGTCGTCCCCTGGAAGCCGCCGGTCGAGGACGTGTTCCAGCAGGCGGCCCGGGTGCAGGCGTCCGCGCGCCCCGCCGGGCTCGGCAGGCGTCTGCTGGCGCGGCTGATCGACACCGTCGTGCTCGGCGCGCTGGTCGGCGCGGCCTCCTTCCCCTTCGTGACCGCCGCCCTCGACCACATCGACGGCAAGATCGAGGCGGCCAGGCAGTCCGGTGTCACCGTCCAGGTCTGGCTGGTCGACTCGACGACCTCCGTCCAGTTCGGCATCGTGCTGGCCGCGCTGTTCGTGATCGGCGCCCTGTACGAGGCGCTGCCGACCGCCAAGTGGGGGCGCACACTGGGCAAGAAGCTGTGCGGGCTGGAGGTGCGGGACATCGAGGCGCACCAGCCGCCGACGTTCGGGAAGGCACTGCGCCGCTGGCTCGTCTACAGCGTCCTGGGTCTCCTGGCCATCGGCGTCCTCAACGTCCTGTGGTGCCTCTTCGACCGCCCGTGGCGCCAGTGCTGGCACGACAAGGCGGCCGGCACGTTCGTGGCCCGCTAAGGGCCTGTCGCGGGCCGTCCCCCGAACGGGCGACGATCTTTTGCGGGGTCGTCGCCCCCGGGATGCACTGCCCCCATGAGCACCGACCAGCCGCCGTCCGGCCAGCCGCCCGAGGAGGACCCGTTCCTCAAGAGGCCGCAGGAGCCCACGCAGCCCTCCGCCGGCCAGCCGCCGCCCGGCGGGCCCCCTCCGTCCGGGCCGCCGGGAGAGCCGCCGGGAGGACCGCCGCCGGGAGGACCGCCGGGAGGGCCGCCGCCGGGAGGACCCCCGCCCGGGAGTCCGTACGGCTCTCCGTACGACAACATGCCCCCGCCCCCGCCCCCGTACGGGAGCCCCTACGGCGGCGGTTACGGCGGGGCGGATCCGCTGGCCGGGATGCCGCCGCTCGCCGACTCGGGGCGCCGCATCCTCGCGCGTCTCGTCGACTGGGTGATCGTCGCGATCCCGTTGGCGATCATCGGCATCCCGTTCGACATCTATCAGCGGGCCGGCCGGGACGGGAACGACTTCGGGGACACGGTCAACAGCCTCAACGGCGGCAGCCAGCTGGTGTTCCAGCTCATCACGATCGTCGCGTACGTCGCCTACGACACGGTGATGACGGCCAGGAACGGCCAGACCCTCGGCAAGAAGCTGATGAAGCTGCGGGTCGCGATGCTCAACGACGGGTCGACGCCCCCGATGAGCCAGTCGCTGCTGCGGGCGGTCGTCCTCTGGCTGCCCGCGCTGATCTGCTGCGCCTGCCTGTGGCCGTTGCTGATCCTGATCCTGATCCTGGTCGACAAGCCCTACAAGCAGGGTCTGCACGACAAGGCGGCGAAGACGGTCGTGGTCTCCGTCCCGCGGTAGGGGCCCGTTCCGTACGTATGCGGACGAAGCGTCATGAACCGATCCGGGTATCGGCCCCCGCGCCCACACGCGCGACCGGCACCCGGATCGTTTCGCTCCCGGGGGGCGGCGGAACCGCGACGGGACCCTTGACGGGGTTCGTCCGTGCGGGCATCGTCACCGCCACGAGGATGCCGAGCAGGAGACCGGCGGCGCAGATCACCGCGATGCCGAGCGGCGTCGTCGTGCGGGAGAGCAGCAGCAGGGCGACGGTCGCGAAGACGACGGTGGCCGAACCGTAAGCGAGCTGTGCGGCGTTCGGACGCTGCATGACGGGTACCGCCCTCTCGGGACAACGGTTCGACTCTACGACGGTGGATGCCCGAGCGGGGCCGCGAGTAAGCGTGACCTAACCCACGGTGTCGGTGCACGGGGGGCGCACGGGGTCACGAGATGCCCAATTCTCGGCGGTGATGCGCCCGGTGGGTGTCCGAATACCGGAATCTGACTCCCGCATAGTGCACTTGGTCTGTGCAAGTCAAGATCTGTCTTTTCTTGTCTCACTCCGGTCGAATGTCGTCACTTGTGACGCGCGACCCCGCCGGACGGACACCCCACCATTCGGTCCGAGGGCGGCGGGCGCCGGGGAGGAACACATCAAGTGACCAACAGACGACGGGCGATCAGAGCGTCCGCAGTCGTCGTGGCGCTCGCGGCCACCGCCGCCACCGCCTCGACCTTCACCACCGCCTGGGCCGACAACCACGGAAGCGTGGAGCCGGCCGGCATCCAGACCGTCGACAAGACGACGGTCGACCACGACCTCGAAGGCCCCTACAGCGAGCAGCAGGACCTGCAGCGCCAGGCGGCCCTGGAGCAGGTCCTCAACGGCGACGCCAAGGTCGAGAACCGCGGCGGCTCCAAGGTCGTCAAGCTCGGCAGCAAGAAGTACGTCGAGCTCGGCCGCGAGAAGACCGACAAGATCTTCACGATCCTCGTCGAGTTCGGCGACCAGGTGGACAACACCACCCTGGTCGACCGCAAGGACGACGACACGACCGACCTCAAGCCGAAGTACGGCGGCGAGCCCGGTCCCCTGCACAACCGCATAGCCCAGCCCGACCGTGCGAACGACAACTCCACGGCCTGGCAGGCGGACTACAACCAGAAGCACTTCCAGGACCTGTACTTCGGCACCGGCAAGGACGCCAAGGGACAGCCCAAGCAGTCGCTGAAGACCTACTACGAGAAGACCTCGTCCGGCCGCTACTCGGTCGACGGCACGGTCTCCGACTGGGTCAAGGTCCCGTACAACGAGGCCCGTTACGGCTCGAACTACTGCGGCCAGACCAACTGCGCCAACGTCTGGGACACCGTCCGCGACGGTCTCAACGCCTGGGTCGCCGACCAGAAGGCCAAGGGCCAGACGGACGCCCAGATCAAGGCCCAGCTGGCCACGTACGACCAGTGGGACCGTTACGACTTCGACGGCGACGGCAACTTCAACGAGGCCGACGGCTACATCGACCACTTCCAGCTCGTGCACGCGGGCGAGGACGAGTCGGCCGGCGGCGGCGCCGAGGGCACCAACGCCCTGTGGGCCCACCGCTGGTACGCCTACGGCACCAACGCGGGCAAGACCGGCCCGGCCAACAACAAGGCCGGCGGTACCCCGATCGGTGACACCGGCATCTGGGTCGGCGACTACACGATGCAGCCGGAGAACGGCGGCCTCGGCGTCTTCGCGCACGAGTACGGCCACGACCTCGGTCTGCCGGACCACTACGACACCGCGGGCGGCGAGAACTCCACCGGGTTCTGGACCCTCATGTCGTCCGGTTCCTGGCTCGGCCAGGGCAAGGACTCCATCGGCGACCTGCCCGGCGACATGACCGCGTGGGACAAGCTCCAGCTCGGCTGGCTGAACTACGCCAAGGTCGGCGACTGGCAGCGTGGCACCAAGACGACCCACAAGCTGGGCGTCTCGGAGTACAACACCAAGAACCCGCAGGCGCTCCTCGTCGAGCTGCCGAAGAAGGGTGTCACCACTGACATCGTCGCTCCCGCCGAGGGCGCGACCCAGTGGTGGAGCAACATGGGTGACGACCTCAAGAACACGCTCACCCGTGAGGTCGACCTGACCGGCAAGACGTCCGCCTCCCTGGAGCTCCAGGGCTGGTACGACATCGAGGCCGAGTACGACTACCTCTACACCGACGTGTCGACGGACGGTGGCGCCAACTGGACCGCCGTGGACGGCACCGCCGACGGCGTGGCGCTCCCGCGCGACGCGGCCGGCGCCCCGGCCCTGACGGACGTCTCCGGCGCGCACAAGAAGCTCGTCTACGACCTGGGCGCGTACGCGGGCAAGAAGGTCCAGCTCCGCTTCCGCTACCAGACGGACGGCGGCGCGGGCGGCAAGGGCTTCACCGCCGACGCCATCACGCTGACGGCCGACGGTGCCACCGTCTTCTCGGACAACGCCGAGAACGGTGACAACGGCTGGGTCGCCAAGGGCTTCTCCCGCGTGGGCAAGGGCTTCACGAAGGAGTACGAGCAGTACTACATCGCGGAGAACCGCCAGTACGTCTCGTACGACGCGACCCTCAAGGTCGGCCCGTACAACTTCGGTTTCACGGGTGACAAGGCCGGCTGGGTCGAGCACTACGCGTACCAGAACGGCCTGCTGATCTGGAAGTGGGACCTGTCCCAGAAGGACAACAACACCTCCCAGCACCCGGGCAAGGGTCTGATCCTCCCGATCGACTCGCACCCGACGCCGCTGAAGTGGTCGGACGGCACCCTGATGCGCAACCGCGTCCAGGCGTACGACTCGCCGTTCACGATCGCCCGCACGGAGGGCTTCGCCCTGCACAAGGCCGGCGTCTCGACCTGGGTCCCGTCCCAGGCCGGCAACCCGACCTTCGACGACCGCAAGGGCGTCTACTGGTTCGCCGAGACCCCGCGCGCCGGTGTCCAGGTAACTGACACCAACACCAAGATCCAGGTCGTCAAGGAGCCGAAGGATGGCCAGACGATCACGGTTCAGGTGGGTCCGTCCACGAAGTAATCAGTAAAACCGCAGGTCAAAGCATGATCGGCCGTCGCCCCCTAGCGGGCGGCGGCCGATCGTGTTTAGGTGCGTCTGACGCTTTTCTTATTGACATCTGATCCACGGGGGAGTGGTTCCGTATGCCCAACGGAGGGTTCTGCAAGCTGCCGGGCGGCAGCGTGGTCGTCGCGATAGGGCTGCCCAGCCCGGCCCGCGACGGCGCCACGGTCCGCTTCCTGGTGCACGCCGCCAACCGAGCCCGCGCCCTGACCCGGCTGCGGAACCTCGGACTGCGGGCGGTCTACCTCCGCGGCAACAGCGAGCCGCCCACCCCGGACGAGATCACGGCCGTCCTGCACCACCCCGACGGCCTGCTGTGGAGATCCACCCCCGGCGCCGCCCAGGAGCTCTGGCACCCCGTACGGTCCCTGCCGAGGGAACCCGCCGCGTAGGCGACCGGGAGCCCGTGCCGCAGGCGCCGGAGAGCCCGCGCCGCTACGCGACCACGGGCTTGCCGGTCAGCTCCACACCCGCCGCCCGGAGCTCCTCCAGGGCCCGGCCGGTGGTCTCCTTGGCCACGCCCGCCGTCAGGTCGAGCAGCACATGGGTCCGGAAGCCCTCCCGCGCCGCGTCCAGGGCCGTCGCCCGGACGCAGTGGTCGGTGGCGATCCCGACCACGTCGACCTCGGTGACGTCCCGGGCGCGCAGCCACCCCGCGAGCGTCTCGCCGTTCTCGTCGCGCCCCTCGAAGCCGCTGTACGCGGCGGAGTACGCGCCCTTGTCGAAGACGGCGTCGATCGCCCCGCTGGCGACGGCGGGCGCGAAGTTCGGGTGGAAGCCGACACCCTCCGTGCCGGCCACGCAGTGCACCGGCCAGGACGACACGTAGTCCGGGGCCTCGCCGGCCGGGGCGAAGTGCGCGCCCGGGTCGACGTGGTGGTCACGGGTGGCGACGACGTGCCGGTAGGAGGTGCCCGCCGTCTGGCCGACCAGGTCGGTGACGGCGGCGGCGACGTCCGCACCGCCCGTCACCGCGAGGCTGCCGCCCTCGCAGAAGTCGTTCTGAACGTCCACAACGATCAATGCGCGGTGCATGGCGGGTGTCCTTAGCGCGTCGGATGGGGGTGGAGTCCGAGCCTAGAGACTTCCCCCTCCCGGCGGGAGGGGGCGTCCCCGAGGACTCGTGGGCCTGCTCGTCGCGGGGCCGCAGGCCGTCAGGCGTACTCCGTCGGCAGCACCGGCTCGCCCCGGGAGAGCTGGATCGCCGACATCGGCAGCCCGGCGCGGGCCGCGATGTGCCGCGACCTGGCGGCCTCCAGGGGCTCCCGGGCCACCACGTCGCCGCCCTTGACCAGCTCCACCAGCAGCTGGTGGTCGGAGAGCTCCGGCGGGACCGGTCCGGTGCCCACGACCTCGGCCTCGGCGATCCCGGCCGCGTCGGGCCGGCGGGCCGCCCACTTGCGGCCGCCGACGGACGCCTTGCCGCCCAGGGACTTCTTGGCGACCGGGACGAGCGGCGCCTTCGGGTCGGCCGAGGAGGCCCGCGCCACCAGCTTGTAGACCATCGAGCAGGTCGGGTGGCCGCTGCCGGTGACCAGCTGCGTCCCCACCCCGTACGCGTCGACCGGGGCCGCGGCGAGCGAGGCGATGGCGTACTCGTCGAGGTCGGAGGTGACCACGATCCGGGTGTCGCGGGCGCCCAGCTCGTCGAGCTGCGCCCGCACCCGGTGCGCGACGAGCAGCAGGTCGCCCGAGTCGATCCGGACCGCCCCCAGCTCGGGTCCGGCCACCTCGACGGCGGTCCGGACGGCCTCGGCGACGTCGTAGGTGTCGACGAGCAGGGTCGTACCGCGTCCCAGGGTCTCGACCTGGGCCCGGAAGGCGTCCCGCTCGCTGTCGTGGAGCAGGGTGAAGGCGTGGGCGGAGGTGCCGACGGTCGGGATGCCGTAGCGGAACCCGGCCGCGAGGTCCGAGGTGGAGTCGAAGCCGCCGACGTAGGCGGCGCGGGAGGCGGCGACGGCCGCCAGCTCGTGGGTGCGTCGGGCGCCCATCTCGATCAGGCGCCGTCCGCCGGCCGCGGCCGACATGCGGGAGGCGGCGGCCGCGATGGCCGAGTCGTGGTTGAGGACGGAGAGGATCACCGTCTCCAGGAGCACGCACTCGGCGAAGGAGCCCTCGACGCGCAGCACGGGCGAGCCGGGGAAGTACACCTCGCCCTCGGGGTAGCCCCAGATGTCGCCGGAGAAGCGGTAGCGGGCCAGCCAGGCGAGGGTCGGCTCGTCGACGATGCCGCGCTCGCGCAGGAAGCCCAGGACGGCGGGGTCGAAGCGGAAGTTCTCGACGGCGTCCAGGACCCGTCCGACGCCCGCGAGGACTCCGTAGCGCCGCCCCTCGGGCAGTCGACGGGTGAAGACCTCGAAGACGGAGCGCCGGTCGGCGGTGCCGGCCCGCAGGGCCGCCTGGAGCATGGTCAGCTCGTACTGATCGGTGAAGAGCGCGGTCGACGGCACGTCCACCGGCAGCCCAAGGTCCGCAGCGTTCATGTCAGCGATGCTAGCGCAGAAATCGTCAGAGTGACGATTTCTATTGCCGTCCGTGTGCCGCGGGCGCGCCCCGTTTGCGCGACGGGCCCCCAGGGGTGACAACATGGGGTGAGTGAGCGTCGCGCCTATTGAGATCGAACGTACGGAATCGGCCGAGGAGGTCTCCGCGGTAGCGGAACCCGACGTGCCGTGGGTCACCCTCGTGCACAACGATCCGGTCAACCTGATGAGCTACGTGGAGTACGTCTTCCAGTCGTACTTCGGCTACTCCAAGGACAAGGCGCACAAACTGATGCTCGACGTGCACCACAAGGGCCGCGCGGTGGTCTCCAGCGGCACTCGTGAGGAGATGGAACGCGACGTGCAGGCGATGCACGGCTACGGCCTCTGGGCGACCCTCTCCCAGGACCGCTTCTGATGGCCGGCCAGTTCGAGACGCTGCCCGGCGGCGGCGCGGCCGTCGCCCTCGACGACGTCGAGATCTCCATCCTCCGCTCCCTCGCCGTGCAGCTCATGGAGCTGATCGGGCCCGGTGACGAGCCCGCGGCCGACGAGGACCCGCTGGCCGCCCTCTTCTCCGAGGGGCCGAGCGAGCCGCCGTCCGACCCGGCCCTCCGCCGCCTCTTCCCCGACGCGTACGGCGACGACAGCGAGGAGCTGCGGGCGGCCGCCTCCGACTTCCGCCGCTACACCGAGAACGACCTGCGGGCCCGCAAGCGCGAGGACGCCCTCCTGGTGGTCCGCGCCCTGGACGGGCTCTCGGCCGAGGCTGCGGGCGGGGGCGGGGCGGTCCTGAAGCTGACCCCGGACGAGTCCCGGGCCTGGCTCGGCGCGCTCAACGACCTCCGGCTGACCATCGGGACCCGGCTGGACGTCACGGACGACGAGGAGAGCGAGCAGCTGTACCGGCTGCCGGACTCCGACCCGCGCAAGCCGATGGTGATGGCGTACCTCTGGCTGGGCGCGCTCCAGGAGTCCCTCGTCGCGACCCTGATGCCGTAGCGGGATCTCCCGTCGGCGAGGTGTTCGCTCAGCGGACGCTCAAATCCGGATAACGAATGCGTTATCCGAGTTTCCGCCTCGCCCTCTTGGATCCCCTTTGTCCCGCTTTTTTCGTGGCGTGCGCCACACGCAACTCCGTCGATCGCCCCCCACCGCGTGATAAATCTTCACGACCGCTCGGGGACGCCACCCCTGTTCCCGAGGGCGCTTGGACCGGCTGACCGCCGGTGGCACTCCATCCACATCCGGGGGGATCAGGAACTGATCCGCAGCAGACGCACTCGCAGTCGCGCGGATCGGCATGGAGAAAGGCGCACCACCATGACCTCAGCGCAGGTCGACCAGCAGCACGACGGCAACGAGGCCGCGGACTCCGCACCGGGTGAGGGTTACCACCGGGCACTCGGCGCCCGTCAGATCCAGATGATCGCCATCGGCGGCGCCATCGGCACCGGCCTCTTCCTCGGCGCCGGCAAGGGCATCTCCATCGCGGGACCCAGTCTGATCCTCGCGTACGCCATCGCGGGCGTCGTCATCTTCTTCATCATGCGGGCGCTCGGCGAGCTCCTCATGTACCGCCCGGTCTCGGGCTCCTTCTCGGAGTACGCCCGCGAGTTCATCGGCCCCTTCGCGGGCTTCGCGACCGGCTGGACGTACTGGCTCTTCTGGGTCGTCACCGGCATCACCGAGGTCACGGCCGCGGCCACCTACATGACGTACTGGTGGGACATCCCGCAGTGGCTGTCCGCCCTCGTCTTCACCGTCATCCTCTACGGCGCCAACCTGATCTCCGTGAAGCTCTTCGGTGAGCTGGAGTTCTGGTTCTCCATGGTCAAGGTCACCGCGATCGTCGGCATGATCCTGATCTGCGCCGGCATCCTCACCCTCGGCTTCTCCGACGCTGGCGACACCGCGTCGGTGACCCACCTGTGGGACCTGGGCGGCTTCTTCGCCGGCAAGGACGGCATCGGCTCGACGCTGATGACCCTCCAGATGGTCATGTTCGCCTTCCTCGCCGTCGAGCTCGTCGGCGTCACCGCGGGCGAGTCCAAGGACCCGAAGACGGTCCTCCCGAAGGCGATCAACACCGTGCCGTGGCGCATCGCCGTGTTCTACGTCGGCGCGCTGATCATGATCCTCTCGGTCGTGCCGTGGACCGAGTTCCGGCCGGGCGTCTCCCCGTTCGTCGCGGCCTTCGAGAAGATGGGCCTCGGCGTCGGCGCCGCCATCGTCAACTTCGTCGTGCTGACCGCCGCGCTCTCCTCCTGCAACTCCGGGATGTACTCCACCGGCCGCATGCTGCGCGACCTCGCGCTCAACGGCCAGGGCCCGAGGGCCTTCACCCGGCTCACGAAGAGCGGCACCCCGCTCGTCGGCACCACGGTCTCGGCCGCGCTGATGATGGTGGGCGTCTGGATCAACTACCAGTGGCCCGGCGAGGCGTTCGACTACGTCGTCTCCTTCGCGACCATCTCCGGCATGTGGGCCTGGATCGTCATCCTCGTCTGCCAGATCCGCTACCGCCTCAAGGCCGACCGCGGCGAGCTGCCCCAGTCCTCCTTCAAGGCGCCCGGCGGCATCTGGTTCAGCGTCTTCTCGCTCGCCTTCATCGGCATGGTCGTCGTGACGATGGGCATGGACAAGGACAACCGTGTGGCGCTGTACGGCGCCCCGGTGTGGGGCCTGCTCCTCGCCGTCTCCTACCTGGTCCTCAAGACCCGCAGCCCCCAGGGCGCGGCCTTCGCCGAGCGGTCCTGACCCTCGCCGTCCCGGCATGCGGGCCGCCCCGTACCACTCCTCGGTACGGGGCGGCCCGCATGCTTATCCTGTCGGCATGCTGACCATCACCCGGGACCTGTACGACCAGATCGTGGACCACTCCCGCAAGGACCACCCCGACGAGGCATGCGGCGTGGTCGCGGGTCCGGCCGGCAGCGGCCGCCCCGAACGGTTCATCCCGATGCTGAACGCCGCCCGCTCGCCCACGTTCTACGAGTTCGACTCCGCGGACCTGCTCAAGCTCTACCGCGACATGGACGACCGGGACGAGGAGCCCGTGATCGTCTACCACTCGCACACCGCCACCGAGGCGTACCCGTCCCGCACGGACATCTCGTACGCGAACGAGCCCCATGCCCACTACGTCCTCGTCTCCACCGCCGACACCGACGAGGCCGGCCCCTTCCAGTTCCGCTCCTTCACCATCGTCGAAGGCGTCGTGACGGAGGAAGAGGTCGAGATCGTCGAGGCTTACGCGTAGGACGGGTCCGCCACCGTCGTGCGGAACCTCGCCAGATAGGCGGAGGGCGTCACCCCGACATGCCGGGCGAACGCCCTCCGCAGCGTCTCGTCACTGCCCAGACCGCTGCGCGCCGCCGCACCCGTCACGCTCGCCCCGCCCTCCAGCAGCATCCGGGCCGCCTCCACCCGCACCCGCTCCACGTAACCCGCCGGCGTCGCCCCGGTCTGCTCCCGGAACAGCCGCGCCAGGTGCCGGGCACTCACCCCCGCCCGCCGCGCGAGCACCGGCGCGCTGTGGTCCGCCGCCGGATCGGCCACCACCGCGTCCAGGAGCGGCCGGACCACCGGATGCGCCGTCGGGGGAGTCCGCGAGGCAGCCGAGAACTGCGACTGCCCACCCGGCCGCTGGAGGAAGACCACCAGGTCCCGGGCCACCGCGCGGGCCGCGTCCGGCCCCCGGTCCTCCTCCACGAGCGCCAGGCACAGATCGATCCCGGCCGTCACCCCCGCCGAACTCCACACCTCCCCGTCCCGCACATGGATCGCGTCCGGGTCCACCGTCGCCTCCGGATATCGCCGGGCCAGCTCCGCCGCGTGCTCCCAGTGCGTCGTCGCCCGCCGCCCGGCCAGCAGCCCCGCCGCCCCCAGCGCGAACGCGCCCGTGCACACCGACGCCACCCGCCCCGAGCGCGCCGCGAGCTCCGCCGTCTCCGGCGCCACCGCCGTGCACCGGCCCACGTCCACCGCCCCCGGCACGATCAGCGTGTCCGCGCCCGCCACCGCCCCCACCGCGAGGTCGGCCCCGATCCGCAGCCCGGCCGAGGTCCGCACGTCCCGCCCGTCGGGCGTGCACACCAGCACCTCGTAGCCGGACCCCGCCGTGGCGAACACCTCCAGGGGAGCGGAGACGTCCATGAGCCGGACACCGTCGAAGGCCAACACCACCACCGTGTGCGTCGTCATGTGTCCGATTCTGTGGGATGCCTGTCCGTACGGACATGGCGGGGGTACGGCTCCGCCGACGAGGCTGGTCCCCATGAACGCACTCGCGCTGATCCCCGACAGCAGGCTCGCCACCGCCGCCACCGAACTCGTCCGCGACACCGCGAGCGACCTCGTCTACGACCACTCCCGCCGCGTCTACCTCTTCGGCGCCCTCCAGGGCCGCGCCCGCGGCCTCGCCTTCGACCCCGAACTCCTCTACGTCGGCGCCATGTTCCACGACCTCGGCCTCGGCGAGCGGCACCGGGACAGCGGCCGCCGCTTCGAGGTCGACGGCGCCGAGGAGGCCGCCGCGTTCCTCCGCGCCCAGGGCGCCGACGAGGACGCCGTCCGCCGCGTCTGGACCGCGATCGCCCTCCACACCACCCCCGGCGTCCCGGAGTTCATGGAGCCCGAGGTCGCGCTCGTCACCGCCGGCGTCGAGTACGACGTGCTGGGCATCGGCTACGACGACCCCGCCGCCGTCACCCCCGAGGACCGGGCAGCGATCGTCGCCGCCCACCCCCGCCCCGACTTCAAGCGGCGGATCCTCGAAGCCTTCGCCGAGGGCATCGCCCCCAAGCCGGACACCACCTTCGGCAACGTCAAGGCCGACGTCCTGCGCCACTACGTGCCCGGTTTCGCCCCCGGCGACTTCGTGACCACCATCCGCGAATCGTCCTGGCCCGAGTGAGACACTGGCCGGGACCGAAGGGCGGCAGGACCCAGGAAGCCGGTGCGAATCCGGCACGGTCCCGCCACTGTGACCGCCTCCTCGCGGAGACGGAAGCCAGGAACTGACCTGCCGCCTCCCACCACCGATCGGGGACGTGGAAATCCCCGGAGGAGGCCCGTTCCGCCATGTCCTGGCGTCGCCCGCTGCTGTCCGCAGCCGTCCTGATCCCGCTGCTCGCCGCCTGCTCGGCCGCCCCCGAGGCCGCCGCCCCGCCCGCGAAGCCCGCCGCCGGATTCCCGTACACCGTCACCAACTGCGGTGTGAAGCACACCTACCAGGCACCGCCGCGGCGCGCGGTCACCATGAACCAGCACGTCACCGAGATCATGCTCGCCCTCGGCCTGGAGAAGTCGCTCGTCGGCACCGCCTACCTCGACGACGCGATCCTTCCCGCGTACCGCGAGGCGTACGACACCGTCCCCGTCCTCGCGAAGGAGTACCCCTCCAAGGAGGCCCTGCTCGCCGCCGACCCCGACTTCGTGTACGGCGGCTACTCCTCCGCCTTCGACGCCAAGGACGGCCGGGGCCGTGACGACCTCGCCCGCTCCGGCATCGCCACCCGCCTCAACACCGAGTACTGCCCCACCGGTTCGCCCTCCCTCGACGACCTCTACCGCGAAGTCCGCGAGACCGGGCGGACGTTCGGCGTCCCCGACCGGGCCGAGACGTGGATCAGGGAGGCCCGCGCCACCGTCGCCGCCACCGGGAAGCGGCTCGGGGACACCCGGCCCGTCTCCGTGTTCGTCTACGACAGCGGCGACAAGACCGCGTTCACCGCCGGCGGCAAGGGCATCGGCAACGAACTCATCACCCGCGCCGGCGGCCGCAACGTCTTCGCCGACCTCGACAAGGCATTCGGCGACGCCACCTGGGAACAGGTCGTCGACCGCCGCCCCGACGCGATCGTCATCTACGACTACGGCTCCACCACCGTCGAGCAGAAGAAGAAGCGGCTCCTCGACGACCCCGCCCTCAAGGACGTCCCGGCGATCAGGAACCGCCGGTTCGCGGTCATGCCGCTCTCCGACACCGTCCTCGGCGTCCGCGTCCCCGCCGCCGTCGACAAGCTCGCCGCCCAGCTCCACCCCACCCGGTGAGCACCACCCTCCGCCCGGCCCGGACCCCCGCCCGCACGGCGGCCCCGGCCCCGGCCCCGGCCCCGGCCCCGGGCCCCGGGCGCCGGGCGCGGTACGCCCTCGTCGTCGCCGGACTCGCCGTCGCCCTGGCCGCCGCCGCGCTCGCCTCCCTCGCCCTCGGCTCCGTCCGCGTCCCGCCCGGCCAGGTCCTCGACGCCCTGACCGGGCGGGCGGCCCCGTCCCCGTACCGCACGATCGTGCTCGACGTCCGGCTGCCCCGGGTCCTGCTCGGCATCGTCGTCGGCGCCGGGCTCGCCGTCGTCGGAGCCGTCCTCCAGGCCCTCGTGCGCAACCGGCTCGCCGACCCCTTCCTCCTCGGCATCTCCTCCGGCGCCTCCGCCGGCGCCGTCCTCGTCCTGGTCGCCGGTGTCGGGGGAGGGGTGACCACGACCCTCGCCCTGCCCGCCGGCGCCTTCGGCGGCGCTCTCCTCGCCCTCGTCCTCGTCTACGGGCTCGCGCGCCGCGGCGGCACCATGACCGGCGCCCGCCTCGTCCTCGCGGGGGTCGCCGTCTCCTACATCCTGTCCGCCCTCGCCACCCTGCTCCTCGTCGTCGCCGGGCGGCCCGAACAGTTCCAGGAGGCGCTGTACTGGTCCCTCGGCGGCCTCGGCAGCGCCCGCTGGGACACCCTCGCCCTGCCCGCCGCCGTCCTCGCGGCCGGCGTCGGCGTCCTCCTCACCCTCGCCCGCCCCCTCGACCTGCTCCTCACCGGCGAGGAGGGCGCCACCGTCCTCGGCCTCGACACCGCCCGGTTCCGTGCCGCCGTCTTCGTCCTCGCCTCCCTCGTCACCGCCGTCATGGTCGCCGCCAGCGGAGCCGTCGGCTTCGTCGGACTGATGGCCCCGCACGCCGCCCGCCTCGCCGTCGGCGCCCCGCACCGCCGCCTCCTCCCGGTCGCCGCGCTCGGCGGCGCGCTCGCCCTCGTCCTCGCCGACCTCGGCGCCCGGACCGTCGCCGCACCCCAGGACATCCCCGTCGGCGTCCTCACCGCCCTCACCGGCGGCCCGTTCCTCCTCTGGCTGATGCGCCGCCGCCCGGCAGGAGCACCCCTGTGACCGAGCTCCGCCTGCACGGCCTCTCGTACGGACGGCGTCTCCTGGCCGTCGACCTCACCGTCCGCCCCGGCGAGACCGTCGGCCTCATCGGCCCCAACGGCAGCGGCAAGACCACCCTCCTGCGCTGCGTCTACGGCACCCTCGCCCCCACGGCGGGACACGCCACGCTCGACGGCGACGACCTCCACGCCCTCGGACCCAAGGCCCGCGCCCGCCGCGTCGCCACCGTCCCCCAGGACAGCGCCACCGAGTTCGAACTCACCGTCCGCGAACTCG
Organism: Streptomyces sp. NPDC059534; assembly: GCF_042743475.1. Lineage (NCBI taxonomy): Bacteria > Bacillati > Actinomycetota > Actinomycetes > Kitasatosporales > Streptomycetaceae > Streptomyces > Streptomyces sp. NPDC059534. Next base: position 19,256 of record NZ_JBHWAQ010000033.1, read on the forward strand.
TCGCCCTCGGCCGCTCCCCGCACAAGCGGTTCTGGGAGGGCGACACCGGCGACGACCGGGACCGCGCGGCCGACGCCCTCGCCCGCGTCGGCCTCACGGACCTCGCCGACCGCCCGTACCCGACCCTCTCCGGCGGCGAACGCCAGCGCGCGCTCGTCGCCCGGGCCCTCGTCCAGGACCCGGCCCTGCTCGTCCTCGACGAACCGACCAACCACCTGGACATCCGCCACCAGCTCGACGTCCTGGCCCTCGTCCGCACCCTGGGCACCACCAACCTGCTCGCCCTCCACGACCTCAACCTCGCCGGGGCGTACTGCGACCGCCTCTACGTCCTCGAACGCGGCCGGGTCGTCACCGGCGGAACCCCCGACGAGGTCCTCACCCCCGCCCTCCTGGACGCCGTCTACGGGGTGGACGCCGAGGTCATCCCCCATCCCAGGACCGGCCGCCCGACCGTCCTCTACCACCACGGTCCGGCAGGCGGGCAGGATTCATCCATCATGTGAGATCACATTCCGGAACCCGGACCGGGAATCGATACGATGAGCCCATGGTTTCCCACGACGTGAGCGAAGAGACTCCGGGCACACCCCTGCTCGCTGCGTTCGCTGGCGCTCACTCCGCCTCCGCTCTTCTCGGAGCCTTCGGAGGCGGAGCCGCGCGCCTGCACGTCGACCTGTGCCGCCTCGCCAGCGCGATGTGTACGACCCGCGCTGCGCTCTGAGCGACCGGCCGAGCGCACCCTCGTACGACCCCCCCTCCGCGCGGGGGCCCCAGCAGCGCGCCCACCACGCCACTTCCGACAGGAGCCCACGCCATGGCCATCGAGGTCCGCATCCCGACCATCCTCCGCACCTACACCGACGGCGAGAAGGCCGTCGAGGGCAGCGGTGACACCCTCGCCGAGCTCTTCGCCGACCTGGAGTCCCGCCACACCGGGATCGAGGCCCGCATCGTCGACGGCGGCAAGCTCCGCCGCTTCGTCAACGTCTACCTGAACGACGAGGACGTCCGCTTCCTCGACGGCATCGACACCAAGCTCTCCGACGGCGACAGCGTCACGATCCTGCCGGCCGTCGCCGGCGGCATGGTCTGATCCACATGCGCTACGACTCCTCGCTGGCCGCGGTCGGCAACACGCCGCTGGTCCGCCTCCCCCGGCTCTCGCCCTCGGACGACGTCCGCATCTGGGCGAAGCTGGAGGACCGCAACCCGACCGGCTCGGTCAAGGACCGCCCCGCGCTCCACATGGTCGAGCAGGCCGAGAAGGACGGGCGGCTCACGCCCGGCTGCACCATCCTGGAGCCGACCAGCGGCAACACCGGCATCTCCCTCGCCATGGCCGCGAAGCTCAAGGGCTACCGCATCGTCTGCGTCATGCCCGAGAACACCAGCGAGGAGCGGCGCCAACTGCTCGCCATGTGGGGCGCGGAGATCATCTCGTCCCCCGCGGCGGGCGGCTCCAACACGGCGGTGCGCGTCGCCAAGGAGCTCTCGGCCGAGAACCCGTCCTGGGTGATGCTGTACCAGTACGGCAACCCGGACAACGCGGGCGCCCACTACGCCACCACCGGGCCCGAGATCCTCGCCGACCTCCCCTCGATCACCCACTTCGTCGCCGGCCTCGGCACGACGGGAACGCTGATGGGCGTCGGCCGCTACCTCCGCGAGCACAAGCCCGACGTCAAGATCGTCGCCGCCGAGCCGCGCTACGACGACCTCGTCTACGGCCTGCGGAACCTCGACGAGGGCTTCGTACCGGAGCTGTACGACGCCTCCGTCCTCACCACCCGCTTCTCGGTCGGCTCCGCCGACGCCGTCACCCGCACCCGCGAACTCCTCCAGCAGGAAGGCATCTTCGCGGGCGTCTCCACCGGCGCGGCCCTGCACGCGGCCATCGGCGTCGGGAACAAGGCCGTCAAGGCGGGCGAGAGCGCCGACATCGCGTTCGTCGTCGCCGACGGCGGCTGGAAGTACCTGTCGACCGGCCTCTACACGGCCGCGACCACGGAAGAGGCGATCGAGGCGGTCCAGGGCCAGCTCTGGGCGTAGCCCGAGGGGCGGCTCCCGCCCCGGCCCCCCACCGGTCCCGGCGCTAGCGCGCCAGATGGCGGACCTGGTCCCACAGGACCGGGTCCGCCGTTCCGACTCTCCGGCGGAAATCCGCCACCGGAACCTCCCGCAGCTCGTCGGTCTCCAGGAAGCTCGGCCGCCCCTGCGCGTCGCCCACGGCCCCCGGCGGCAGCGCGATGACCCCCGGCCGCTCGTCGTGGTACTTGCTGGTGATCTTGGCGACCAGCGCCGAGTCGCCCCGCAGCACGAGCACCAGGCACGGCCGGTCCTTCGACCCCGGGCCGTCCTCGAAGGGCACCTCCGCCCACCAGATCTCGGCCGGCCGCGGCAACCGCGCGGGAGCCTTCCGGGGGCCCGACGGCCGCCCGGGCGGCCGGGTCGTCCGCCCCGAGGGACGCCGCACGGCCGGACGGGAGGACGCGCCCTTCCGCCCCTTGCCCGACGCGCGCTTCCGCCCGTCGGCGAGCGCCACGACCAGCGCGATCACCACGACCGCGCCCAGCGCGGGCCACCACGACGTGTCCATACCTCAAGACGGTACCGGCGCGCGGTTCACTTCGCCGCAACGGCCCGCCATCCATCCGAACCGGTGACAGAGCCCGTGAGTTCGCCCACAACGGGCCACCACGAAGGAGCGACAGGCCCGGGTGCGCCTTACGCTCGACAGATCGCACAGCCTCCCCTCCCCAGCGCGCTTTCCGTACCCGTCCACGGAGGTTCACGCTCCATGAAGCTCACCGTCGTCGGTTGCTCCGGGTCGTTCCCGTCCGCGGATTCGGCCTGTTCGAGCTACCTCGTCGAGGCCGACGGCTTCCGGTTGCTCCTCGACATGGGCAACGGCGCCCTGGGCGAGCTGCAACGACACATCGGTCTGTACGACCTCGACGCGATCTTCCTCAGCCATCTGCACGCGGACCACTGCATCGACATGTGCGGGTACTTCGTCGCCCGCTACTACCGGCACGAGGGCGGACGCTGCGACGCGATCCCCGTCTACGCGCCGGAGGGCGCCGAGCAGCGGCTGACCACGGCGTACGCGGACACCCCGTCCGCCACCTCGATGAGCGAGGTCTTCGACTTCCGCACCCTGACCTCGGGCAGCTTCGAGATCGGCCCCTTCACCGTCCGCACCGAGAAGGTCTGCCACCCCGTCGAGGCGTACGGCATCCGGGTCGAGCACGGCGGCCGGTCCCTCACCTACTCCGGTGACACCGGCGTCTGCGACGCCCTGCACGACCTCGCCGACGGCACCGACCTCTTCCTCTGCGAAGCCTCCTTCACCCACGGCAAGGAGGACATCCCGGCCCTCCACCTCAACGGCCGCGAGGCCGGCGCCGAGGCGACCCGCGCCCGCGTCGGCCGCCTCGTCCTCACCCACATCCCCCCGTGGACCGACGGCGAGCGCAACCTGGACGACGCCCGCCAGGTGTACGCGGGCCCGTCGGAACTGGCCCGGCCGGGCGCGGTCTACGAGGTCTGACCCGCCGCCCGCCCTCGGGGACAACGGGGAAGGCCCCGGAACCTGTCGGTTCCGGGGCCTTCTCCTCGTACGGGCGGGGATCACGCCTTGGCGAGGTCCTCGAGCTCCTCCTCGGGCTCGCGGCCCGGGGTGGGGAGGTTGAACTTGGTGATCGCGAAGCGGAAGACCACGTAGTAGATCGCCGCGAAGACCAGACCGATCGGGATGATCAGCCAGGGCTTGGACGCGTACGTCCAGTTCAGGAAGTAGTCCAGCGCACCGGCGGAGAAGGTGAAGCCGTGGTGCACGCCGAGGGCCGAGGTGATGACCATCGACGCGGCGGTGAGCACCGCGTGGATCACGTACAGCAGGGGCGCCAGGAACATGAACGCGAACTCGATGGGCTCGGTGATGCCCGTGACGAACGAGGTCAGGGCGAGCGAGAACATCATGCCGCCGACGACCTTGCGGCGTTCGGGGCGGGCGGCGTGGGTGATCGCGAGGGCCACGGCCGGAAGCGCGAACATCATGATCGGGAAGAAGCCGGACATGAACTGACCGGCGGACGGGTCACCGTGGAAGAAGCGCGGCAGGTCGCCGTGCCAGACGGCACCGCTGGAGTCGGTGAAGGAACCGATCTCCTGCCAGGCGACGGTGTTCACGAACTGGTGCATGCCGACCGGCAGCAGACCGCGGTTGATGGCACCGAAGACGCCGGAGCCGAGGGCACCCAGGCCGGTCATCCAGTTGCCGAAGTCGGTGATCACGTTGCCGATCGGCTCCCAGAGGAGACCGAACAGGACACCCATGACGGTGCCGACGAAGGCCATGATGATCGGGACGAGGCGGCGGCCGTTGAAGAAGCCGAGCCAGTCGACCAGCTTGGTGCGGTGGTACCGCTGCCAGATGACGCCGGCGAGCAGACCCATGATGATGCCGCCGAAGACCTTCGGGTCGTTGTACGTCGCGGCGACGTCGACACCGTTGTTGGCGGTCGTGTTGACGACGGCGTCGGAGGTCGGGAACGCCGTCAGCACGTTCTTGTAGACCAGGAAGCCGACCAGCGCGGCGAGCGCGGTCGAGCCGTCGGCCTTCTTCGCGAAGCCGATCGCGATGCCGACGCAGAACAGCAGCGGCATGTTCGCGAAGACCGCGTCACCGGCCGTGGCGAAGACAGAGGCGACCTTGTCCCAGCCGAGGCCCTCGGCGCCGAAGACGTCGGGCTGGCCGAGACGGAGCAAGATACCCGCGGCCGGCAGAACGGCGATCGGCAGCTGCAGGCTGCGACCGACCTTCTGCAGGCCCTGGAACAGGCCGGATCCGCGCTTCTTCGCGGGAGCGGCGGCCTGGGCGGTGGCCGTACTCATCAACTTCCTCCAGTAAGGCAAGGCGCCGCCGGGGACGTGAACACGGGGGGAGGCGACGTCTCGTGGAACGCGGTGGTCTGGACCGCGTGGTCTACACCAATGAGTGGTGTAGACCAGTTTTAGCACGTGAGACTTAGATAAGGAACCTGCGAATTTTGTGGGCTCGGCCATAGCCTGAAAAGCACGACATAAGGCCCCCGGGCGGTGAGGTCCGAGGGCCTTGAGCAGGGCTTACGAGGGGGGCGAAAGCCCTGAATCGGTCAGATTTCGTGGGGTGATCGAGGCGCTACTTGACGTTCTCGCGCTCCATCTCGTCCCCGACCTCGTCCGGCTCGCGGCCGGGGGTCTGGAGGTTGAACTTGGTGATCGCGAACCTGAAGATCGCGTAGTAGACGACCGCGAAACCCAGGCCGATGGGGATGATCAGCCACGGCTTCGTCGCGAGGTTCCAGTTGATCACGTAGTCGATCAGACCGGCCGAGAAGCTGAAGCCGTCCTTCACGCCGAACGCCCACGTCACCGCCATCGAGACACCGGTCAGCACCGCGTGGACCGCGAACAGCAGCGGCGCGATGAAGAGGAACGAGTACTCCAGCGGCTCCGTGATGCCGGTGACGAACGAGGTCAGCGCCACCGAGAGCATCATGCCGCCGATCTCCTTGCGCCGATGCGGCTTGGCGCAGTGGGTGATCGCCAGGGCCGCCGCCGGGAGCGCGAACATCATGATCGGGAAGAAGCCCGTCAGGAACTGACCGGCGTTCGGGTCGCCCGCCAGGAACATGGGGATGTCGCCGTGGACCACCGTGCCGTCCGGCTTCTCGTACGTGCCGAACTGGAACCAGATCGGCACGTTCAGGAACTGGTGCAGGCCGATGACCAGCAGCGCCCGGTTCGCCAGGCCGAAGATGCCCGAACCCCACGAGCCGAGCCCGACCAGCCAGTCGCTGAAGTTCTCCAGGGCGTCGCCGATCGGCGGCCAGATCCACAGGCAGATCGAGGCGAACGCGATCGCCACGAACGTCATGATGATCGGGACGAGACGGCGGCCGTTGAAGAAGCCCAGCCAGTCGACCAGCTTCGTCCGGTGGTACCGCTGCCACAGGTAGGCGGTGAGTAGACCCATGACGATGCCGCCGAAGACGCCGGGGTTCTGGTACGTGTAGCCGGCGAACGATTCGTCCAACCCCAGGCAGCCCCCGACGATGTCCTTCATGCCCGCGGCGCAGTCCTTCGGGAACTGGCGCAGCACCGAGTAGTAGACGAGGAAGCCGACCACCGCCGCCAGCGCGGTCGAACCGTCCGACTTCTTCGCCATGCCGATGGCGACGCCGATGCAGAACAACAGGGGAAGGCCGAGGCTGCCGTCGAGCAGGGCGCCGCCCGCGCCCGCCATCACCTTCGCGACGTTGTCCCAGCCGAGACCCTCGGCACCGAAGACGTCCGGCTGCCCGAGCCGGTTGATGATGCCCGCGGCGGGCAGGACGGCGATCGGGAGCTGGAGGCTGCGCCCCATCTTCTGGAGACCCTGGAAGAGCCCACCCCACACGGACTTCTGCGGCCGCGCCGCGGCGCTTTCGGAACTCATCGGCGTCCTCCCTGCCCGGAACGTGCCGGGTCCGCATCTCGTTGCGCACTGGTGTAGACCAGTTGCGGTAGGCTCCGGGGGCCGCTGAGGACAGGCCGCCGGTGATCGTCATCATTCGGCAGAACGGCGGCACTCGCTCGCGAAGTTGGGCCAACCGTGGGTTACCGTGACAAAGCGGACCGCAGGTGCGCCGAGATTCGCGTTCGCGCGATCGGAACGGACAGGGAGAAACGCATGGCCACCAAGGCTGAGAAGATCGTCGCCGGGCTCGGCGGCATCGACAACATCGAAGAGGTCGAAGGCTGCATCACCCGCCTGCGCACCGAGGTCGTCGACCCCGCCCTCGTCGACGAGGCCGCCCTCAAGGCCGCCGGTGCCCACGGCGTCGTCAAGATGGGCACGGCCATCCAGGTCGTCATCGGCACCGACGCCGACCCGATCGCCGCGGAGATCGAAGACCTGATGTGAGCGTGAGCAAACCGCTCACATCCTGACGAGGGCCCGTTCCGGCAGGGGAACGGGCCCTTCGTCATGTCCCGCTACGCTCGTCCCATGTCTCGCATCGACGGCCGTACCCCCGAACAGCTCCGCCCCGTCACCATCGAACGCGGATGGAGCAAGCACGCCGAGGGCTCCGTCCTCATCTCCTTCGGCGACACCAAGGTCTTCTGCACCGCCTCCGTCACCGAAGGCGTCCCCCGCTGGCGCAAGGGCAGCGGCGAAGGCTGGGTCACCGGTGAGTACTCCATGCTCCCGAGGGCCACCAACACCCGTGGCGATCGCGAATCCGTCCGCGGCAAGATCGGCGGCCGCACCCACGAGATCTCCCGCCTCATCGGCCGCTCCCTGCGCGCCGTCATCGACTACAAGGCCCTCGGCGAGAACACGATCGTCCTCGACTGCGACGTCCTCCAGGCCGACGGCGGCACCCGCACCGCCGCCATCACCGGCGCCTACGTCGCCCTCGCCGACGCCGTCGCCTGGGCCCAGGGCAAGAAGCTCGTCAAGGCCGGCCGCCAGCCCCTCACCGGCACCGTCGGCGCCGTCTCCGTCGGCATCGTCGACGGCGTCCCCCTCCTCGACCTCTGCTACGAGGAGGACGTCCGCGCCGACACCGACATGAACGTCGTCTGCACCGGCGACGGCCGCTTCGTCGAGGTCCAGGGCACCGCCGAGGCCGAGCCCTTCGACCGCAAGGAGCTCAACGCCCTCCTCGACCTCGCCTCCGGCGGCTGCACCGAACTCGCCGCGATCCAGCGCAAGGCGCTCGAAGGAACCCTCTGACGCCTCGCTGCGTCCTGACGGGCAACACGGGCGCACGGAGCCGTACCCGGTACGATCCGTGCGCCCGCACGACCGTCCGTACAGGGGAGGACCCGCCTTGAAGCGCCGTCTCGCACTCACCGTGGCCACGGCCGCCGCACTCACCACCGTCCTGAGTGGCTGCGGAGCCCTCGACACCGCCATGGACTGCGTCAAGACCGCAGACGCGATAGCCACCTCGGTGTCCAACCTCCAGCAGGCCGTCTCCAACGCCTCGAACGACGTGACCCAGATCGAGGAGTCCCTCAACTCGATCTCCACCGAACTCGGCAACCTCAAGAACACCACGGACAACGCCGACCTCTCGAAGGCCGTCGACGACCTCACCAAGGGCGTCGACACCGTCCGCACCGCCGTCAAGAACGGCGACACCACCCCGGACATCACGCCGATCACCGACGCGGCCGGCGAGGTGGCCAAGGTCTGCACCCCGGGCTGACCCGCCCCGGCCCACCCCGGGCCGACCCCCGCCGTCCGGCCCGGATAATCGGGGACATGACCCGTCTGATCCTCGCCACCCGCAACGCGGGCAAGATCACCGAACTCCACGCGATCCTCGCCGACGCGGGCCTCGACCTCGAACTCGTCGGCGCGGACGCGTACCCCGAGATCCCCGACGTCAAGGAAACCGGCGTCACCTTCGCCGAGAACGCCCTCCTCAAGGCCCACGCCCTCGCGCAGGCCACCGGCCTCCCCGCCGTCGCCGACGACTCCGGCCTCTGCGTCGACGTCCTGGGCGGCGCCCCCGGCATCTTCTCCGCCCGCTGGTCCGGCACCCACGGCGACGACCGCGCCAACCTGGACCTGCTCCTCGCCCAGCTCTCCGACATCGACGACGCCCACCGCGCCGCCCACTTCGCCTGCGCCGCGGCCCTCGCCCTCCCCGACGGCACGGAACGCGTCGTCGAAGGCCGCATGCCGGGCACCCTCCGCCACACCCCGACCGGCACCAACGGCTTCGGCTACGACCCGATCCTCCAGCCCCACGGCCACGACGTCACCTGCGCCGAACTCACCCCCGCGCAGAAGAACGCCATCAGCCACCGCGGCCAGGCGTTCCGCGCCCTGGCCCCCCTCGTGAAGCAACTGCTGGGCTGACCCCCGGCATGCGAACGGCCTGCGCATCGATCCTTCGATACGCAGGCCGTTCATGGTGCGGCGGAAGGGATTCGAACCCTCAAGCCCGATCAAGGGCCACAGATCCTAAGTCTGCTGCGTCGCCATTGCGCCACCGCCGCTTGCCGCCTGCCATCGTACCGGGCGGGACTTCGTCGATGGGCTGCGCCCGCACCAGGTGTCAGTCGCCGCATGGCAGTTGGGGCACGGACGGCGAAGGTTCTCCCGCGACGACCCTTCGGGGCGTACCCGGCATGCGGAACGGCCCGCGCCGTCCCTTTCGGGGGTGCGGGCCGTTCGGGCGGAGGTGGGGGCTCAGATGCCGAGGTCGCGGATGATCTTGGCGACGTGGCCGGTGGCCTTGACGTTGTAGAAGGCGTGCTCGACCTTGCCGTCCTCGTCGACGACGACGGTGGAGCGGATGACGCCGGTCACCGTCTTGCCGTAGAGCTTCTTCTCGCCGAAGGCGCCGTACGCCTCCAGGGTGGTCTTCTCCGGGTCGCCGACCAGCGTGACCTTCAGGTTCTCCTTCTCGCGGAACTTCGCGAGCTTCTCCGGCTTGTCGGGGGAGACCCCGATGACGTCGTAGCCGGCGGCGGCGAGGACGTCGAGGTTGTCGGTGAAGTCGCATGCCTGCTTGGTGCAGCCGGGGGTGAGGGCGGCGGGGTAGAAGTAGACGATGACCTTGCGGCCCTTGTGGTCCGCGAGGGAGACCTCGTTGCCGTCCGCGTCGGGAAGGGTGAAGGCGGGGGCGGTGTCGCCGGGCTGCAGTCGCTCGCTCATGGCTGGCTCTCCTCGGAATGTTCGCGTACGCGTTTCAGAGCCTAATGGGGGTCGGGCGCGGCCCCGCGGCGGTGGAACTGACAGACTGACCGGAAACGACCGGATCACGACTACGGAGGCAGCGCGGTGTCGGACGCCAGGACCCCTGCGCAGATCGAGGCGGACATCGTCCGCCGGCGCGAGCAGCTCGCCGTCACTCTCGACGAGATCGGCATTCGGGTGCACCCGAAGACGATCATCGGGGACGCGAAGGCCAAGGTCGCCTCGACGGTCGACCAGACCGCGGGGCGGGCCTTCGTCGCCGTCAACCGGGTCGTGTCGGATGTGAAGGCACGTTTCACCCACGCGGACGGCGCGCCGCGCCTGGAGCGGGTCGTTCCGGCGGCGCTGCTGGCGGTGGCGGTCGTGGGGCTGCTCGCGGCGTCCTCGCGTAAGAGCCGGGGATGACTTCTTCCGGCTACGGCCGACACGCCCGGGCAGGTAGGTTCGAGCCGTGAGCGAGAACACGCACGACAAGCTGCCCATCCGGATGCTGCACGACCGGGTCCTGGTCCGCACCGACTCCCCGGAGGGCGAGCGGCGGTCCGGCGGCGGCATCCTGATTCCGGCGACCGCCGCGGTGGGCCGCCGGCTGTCCTGGGCCGAGGTGGTCGCGGTCGGTCAGAACGTCCGTACCGTCGAGATCGGCGACCGGGTGCTCTACGACCCCGAGGACCGTGCCGAGGTCGAGGTGCGCGGCGTGGCGTACGTGCTGATGCGGGAGCGGGACCTGCACGCGGTGGCCGCGGACCGCTTCCAGGGCGCGACGGACTCGACGGGGCTCTACCTGTAGGGCGCGAGGACCTCGCGCGGGCCCTGGTGACGGGTGTCACCAGGGCCTTTGTGCTTTCTTTGCTAGCCTGGAGACTCCCGACGAGACGCGCCGTACCGGGCTGACGACAAGACGACGCACCCCTTGTTGATCCGTCTCGCGGAGGTGTCCCGTCATGGCCTGGGTTCTGCTCGTCGTCGCCGGTCTGCTGGAAGTCGGCTGGTCCATCGGCATGAAGTACACCGACGGTTTCACCCGTCTCTGGCCCAGTGTGTTCACCGGCGCCGGGATCGTCGCCTCCATGGTGCTGCTGTCGCACGCGGCGAAGACGCTGCCGATCGGTACGGCGTACGGCGTGTGGGTCGGTATCGGCGCGGCCGGTGCGGCGGTGCTCGGCATGGTCGTGCTCGGCGAGCCGGCGACCGCCGCCCGGATCTTCTTCGTCTGTCTGCTGCTCGTCGCCGTGGTGGGTCTGAAGGCGACGTCCGGTCACTGACCCCGGACGGCGGTACGGGCGGGCCGGGGGTCGCGGGACGCGGCTCCCGGCGGCCCCGCCTCGCCCGTCAGGTACTCCTCCTCCGGGCCGTCGGGCACCGGCGGCACGGTCGGCATCTCCTCCGCTCCGGGCATCAGCCGGAGTTCGAAGTCCCTGGGCGCCGTTCCGGCGAGGGCGTCCCGGGTGAACTGGCCCCAGATCGCGGCGGGCGGTCCGCCGCCGCTGACGCGGGGCAGGCCGAGGGCTCCGTAGAGGGATTCCTGGCGGCCCGATTCGGGATCCTGGCCCATGAGGGCGACGACGGTGGCGAGTTCGGGGGTGTAGCCGGCGAACCACGCGGCCTTGTCGTCCTCGGCGGTGCCGGTCTTGCCCGCGGCCGGGCGTCCGGCGGCCTGGGCGGCGGTGCCGGTGCCGGTCTCGACGACGCTCCGGAGGATCGACGTGGTGGTGTCGGCGGCCTCCCTGCTGACGGCCTGCCGGGCGGCGGCGGCGCCGGGCAGGGCGATCTCCCGGCCGCCGCGGGTGACGGCGTCGACGAGCGTGTACGTGCCGTGCCGGCCGTGCGCGGCGAGGGTGGCGTACGCCGCCGCCATGTCGAGGACGCTGGCGGTGGCGGGGCCGAGGGCGATGGACGGGGAGGCGGTGAGGTCGGGTGTGGAGCGGGGTACGCCGAGGGCGATCGCGGTCCGCCGGACGTGCGCGGGGCCGACGTCCACCGCCATCTGGGCGTACACGGCGTTCACGGACAGGTCGGTGGCGGCGCCGACGGGGATCTCGCCGTAGCTGGCCTCGTCCTCGTTGGCCGGGTCGTACAGGCTGCCGTTCCAGCCTTCCACGGGGCGCCGGTTGGTGCCGTCGTACAGGGTGTACGGGGTGATGGGCAGGCCCTGCTGGGTCTGGGCTCCGCTCTGGACGGCCGCCGTGAAGACGAAGGGCTTGAAGGTGGAGCCGACCTGGTAGTCGCGGCGGGTGGCGTTGTTGACGTACTGCTGGGTGTAGTCGATGCCGCCGTACAGGGCGAGGACCTTGCCGGTGGCGGGGTCGACGGCCGCGGCTCCGACGCGGACGTAGCGGTCGGCGGGGGCGCGGGCCGGGTCGAGCCGGGACTGGACCTGGTCCTCGACGGCCTGCACGAGGGCGTCCTGCTTGTCGGGTTCCAGGGTGGTGGTGATGCGGAAGCCGCCGCCGGCGAGGGTCTTCTCGTCGACGATCCCGTGGCCGGTCAGGTACTCCTCGACGGCCTGGACGAGGTAGCCCCGCTGGCCGGCGAGGGCGGTGGCGGGCCGCGCGGTCTGGGGGGCGGGGAAGCGTGCGGCGGCGCGGGCGGCGGGGGTCAGCCAGCCCTCGGTGACCATGCCGTCGAGGACGTAGTTCCAGCGGGCGACGGCCGTGGCGTGGTTCTCGGGGTGGGTGGTGACGTCGTAGGCGCTGGGGGCCTTGAGGAGGGAGGCGAGGTAGGCGCCTTCGGCGGTGTCGAGGTGCTCGACGTCCTTGCCGTAGTAGGCGCGGGCGGCGGCCTGGACGCCGTACGCGTTCCGGCCGAAGTAGCTGGTGTTGAGGTAGCCCTGGAGGATCTCCTCCTTGCTCTTCTCGCGGCCGAGCTTGATCGCGATGAAGAACTCCTTGGCCTTGCGGGTGAGGGTCTGCTCCTGGCCGAGGTAGTAGTTCTTCACGTACTGCTGGGTGATGGTGGAGCCGGACTGGCGGCCTTTTCCGGTCACCGTGTTCCAGGCGGCGCGGACCATGGCCTTGGGGTCGACGGCCCGTGAGGTGTGGAAGTCGCGGTCCTCGGCGGCGAGGACGGCCTGCCGGACGGTGAGCGGGACCTGGTCGAGGCGGACGTTCTCCCGGTTGACCTCGCCGTCGCGGGCGAGGGGGCTGCCGTCGCGGTAGAGGTAGACGTTGGACTGGGCGACGGCGGCGGCGTTGGCGGGCGGGATCCCCACCAGGAGGTAGCCGGCGGCGAAGGCGCCGGCGAGCAGCAGCGTGCCGAGGAGGAACAGCCCGAGCAGCGTCTTCAGGGCGCGGCGGAGGCGGCGGGGTCGGCGGGGGCGCCTCCCGGGCCGCGCGTCCGGCCGCGGGGAGGGGAGGGTGGGGTCCCTCGGTTCCCAGCCTGCTTCCCGGTCCGCTCGGGATGGCCGGGGGGTGTCGCTCGGATCGTCACGCGTACCGGAGGAAGGGGACATGGCATCACATACTGCACGGAAGGTGATGAAAGTCCCGAACGCGACCCGAGTGTGCCCCGAATCCGGCGGAAAATCCGGTCGCGGTGACAGGGCGCGGCCCACTAGGGTCGTGCGCTTCGCCGTGATTCGTACCGGAAAGGGAACTCCATGCTGCGGCTGTACGCGACGGTGGCCGCGGGTGGCTTCCGACGCCATGCCACCTATCGGGTGGCGACGGTGGCCGGGGTGTTCACCAACAGCGTCTTCGGCCTCATCCTGTCGTACACCTACATCGCCCTCTGGGACGAACGGCCGCACCTCGGCGGCTACACGATGGACGACGCCCTCGCCTATGTGTGGATCGGCCAGGCGCTGATCACCGTCTGCGGCCTGATGGGCGGCGGCTTCGAGGACGAGCTGATCGAGCGGATCAGGACCGGCGACATCGCCGTCGACCTGTACCGCCCGGCCGACCTCCAGACCTGGTGGTTCTCGGCCAACGCGGGCCGGTCCGCCTACCAGCTCCTCGGCCGCGGCATCGTCCCGATGACGATCGGCTTCCTCGTCTTCGGCTTCACCCTGCCGTCCGGCCCCGGGACCTGGCCGGCCTTCCTCCTCGCCGTGGCGCTCGGCTCGGTGGTCGGCTTCGCCCTCTGGTACGCCGTCGCGATGAGCGCCTTCTGGCTGCTCGACGGCCAGGGCGTCGTCCAGGTGGCCTGGCTGGGCGGCCTGTTCTTCTCCGGCATGCTGCTCCCGCTGAACGTCTTCCCCGGCACCCTCGGCGAGGTCGCCCGGATGCTCCCCTGGGCCTCCCTCCTCCAGGTGCCCGCCGACGTCTACCTCGGCACCTACCAGGGCTGGGAACTGGCCGGCGCGTACGCCTTCCAGCTCTCCTGGGCCCTGGTCCTCCTCGGCACCGGCCGGCTCGCCCAGGCCGCCGCGACACGCAAGGTGGTGGTCCAGGGTGGCTGAACACGAAGGGACGTACGGCCAGGAGACGTACGGGCCGGGGGCGGTCGGGGCGGGGTCGACAGGGGTGGGGACGTACGGTCCGGGGGCCTACAGGCCGGGGATCCACGACCCGGGGACCCACGGGCCGCCGGCCGGCTCCTGGAGCACGTACCGCATGGTGGCGGGGATGTGGATCCGCTCGACGATGACCTACCGCCTGTCCTTCGCCCTGACGGTCTTCACCAGCTTCTGCGTCACCTTCTTCGACTTCGTCGTCATCCTGCTGATGTTCGGTCAGGTGAAGGGCCTCGGCGGGTTCTCCTTCGCCGAGGTCGCCCTCCTGTACGGGCTGACCGGCACGTCCTTCGGCATCGCGGACCTGACGATGGGCTCGATCCAGCGGATGGGCAAGCGGGTCAGGGACGGCTCGCTCGACACCTTCCTCATGCGCCCCGCCCCGCTGCTCGCCCAGGTGGCGGCGGACAAGTTCGCGCTGCGGCGGTTCGGCCGGGTCGCCCAGGGGCTGCTCGTCCTGGTCTGGAGCCTGCTCCTGCTCGACGTGGCCTGGACGCCGCTGAAGGCCGTCCTGCTGCCGGTCACCGTGGTGTGCGGCGCGGTCATCTTCGCCGCCGTCATGGTCCTCGGCGCGTCGGCGCTCTTCTGGATGCAGGACGCGGCGGAGGTGACGAACTCGTTCACGTACGGCGGGAACACCCTCCTCCAGTACCCGCCGACGATCTTCGCGCAGGAGCTGGTGCGGGGCGTCGTGTACGTCGTACCGCTGGCGTTCGTGAACTGGCTGCCCGCCCTCCACATCCTGGGCCGGCCCGCCCCGGACGGCGTCCCGGACGCGGCCGCGTTCGCGTCGCCGCTGGTCGCGGCCGTCTGCTGCGCGGTCGCCGGCCTCGCCTGGCGCGCCGGAATCCGCTCGTACCGATCGACAGGAAGCTGAGGTCCCGGACCCATGCCCTTCATCGAGTTGGACGGGGTCGAGAAGACCTTCACCGTCCGCCGCAAAGCCGGCCTGTTCCGCCGGGAGAAGCGGGAGGTCCGGGCCGTCGACGGCATCGGCTTCGGCGTGGAGCGCGGCGAGATGGTCGGCTACATCGGACCGAACGGCGCCGGGAAGTCGACCACGATCAAGATGCTCACCGGCATCCTCACCCCGACCGGCGGCCGCCTGCGGGTCGCCGGCATCGACCCGGCGCGCGAGCGCACCCGGCTCGCCCAGCGGATAGGGGTGGTCTTCGGCCAGCGCACCACCCTCTGGTGGGACCTGCCGCTGAAGGACTCCTACCGGCTCGTGCACCGCATGTACCGCGTCCCCGACGCCCGCTTCCGCGAGAACCTCGACCGCTGCGTCGACCTCCTCGACCTGGGAGAGCTGCTCGACGTCCCGGTCCGCCAGCTCTCCCTCGGCCAGCGCATGCGCGGCGACATCGCGGCGGCCCTCCTCCACGACCCCGAGGTCCTGTACCTCGACGAGCCGACGATCGGCCTCGACGTCGTCTCGAAGGCACGGGTACGGGACTTCCTGCGCGAACTGAACACCACCCGCGGCACCACGGTCCTGCTCACCACCCACGACCTCACGGACATCGAGCAGCTCTGCTCCCGGGTCATGGTCATCGACCACGGGCGCCTCATGTACGACGGGGAACTCGCCGGCCTGCACGCCGTCGGCGAGAGCGAACGGCTCCTCGTCGTCGACCTGGAACGCGAGCTGCCCCCGATCACCGACGTGCCCGGCGCCCGCTTCGTACGGTCGGAAGGCCCCCGCCAGTGGCTCGCCTTCCCGGCGACGGCCTCGGCGGCCCCCCTCGTCGCGACGGTGGCGGCCAGGTATCCCCTCCTGGACCTCTCGGTGCGGGAGCCGGACATCGAGGCGGTGATCGCGAAGATGTACGGGGGAACTCGGGACGAGCGCCGGGAGTCCCTGATGTAGGAGGTCGAGTGCATTGGTGAGTTTCTCGTACACAGCGGCGGACGAGGAGAAGAGCAGAGGCGTCCGGCGCATGAAAACGCTGGCGACGTCCCTGCTCGTGGCGGTGGCCGCGGTCTACGCGGTCATGACCTGGGGCCACCACGCGGGCTGGGGCGCCTGGGCGGGCTACGTCGCCGCGGCGGCGGAGGCCGGCATGGTCGGCGCGCTCGCCGACTGGTTCGCCGTCACGGCGCTCTTCCGGCGGCCGCTGGGCCTCCCCATCCCGCACACCGCCATCATCCCGACGAAGAAGGACCAGCTGGGCGCCTCGCTCGGCTCCTTCGTCGGCGAGAACTTCCTCTCGGCGGACGTCGTACGCGGCAGGCTGCACGCCCTCGGCATCGGCCGCCGCCTCGGCGCCTGGCTCGCCGACCCGGCCCACGCCGACCGCGTCACGGCCGAACTCTCCACCGCCCTGCGCGGCGCGCTCACCGTCCTGCGCGACTCCGACGTCCAGGCGGTCGTCGGCGAGGCCATCACCCGCCGCGCCGAAGCCGCCGAGATCGCCCCCGGCCTCGGCAAGACCCTGGAGAAGATCGTCGCCGACGGAGCCCACCACCGGGCCGTCGACCTCGTCTGCACCCGCGCCCACGACTGGCTCGTCACCCACGGCGACTCCGTCATGGACGCCGTCCAGGGCGGCGCCCCCGGCTGGACCCCCCGCTTCGTCGACCGCCGCATCGGCGAACGCGTCTACAAGGAGCTGCTCCGCTTCGTCACCGAGATGCGCGACATGCCCGGCCACCCCGCCCGCGGCGCGATCGACCGCTTCCTCACCGACTTCGCCGCCGACCTCCAGGCCGACACCGACACCCGCGCCCGCATCGAACGCCTCAAGTCCGACCTGCTCGCCCGCCCCGAAGTCCAGGACATCATCACCTCGGCCTGGTCCTCGGTCCGCTCACTGATCATCGCCGCCGCCGAGGACGACCGCAGCCAACTCCGCCTCCGCGCCCGCGCCTCCCTCATCTCCCTCGGCAACCGCCTCGCGACGGACACCCGCCTCCAGTCCAAGGTCGACGGCTGGGCCGAAGACGCCGCCGCCTACCTCGTCACCACCTACCGCCACGAGATCACCTCCCTCATCACCGACACCGTCGCCGGCTGGGACGCCACCCAGACCTCCCGCAAGATCGAGGCCAACATCGGCCGCGACCTCCAGTTCATCCGCATCAACGGCACCGTCGTCGGCGCCCTCGCCGGCCTCCTCATCCACACCCTCAGCCAAGCGGCCGGAGCCTGACACCGCAGCCCGAGCAGGCCCCCCGGCCCCGGCGTCAGCCCTTCCCGCGGGTCACGACCCACGAGGCGACGGCCATGCCACCGGCGACGGAGAACACCGCCGGCCAGGCCCCGATCCTCTTCGCCAGCGGATGGGACCCGGCAAAGGCCCCGACATACGCGACCCCGAGCCCGGCAGCCACCTTCACCCCACCCACCTCCCGCCACTCCCTCACAGCCACCCCACCGGCCGCAGCCAACACAACCCCACCCAGGGGCCGCTTCTTCGTCCACCGCGCCACGGCATACCCCCCGACGAGTCCGACGGCGGCTATGGCGGGGGAGGGGATACGGGGCATGGTGGGGCCTTTCGGGTCGACAGGTCGATTCTTCGAGCCTAGGGCACGGCGAATCGACGCCCTGTGAGGCTCCAGTCGGCTGTGCGCGTCACAATGACCGCCATGAGGGTCCTGGAGACGAATCCGGTCACGAGCTCGCGGATGAGCAGACAGCGCAGCCGGGATACCGGTGTGGAGAAGGCGCTGCGCAGCGCGCTGCACTCCGCCGGGCTCCGCTATCGGGTCCATCGGCGGCCGGTGAAGGGGCTTCGCCGAGAGGCGGACATCGTCTTCGGGCCGGCCAGGGTGGCCGTCTTCGTCGACGGCTGCTTCTGGCACGGCTGTCCGGAGCATGCGACGTGGCCGAAGAGGAACTCCGAGTTCTGGCGGGAGAAGATCGAGAAGAACCGGGCACGGGATGCGAACACCGATGCGCGATTGAAGGAAGCGGGGTGGGTGTCCGTACGGGTCTGGGAGCACGAGAGCCCGAACGAGGCCGCCCCGCGAGTGGCTGCGATCGTCGCGGAGCGGCGAGCGCTCCTGCAGGGTCGGCCGAAGGCTGCGAAAAAGCCCCCGCTTAGCGAGAATTGACAGACTGCAAGCTGTCAAATAGCCGGTGGTAGCCTTTCCGGCGGGTGCGTGTGGCGTGAGCGGCGCGCGGTGCGGGCACCGCAGCGCGGCGATCAGGGCTCGGGGGATGCACATGACGGAACGACAAGCCGAAGAGTTCGGTCCCTGGCTGGAACGCCAGCTCGCAAGGGCCGACATGAAGCAGGCCGACCTCGCTCAGCGCCTCGATCTCACCCGAGCGGCCGTCTCCGCGTGGATCAACGGTCGTGCCGAGCCCCGCGACGAGACCAAGCGGGCCATCGCCGCCGTGTTCGGGATCGATCCCGCCTCGGTTCACGACCGGACGACCGACATCGCTTCGGCACGCCCTCGCCAGTGGCACCATCGACCGGCCCATGCCGACGGCGGGCGTGAGTACGGCAACGCCGCGGCTTTCGCCTTCGACGCCGATCTGTCCGTCCTCGCTCGTGAGGCGACCCAGAACTCGCTCGACGAGCGCCACGACTCCACTGCGCCGGTCCGTGTCCGCTACGTGCTGCACGAGATCACCGGCGAGCACCTCGACGCCTTTCTCTCGGCGGCGCGGTGGGAAGAACTTCGTCCTCATTACGAGGCGGCGGCCGTCGGCGGGCAGAAGGTCTCCCGCAGTCTCCGCGCCGCGCTCGACGACCTCGACGAGGGGCGCTCGCTGCTGCTGCTCCGTGTCGAGGACTACAACGCCGCCGGTCTCACCGGCCCGGAGTACGAGGACGGCCGCTACGCCGCCGTGGTCCGTCGCCAGCTCGACAGCCACAAGCAGGCGGGAGGGCGGGCCGGTGGCTCCTACGGACTGGGCAAGGCCACTCTCTGGGCCACCAGTCGGCTGGGACTCGTTCTCGTCAACTCCACCCTCTCGGCATCCCACGAGGGGCGTGTCGAGCGTCGTGTCGTCGGTCGGCTCGACCTGCCCTGGCACGAGCTCGAAGGCGAGGCGTACGCCGGTCCCGCGTGGTTCGGCGAGACGGAGCCGGGGCCCGTCCACAAGGGCGTGTCCCGATCCTGGTGGGCGGACGAGGACGAGGTGCGTTCCCTCCATCTCGACCGGTCGAGCTCAGACCCGGGTACTTCCTTCCTCATCGTCGGCGCGCACGATGCCTCCGGCGACGCCGAGACCCTCCAGGAAATGCACGACAAGCTCGTGCGCTCCCTCGCCGACGGGTTCTGGGCGACCATGATCGGGGGCAGGACGGCCGGAGCATTGATGGAGGCCAGTGTCACCACCCTCCGCAACGGGCGTGTCCTGGTCTCCGAGGAGCGCGTCGACCCGCACGCGCACCATCCGGCTCTCGGACGTGCCCTGCAGACCTACCTCGACGGGGAGACGGTCCCCGAACTGACCGCCGGCGATCAGGTCGCGCTCGTCGAGGTCCCGCTCGTCGTCTCTCCGCTGAAGGGCCGGGGCCGTGCCCGGGACAAGGGACGGGAACATCGCGCGGTCCTCCTGCTGACCTCGGCCGCGGATCGCGACGAGCGGCACAGTCGGGTCGTCTGCATGCGCGGCAACCGGATGACCGTCACCGAGCAGCGCCCCCGCGAGCTGCCCCTCGGTACGGCCCCCTTTCAGGCCGTGCTGCTCGCCGGCTTCGCGACCGGGCGGGAAGGCGAGGACGTCGAACTCGCGGAAGCCTTCCTGCGGGCTTCCGAGCCGCCGGAGCACGACCGCTGGGACCGTACGGAGGAGCTCACCTCGCTCTACGAGCGCGGCGCTCTCACTCGTCTCAAGGAATTCCGGGCCGAGATCGACAAGGCCGTGCGGAGCCTGGTCGGACGGCGGGAGAGCGCTCGTTCGGAGGGGCCGGCCGCACTGCGCGAGCTGCTCAGGCTGGACGGCGGTGCCGGTACCGGCGGCGGCAAGCGGACGCAGGGCTTCCCCGTCGTCCGCAACGTGGAGGCCCGCGTCGACGACAGCGGCGCCTGGAACGTCACGGTCGGCCTCAAGCTGCCCGATGCCGAGGACCCGTGGGTTCTGACCCCCGTGGCCAAGTTCGACGTACGATCCGGTGGCCGTCCTGCCGTCGGCTGGGCCGTGCTCGCCGCCTCGGACGACTGCCGAGTGGAGAACGGCAACCTCGTCGTCGCCCCCGGTGTCCGGACGGCCGTGTTCACCGGCGTCACCGACCCCGCCACCCACCCCGTTCAGGGCGCTCTCGCACGACTCGTCGTCGATGTCCAGAAGGCCCGCGGAGGAGCGGCATGAAGTCCGTCTACCCCTACCCGACCCTCTTCGGCGACGTCGATCTGGACGTCCTCTCGATCACCGTCGACGGGACGTCCTCACTCCCGTACTCGCACGTGTCCAAGTCCGAACGGACCGTGGCCCTCCACCGCTCCGGCAGGGAGAACTGGGAGCACTGCACACTGCGGCTCCAGGCCACGCTCCCCGAGCCGGAGATCGCCGACGGGCGGTGGACGGACGTCGTCTGTCTGGCAGCACTCACGGAGAAGGCGACGAACGCCCGCACGACCGCGCGCCTGGAGCGGGCAGCCGACGGGACGTGGGGCGGCGGCATCGACCTGCACCGGAGCCGACACCTCGATCGCGCGATGCTCGGCCTGACGGTCGTGGCGACCTGCGACGGGGTCGCAGGAAGGGCCATCGGCGCGACGGCGGAGGACTGGTACGTCGACCTCAAGGGAACGACTCCCGTACGCCGACGCGAGATCGAGATCGTCGAGGCGGACTTCCGCGAAGGACCCGAGCAGTGGCTTCGTCCGTACAAGGACTCGCCCTGGATCGTGGACACCACCGGAGAGGTGCCCACCGTCTATCTCAACACCGGATCCGTCGACGGCCTCGTCGACATGCTCGGCGGCAGCGGGGGCGGCCCGGCCGAGAAGCTCCTGCGCGACGTGACCTCCAGCCAGATCGCCCAGGACGCCTGGACGGCCATGTTCCACACGGCCGTCAGCGCCCTCGACGTCGACGAGGACGGAACTCCCCTCATGCCGACGGGCTGGCGTGAGTCCGTCCTTCGGATGATGTTGCCCGACGTGCTGCCCGGCCGGCAGCTCACCGACGCCCTGTACGACATCGAGGAGCGTCGCACCAAGGGGTTCGGCTGGGCCGAGCTTCAGACGGCCGTGCAGTACGCGGCCGGCAGGAGAAGCCAGATCACGAAGAGGCTGACCAACGCGGTGCGATCCGTCGACGCCGCGGAGAGGAGCGGCAGTCGATGAGCGTCCTTGCCCCCGCCGACCCGCCGGCGGTGTTCGCGCTGTTGCCCGACGCAGCCGTCACCAAGTACCTCGGCCGCGGCATTCAGTCCGGCCTGGAGCTTCCTCCGCAGGTGGCACTGACCCGTGCCTGCGTCGCGTACGACCCTCGAACCGCAGAACGTCGCCGGACCGCACCGGTCCGCGAACTCCTCGACGAGGCGATGCGGCGCTTCGCCGACGATCGAAGCGCCGCCGACGGCTGGCTCGCTCCCCGTCTGCACGCGACCCTCCGGCTGACCCGTGCCGAGGCCGCGGACAGTCGTCTCTGGAACCACCTGGCCATGGTCGTCGCCCCCGACTACGTCGTCTGGCGCCACAGGGGCCCCGACACCGCCGACGGCCGCGGCATCGCCACCGCCGCCCGCTTCAGCGGTCCCCACTACACCCAGTCGTTCTCCCGGCTCTGGTGGGCGGCGGAACTCTTCCGCGACGGCGACGACTACGCCCCGGTCGTCACCGCCTGTCGGAACCAGGACGTCCTCAACACCACGCTGCGCCTGGACGTCATCGATCACCGTCCCACCGCCCAGGCGATGATCCGCGTCATCGGCGGCTTCCTCGACGCCGGAGTCCCTCGTCCCGGCGACCATGTCAACGCCTTCTCCGCCGCCGTGAACGCGGCCGGCAGCACCCTCGTCTACGACGTGATGGCACGGGACGTCGATCCCGACGCGGACGAGTTGCTCGAATGGATCGATGCGGGTTCCGGTGCGGTGGTCGGCTGGGAGCGACTGCCGGAAGGCCCCTCCGACGGACGCGTCAAGCCGGACGCCGTCGACGCGTTGATCCCGCTCTTCGAGAAGCTGCGGGTCGAGGCACCGCTCCGAAAGAGGACTTCCGCCGGGGAGGACAGGCAAGCGGACGTGTCCGTTCCTGCTCCCCGGGCCCCCGGGGTGGTGCTGTCGAAGCCCTCCGACTTCGTCTGACCGCCTGCTCAGCCCTCGGGATCGCTCGCGTATTCCTTCGCGGTGCCGAGGGCCGCCGTCAGGACCGCCTTGCCCAGCAGCGGCGGAATGGCGTTGCCGACCTGCTGGGCGATCGCCCTGCCGGACCACGGGTAGTCGCGAGGGAACGTCTGCAGCACGCCCGCCTCGTGCGCCGAGAAGCGCGGAAGCTCTCGGCCGTCGGTCGCGACGACCCGGTTGCGCGAGACCTTGCCGGTGACCGTGAACGCGGGTTCGCCGGAGGTTCGACGCCCGCGGCTCCTGGGGTCGCCCCCGGTCCCGTAGTTCGAGACGACCTCGAAGGGCGTCGGTCGATCGAGGACCTCGGCCATGGAGACCCACGGCTTCAGGTCGGGATCGCCCTGATCCTGGGGAACACCCTTGCGGTACAGACGGTGAGTGGGCTCCGGCAGCTCCGCGATGCGGTTGAGCCGGGCCACGAGGATCGCGCGGCGGCGGGTCTGAGGGACGCCGAACTGCTCCGTGTGCAGCACCTTCGGCTTGGCCACCCAGTATCCGTTCGCGGACAGCACCTTCGCGTACTCCTCCCAGACGGGAAGGACCGCGGGCACCTGCTCCAGCACGATCGCCTCGTAGGGCCGCCCGTCACGGAGCGCTTCCAGGGCCCAGCGCAGCGGTTCCAGGACCAGGCCGGTACGGTCGTCGTCGAGTACGGCGAGCTTGGAACGGACGTCCTCGCCGCGCGCCATCCCCCGGACGAATCCGATCACCTCGTCCAGGGCACGACGACCCGCTCCGGTGCCGGCCACGGTGAACGTCTGGCACGGGGGTCCGCCCGCCAGCACGGTCGCGTTCGGGAACTTGTGAGGGCCGAAATCCCGTACGTCGCCCTGCAGGGTGAGGAGGCCGGCCTCGGCCCGGGTGTCGCACGCGTCCTGATCGAACTCGATTCCCGTCACCTCGTAGCCGAGGTCGCGTGCCGCCACGTCGAGCCCGCCGGGCCCGGCGAACAAGTCGACAATCTCGGGGCGTGGCACGGTGGTCTCCAGGGGATGGTGTGTTCGTCAAGGGGACCGGGGACCCCGCAGCGCTACAGGTTACCCGGCGTGGCCGACCGAGCGGCTCGGCTGTCGGGCGTCGCCCCCGATCGGCCGGAGGTGATGCGTTCCGTACATCGAAGTCAGCATTCCAGAGCCGTTCCGATCGCCTCGCCGAGCGCCCGCCCGACCGGTGGAGGAGTGGCGTGGCCCACCTGCCGGTACCGCGCGGTCTTGCGGCCCGCGAAGTGCCATTCCGGTGGAAAGCCCTGCAGGGCGGCGGCCTGGGGCACGGTGAGGGGCATCATCCCCGGGCGTCCGAGCGACGGATCCCAGTCGAAATCCGGCCCCGGCACGTCGTCGGCCACCGTGCCACCGTCGACGCCCATGCGTGCCCAGGCACGCTTGCTGCCCGTCGGTCCCAGGTCCGCACCGCCGCGATTCCAGGAACCTCCGACCAGTGTCGGGGCCGGGCGATCGGCCTGAGCGGCCCACGAGGCGGCCTGGGGCCAGCCGCGGGCCGCCATCGAGGAGCCCAGCACCTCCCCGACCGTCCGATGTCGTGTGACGGAGGCCATGGGAGGAGTGAAGGAGTCCAGACGTCCATCCCTGAAAGCGACGACGACCCCCTCTTTGCGATCTTGCGCCACTCCGAAATCGGCGGCGTTGAGCACGAACCAATGAATGTCGTAGCCGAGGTGGACGAGTTCCTCGGTGATGTACTCCCGGATAGGGCCGTACGCCGCCTTGGTCACGAGATCGGGGACGTTCTCGATCAACAAGGCGCGTGGCCGGACGCCGTGCATGAGCATGATCGTGGCCTTCAGCGCCTCCAGTTCGTCGTCCCTTTCGGGACGGTGCACGGAGGCGGTGGCCTTGACGCGGGGGAGCCCGGCCGCGAGCAGGTCCACGTCGTAGGTCTGCTGATGCTCGACGGGATCGAAATCGAGGAGGTCGAGATCGAGGACGTCCCAGGCGGGCCTGTTCGCACGGAGCGTGTCACAGGCCACGGTCCTGTTGTCGAGAAGGAGCACAGGATCGAAACCCGCCTGCTCCAACCCGAGGGCGAGACCTCCGGCGCCGGCGCAGACGCCGACGCTCCGCAGGCGGGCCGTCGTGGTGGCCATCCCGTTCCCCGTCCTCATCCGAGTCCCGCAGCCGCTCCGGAGGCCGTGTCGATGATGGCGACCCCCTCCTGAGAGGAGTCGACGGTCGTGAAGCGCAACACACGACCGTCGTCGCTGCGGGCCGAGGCCGGTGCGACGAAGCCGAAGGCCATCACGACCCGGCTCGGATCGAGCGAAACGCCCTCCACGAGGGTGGCTCGGTGCTCGGGCTCGACGATCGGGTACAGGACGATCACGCCGCGGCGCGGGGCGACCAGGCTCTCGACGCCCGCGTCGCCGGCATCGGTGAGCGAGCCCGCGATGCGCAGGGCCGCCGCACGGTGCTTGACATCGCTGATGGCGCCGAAGAGCGGGGCACGGCGACGGTCACGGGCGAAGTAGGAGTAAGGACGCCCATCGGCCGCCAGCCGGATCCGCTTGCCCGGCTGGGCGTGCTGCGGAGCGAGCACGATCCAGTCGTCCACCTGGGCGGTGCCGCCCGCGGTGATCTCCCGCAGATAGTCCAGGTGCGGGGCGAACTGCGAAGGGGCGCCCCACCGCACTCCTGACACCAGGGCGAGCAGCTCCGCGGAGCCGATCCGGCCCGTGAGCGCGGAGAAACGATGGGTGACGTCCTTCTCGCGCAGGTGGTACGAGAGCTGTGCCGGCTCCGCCGACAAGGAGTCCAGGACGGGCGTCCACAGGCCGGTGTTGTGGCGGAGGTCGACGGCCCTCGTCGGGTAGGCCGTGGGTTCCTGCCACTCACCGGGAGAGCGGACGGTGACCAGGCGGGAGTTGTACATCTTGTTCGGGCTCGTCGGCTTGAGCCACGGGATGTGCTGCCATACGAGGGGTGGCACCCTGTCCGGGGTGACCTGCGGACGGCCGTCGACGGTCACCGAGTACTGGGCCAGCTCCGCCCGGAACGCCTCTTCGTCCCGGCAGATCGCCTCGAAGCCTTCGTACAGGTCGATCTCCTTCTTCCCCATGGTCTCCTGGCGTCCCAGGTAGAGACGGACCAGGTCCCGGTATCCCTCGCGGAAGCCGAACCAACGGCCCATCTGCATGAGGGTGGAGGCGTTTCCGGCCCGACGCCGGAAGTACGAGACGGTCAAGCCTTCCACGGTGAACCCGCGGGCCAGCTTCTGTCCGCCGATGAGGATCTTCCAGATCGACCGCTTGTCGAAGTCGGCCTCGCCGGTCTCGATGTCCTTGTCGCCGTTGACCACGATGATCGGCTTGTCGTCACCGCCGATCCGGATTGCGGCGGGACCGATGAACGGCGCGAGCTCCTCGAACGAGGACGGCACGGCCTGACCGTCGGCGCGCACGGCGGAGACGGGGGCGATGTCCGTGTCGAAGAGGTGGCGCAGCCGCTCGCGGCCGGCGGGGCCGAGGTAGCCGGCGTTCCACCACAGCCGGGTGACGCGACCGAGCAGCTCTCGATGGTCGTCCTGCCGAACGGACTCGTGGATCAGCATGGTGTGGTGCTGGAAGTAGCGATCGCCGAGACCGCCCTTGTCCTCGCGGTACAACTTCATCGCCGCGGTCAGCACGAACATGTCCATGGCGCCTTCGAGGCAGGCGTCGTCCTCGTCGCCCTCGTCGCCTCCCTCCACCACGATGGAGCGGACGTGCGCCCTCTCGTTGGAGTTCACGAACGTCCGCTCCTCGTCGGTCAGATCCGAGTCGAGGTCGTGGAAGTCACGGGCGCCCATGTATCCGTCCGGACGCGGCAGGGAGATGATGAAGTCCTTCGGGAAGATGTCCTCGGTGTCGCTGGGGTCGATGAAGACGTTCGCGAAGGGCGTCGCCGTGTAGCCCACGTACTGGGCGCGCGGCAGCATCCGCAGCAGTTCCGAGATCTTCTGGTTGATCGCGGTCCGCTCGGCGTTCGGCTTGGCCAGGTCGGTCGTGTTCACCGATGCCTCGTCGGACTCGTCGTCCACGATCAGGACCGGGATCTCGGCGAGGGGCGTCTGGATCTTCCGCAGGTCCTTGACCAGCTTTTCCAGGACCCTCTTGTTCTTCTTGACGACCATCAGGCGGGCCGCCGCCCGGTGCAGGTTGCGCGGGTCGTACAGGGGGAGGCCGGGTTCCTGCTTGTCGGCTTCGAGGGCGGCGATCCCCATCTGGAGGCTCTGGTAGTCGACGTCGCGGGTCGTCATCCGGTGGATGTCGAAGGCGCCGAGCGATGAGGGCATCGCTCCGAAGGCGGCGAACTTGCCCTGGCTCCAGGCGGGGTCGTCGGCGTAGTCGGACTCGTACTCGTTCCCGCCGCGCAGGATGTTCTCGCGGCCCACCAGCTCCATGTCCAGGCGGCGTTGGGTCTGCGCGCGCAGCATGTTGAGCGTGCCGCCCAGGACGATCACGAGTCGGTAGCCGGCGTCGATCGCCTTGGCGATGACACCGGCGAAGTTGGCGGTCTTGCCGGATTGGACGTAGCCGACCACCAGCCCCTTCGACTGGTACGCCTCGGCCGCCGTCGGGTCGGCCAGTCGCTCCACGACGCGGTCGGACGCCTCGTCGAGCCCGGCGACGATGTCCTCGGGCCATCCCTTGTCCACCAGCAGCTTGCGATACGCGGGCCAGTACCAGGGGCGACCCTGGAGCGACTGAGGCGTGTACCAGATCTTGTGCTCGGTGCTGATGACGACCGCTCCGGCGGCCTTGGACACGGGGACGAGGGCATCGAGCAGCTTGCCGGTCTCGTCACCGAGGCCGAGCAGCGTGTACACGTCGGCCCGCCGCTCGTCCGTACGGGGAAGGTGGGACGACCACGCCACCTTCTCGTTGTAGTCCCAGCGAGTGAGCTGCTTGCGCCATGTCTCCACCAGCCGGTCGGTGGCGGCCGCCGTGCGGAGCACGGACAGGAAGTCCGCCTCGGTGGTGTACTCGAAGGCTCCCGCCTGCAGGTCCTCGGCCTGGTACTCCAGGGCGCGGACCAGTCGCTTCGGCTTGCCCGAGCTCATGTCGCCGAGTGCGCGGTGGTGCAGGTCGAGACGGATGTCGGCGGCGCTGTCGGGGCTCGTCATCGGTGGTTCCTCGGCTGTCGGGACGGTGCGGGCGGGGAGCACGGGGGGATTACGGGAGGCGAAGACCGGACAGGTTCACCGGCGCGTCTGCGGTGGGGGTGAGCCCGGTGACGTCGGTTTCGTAGTGGACGGCGGAGATCCGCTCGAGTGCGGCCGCGGCGAGCAGCGCCGGTTCGAGACGTGGCACGGCGTCGGCCGCCAGGACCAGGGCCTCGTCACGTGGTGTCCAGCGCTCGTCGTCCGCGCGCTCGACCGACCAGCCGGACCGCTCCAACGCGGAGTCCAGACGCGCGAGCGCTGCCGGGGCCTGCTCCGCCACGGAGCCGCGCACGGCCGCGACCGACTCGGCGAGCGTGCGGCCGCCGGTGCCGCCGCGGGTGAGCCGGAGCGACGCGAACCACAGCGGCCGGCCGGGAGCGGCCTGCAGCTGCCCGATTCCATGGATCATGTGGCGTCGCCGTTCCGACGCCGTGGTCTTCACCTCGATGTCGAAGTCCACCAGGGCGAAGTCGTGTTCCTCGCCGTACGGGCCGGTCCATGCCTCGACGGCCGCTGCCCAGCTGTACGTCTCGGCGAGCCGGGTCAGTATCGAGAGCTCGCCCAGAAGCCCTATCCGCTGCTCCAACCCCATGGCGCGCGGCCGGCCGAGCAGGGAGCTCCAACCGTCCACGGTCTCGGCGAAGGCACGGTCGAGTGAACGGTTCTTCGTGACGATACGGTCGGCGACCGCGAGCAACAGATCGTGGAACTCGCGCATCAACTCCACCTGGGTGGTCCGGATGCGGGCCATGCGGACGCCCCGGCCCACGGCCACCTGGTCGATGAGGACGGCGGGCAGCGGGGAGCGGGGCGGCTGCTGGTTCCGGCCGAGCTCGACGAACAGGGCGATGTCATGGCCGCCGTGTCCCACCTCGTACGAGACGACCGGGTGCCCGTCGCCGGTGGAGAGGCGGTAGCTCGTGCCGAGACCCTCTCCCAGGTAGTGCTCGACGGTCGACCAGGCGAGGGCCGGGCCCGTCGTGGGGTCAGTCATCGTCCGCCACTCGATTCAGTTCGGCGCGGGCAGCCGCGACGAGCACGGACTGCCACAACTGCAGGTTGTCCTTTTCGCGACTGCCGCTGTACTCCTTCTCGAAGATGCTGTGGAGCAGCAGGTACATGAGCGACTTCAGCGTCGGGGCGTCGTTGAGGCCGCCACGCCGACCGCCGAGGATCGCGGCGCGATAGTGATGGTTGAGAATGATCGTCCGGTTCTCCCGGTCGATCTCGAAGAACGTGCCGTTGTCGATCTTCTGCCAGCGGACGGAGATCGGTTCCTCGCCGGGGATGACCGGCAACTCGTCCTCTATGGCCTCCCGCACCGACGATTCGAAGCCCTTGCCCGCGGGGATCACCGGCTTGCGGGTCGTGCCGGTCCGCTTGCGCGCCTCCCTGTACGTCGCGTCCGCGTCCGCGACGTACGCGGAGAACGCGTGACCGTCGGCATCCGTCGCGGACTCCAGGGCCATCACGAACTCCGGAGTCGTGGAGACGCCGTCCTTCTTCACGGTGAGGCGGAACACGTCCGAGGCGATGGAGTCGTCGGGGAGGTCGACGGCGACTCGTGCGAGGGCGAGGTGCTGTTCGGGCTGACGGAAGTTGTTCCAGCCACCGGCCTGGACCAGGCGGTCGTGCCGATAGAAGTAGAAACCCTGCCGGTCGATGACCGTCCCCACGGCCTTGAACTCGTCGTTGTTCATCTTCGGCGGCCAGATGTGCGCCGAGAGTGTGACAGGTCCGGCGGAAGGGACGGAGACGACGAAGTCCCGGGCGTAGTCGGGGTGCCCGCTGACCGGGTAGGCGAACGGGTCGAGCGGCTGGACGCCGAAGTTCATGTACTCGACGCCGGTGGAGACGTCCTCGACGGCGATGGTGATGTTGAAGTCGTCCCGCGCCAGGAACCGGTGCAGATACAGCCCGAGGTGGAGCCCCAGTTTGTTGATCGTGCGATGGAGGTAGCGATCGGTCTGGCCACCGCCGCCGGTCTGCGGGAAGTCCTTGACCTCGTCCCAGCGGACGATCGTGCCCTGCCAGACGATCGGACAGTCGTAGTAGCGGTCGATGAGCTGCTGTGCGTAGTCCGGCGCGACGATGTCGCACTGGTACCCGGTCACCGCCCGCTCCATCGTCCAACGGCGTCCGGCCGGTGCCGCCGCCCGGGTCCGTCGTACCTTGCTGACGACGGTGACGGCGCCCGCGTGACTGAGCGAGGCGGATTTCAGTCCGGTGCCGAACATCCCGAGGGCCTGAGGAGCGTAGTCACGGCGCCCGCCGACGGTCATCGCGACGTCCAGACCCTCCTCGTCCATGCCCTGGCCGTCGTCGACGACGAGCAGACTGACGAGCCTGTCCCCGTCCCGCAGGAAGTGGATCACGACGTCCTTGGCGCCGGCGTCGATGGAGTTGTCCACCAGGTCCGCGACCGCCGCCTCGAAGCCGTAGCCCTGACTGCTGAGCGCTTCCATGTAGCGCGCGTCCGGGGGCAGGTGCTTGCTGCCGGTGGTGGGTACCTCGAACTGCCAGTCAGTCGTCATGTTCGCCCTGGAATGTGCGTGCTACATCGGATCAAGCACGACCCTAATGGACGGCACCGACATCGATATGGGTGATCCCAGGACCGGGATGCGAACTCGCGACGGGAGGACGGCCCGTCCCGCCTCACGTGGCGACCGAGCCCCCGTGGCACTCCCCGTACGTGGCTTCCCGTCCGCACCAGCATGTGGCCGCCTGGGCCGGGGGCCATGTCGTCGCGCGTCCTCGGGCGGCGAGGGTGGTGGCGTACTGCGGCAGGAGGTCCGCGTTCGAGGGGCGGGTGGATTCGGAGGCGGCGAAGGCTTCGTAGGAGGGGACGGTGGCGCGGACGATGCCGAGGTTGGGGGTGCCGGCCTGGGCGAGTTCGCGGAGGGAGGCTTCGATGTCGGTGAGGTGGGCGCGGTAGGTGGGGTACTCGGCTTCGAGCTCGGGGTAGGCGGCGAGGAGCTCGTCGAGTTCGGGTTCGGGCCAGTGGAGGACGGCGACGGGGAAGGGGCGGGAGAGGGCGGTGCGGTAGGTGCCGAGTTCGGAGCGGAGGCGGGTGATCTCGGCCTGGAGCTCGGCGGGGTCGGAGGAGCCGAGGGACCAGAGGCGCTTGGGGTCGTGCAGTTCGTCGAGGGGGACGGCGCCGGTGTGGAGCTGGTCGGCGAAGGTGTCCCAGTCGTCGTGGGGGAGGGCGAGCATGCGGCGGACCCGGTGGCGGGTGGTCAGGAGTGACTGGGTCGCGTGGGGGAGTTCCGCGGAGGTGACGAGGAGTTCGGCCGCTTCCGTGAGGGTGGACTCGGCCGCCTCGAGTTCGTCGTGGGCCTCCAGTGTCTCCGCGGCGGTCTCCCAGGCGGCCGCGTCGGACGGCTTGGCGCGCCGGAGGCCGTCGATGATGGCGCGGGCCTCGGCCTCGTGGCCGTACTCCCACAGGTTGGCCGCCTTCAGCGCCCTGATCAGGTGGGGGTCGGCGGGGGAGGAGGCGAGGAGCTCGTCGTAGAGGGCGGTGGCGCCCGGGCGGTCTCCTGCGAGTTCCCGGTGGGCCGCGGCCTGGAGGTACAGGGGTTCCCGGTCTCCGGGGTACTGCGCTGCCGTGCGCAGGAGGCGCTCGGCTTCGGTGGTGTGGGAGGCAGGAGTGTCGGGGCGCATGCTCTCCACCGTACTGCTGTACGGGCCTGGAGAGTTGGCGCCTCAGCGCTTATCGTGCCCCGCGTGCGGGCCAGGGTGCGGGAGCGGGTGCCGGTCGTCGTCCAGGGGCGGGGGCGGCGGCGTACGGGCGCGCGTGTGCTGTGGATCGGTGCCGAGACCGTCGTCACCTGCGGGGTCGTCGTCCTGCTTCTCGTCGTCCATCAGCTCTGGTGGACCAACCGGCTGGCCCGCGCGGAGGCCCGTGAGCAGGTGAGTGTCCTGGAGCGGGAGTGGGGGGCGGAGTGGGGCATCTCTCCCCCGGTGGATGCCGAGGGGGCGGGGGAGCCCGTGGTGTCCGCGCCGCCCGCCGGTCCCACCGAGCCCGTCGGGACCGGGGCGCCGGTGGGGGAGCCGGAGCGGGAGCCGCCGTCCGGGGGCTCGTCGGCCGGGACGGCGTCCGCCGCGTTCGCCGTTCTCCGTATCCCCCGGCTCGGACTCAGCGCGCCCGTCGCCCACGGGGTGTCGAAGCGGTCCGTCCTCGACAAGGGGTATGTCGGGCAGTATCCGGGGACCGCGGGCCCGGGCGGCGTCGGGAACTTCGCTCTCGCCGGGCATCGGAACACGCACGGTGAGCCGTTCCGGTACATCGACCGGCTGCGGGAGGGGGACCGGATCTACGTGCGCACGCGGGCGCGTACGTACGTCTACCGCGTCGATCAGGTGCTGCCGCGGACGGCTCCGCGTGACGTCGGGGTGATCCGGCCCGTGCCGCGGTCGGTCGTGAAGCCGTCGTACGGGTACTCGGCCGCCGGGGCCTATCTCACCCTGACGACGTGCACGCCGGAGTTCAGCAGCGCCTACCGGCTCGTGGTGTGGGCGAGGCTCGTCTCGGCCGGGTGACCGGACGCGGGCCGTGGCCGGGGTGGCTCCTCGTTCCGTACGTGCCGCCGTGCCGCCGTGCCGCCGTGCCGCCGTGCCGCCGTGTCGCCGGGCACGACCGCGCCGACGAGGACGTCCTCGCACGGGTGGAGTTCACGGACGCGGCGGTCGTGCCCGGCAGGGGCCGGGTGTGCCCGCGCGGGATCACCGGCGGCGGCGTCCGAGGGCGAGCGTGAGCACCGCGCCCGTGAGGGCCAGGGCCGCCGAGGCCAGCAGCGCCGTGTCCGGGCCCGCCGTCGCGAGGGCGAGGGTCAGGGCCACGCCGGCGGAGGAACCGATGTAGCGGGCCGTGTTGTTGGCGCCCGAGCCCATCGCCGCGCGTGCGGGCGGTACGGAGTCGACGGCGAGGCGGGGGAGCGCCGCGTTCAGGAGGCCGCTGCCCGCGCCGGCCACGAGGAGGCCGGGCAGGAGGCGCGGCCAGGGGCCGTCGAGGCCGCCGAGCAGGGCCAGGACGCCCGCCGCGGAGAGGGCGAAGCCCAGGGCCAGTTGGTACGGGGCGGAGAGGCGGCCCGCGAGGCGGCGCGCCTGGAGCGCCACCACGAACGCGGTGCCCGACCAGAGGACGAACAGCCAGGCGGCGCCCAGCGGCGACATCCCGGCCCCGCCCTGGAGCAGTGCGGGCACCACGCTGAACAGGCCGATGACGGCGAGCCCGGTGAAGAGCGCGCCGAGCGTCGACGCGAGGAAGGCGGGCCGCCGCAGCAGCGCCAGGTCGATCATGGGCGTACGGCTCCGGTGCTCGACCGCCGCGAAGGCCGCCGTCAGGGCGGCGGAGGCGAGCAGGAGCAGGCCCACCGGGGGCCGGAGCCAGCCGTCCCGGCCGAGCGTGAGCGCGGTGAGCAGCGCCGCGAGGGCGAGGCCGAGCGTGACGGCCCCCGGGAGGTCGGGCCGGGGCGCGGACTCCGGCTTCTCGGGTTCCTCGGGCTTCTCCGGCTTCGTCGACAGCTCGGACCCCTGAGGTTCTTCCGGTCCCGTCGACAGCTCGGACCCCTGAGGTTCTTCCGGCCTCTCCGGCCCGACCGGCCCCGTCTGCCTCTCCGGCCTCGTCTGCGGCTGAGGCTGCTCGGCCTTCGTCGGCTTCGCGGGGAGCGTGCGGCTTCCCGCCGCCGCGATCGCCAGGGCCGCCGCTCCCAGCGCGGTGTACGCGAGCCGCCAGTCCAGCAGGCTCAGGGCGCCGGCCAGGAGGGGGCCGAGGGCGATGCCGCCGCTGACGGCGGCGCCCCAGATGCCGGTGGCCCTGATCCGGTCGCGGCCGGCCGGGTAGGCGTGGGCGAGGAGGCCGAGGCTGCCGGCGAGGACGGCGGCGCTCGCCGCGCCCTGGGCGGTGCGGGCGAGGGTGAAGGTGAGGGTGGAGCCGGCGAGGGCGCCGAGGGCGGTGGTGAGGCCGAGGGCGAGGGTGCCGAGGAGGAAGACGCGGCGGCGTCCGTGGGTGTCGGCGAGGCTGCCGGCCACGAGGAGGAGGACGGCGAGGCCGAGCGGGGTGCCGTTGAGCAGCCATGCCTGGGCCGAGGGCGGGGTGCGGAAGGCGGCGGCCATGGCGGGGAGGGTGAGCATCGGGGCCGTGTAGTTCATCAGCGCGACGGCGGTGGCCGCGGCGGTGACGGCGAGGACGGCCCCGGGGCGGGTCGCGGGGGTGGGCGGCGCCCCGGGGAGGGCCGTGGCGGCGAGCTGGGGCATGGCAGGAACCTCCACCCGTCGGTTCGGTGAATGAACTCACGGCACCAGCAAGGTTCGTTCAATGAACCTGCACCGCGTACGATGGGCCCATGGCTCTCGGCAAGGACTACGCCCACCAGCAGTGCTCCATCGCCCGCGCCCTCGAAGTCGTCGGGGAGCGATGGACCCTCCTCGTCGTCCGCGACGCCTTCTACGGCGTCCGCCGCTACAACGACTTCCTCGTCCACCTCGGCGCCCCCCGCGCCGTCCTCGCCGCCCGGCTCCAGGCCCTCGTCGAGGCCGGCGTCCTCGACCGCCGGCGCTACCGGGAGTCGCCCCCGCGCGACGAGTACGTGCTCACCGAGCGGGGCCTCGCCCTCTGGCCCGTCCTGCGCTCGCTCGGCGCCTGGGGCCGGGCCGAGGTGCCCGGGGCCCTGCCGGTGCGCCACTTCCACCACGCCGAGTGCGGCACCGAACTCGGCGCGTACGGGGAATGCCCCGCCTGCCGCCGTCCCGTGCCGCCCGCCGACGTCGAGATGCGGCCCGGCGCCGCGCTCGACCCGGACCCGGGCGACCCGGTGAGCCGCGCCCTCCTCGGGCCCCGCCGCCTCCTCGTACCGCTGGAAACTCCCGGCGCGGGAACTCCGGCGGGCCCCCGCGCGTCCTCACGGTGAGACGCGCGGACCGAGCGCGCTCCGGCGCGCGCGATCGGCGCGTCCGGTGAGACGTGCGCGATCGGCGCGACGGGTGTGACGAGGGGGTGGTGGGGATGACGGCCAGGGAGCTGGTCCTGCGGGTCCTCGCGCCGCTCTTCTTCCTCCTCGCCCTCGCCGACCTGCTCCTCTCCGACGGCGCGAGCGTCTCCGCCGCCGTCGCCCTCGCCGCGACCACCGTCGTCTGCGCGCTGATCGGGGCGCGTACGGCCCCGGCCGCGCCGCCCACGGCCGTGCGGACCGCCATCCGCGACCGCGAGCGGCGCACCGCCTTCCTGCCGCAGCGCGATCCCGACGCCGCCGGCCGCAGAAGACCCCGAGCTCCCGGCCGTCGCCTCCCGACGGCCGCGTAGGAGAGCCCGCACACCACACCGGACGCGCCCTCCCGCGGATCCGTCATGCCGAGACCCGAATTCCTTCCGGTTTCCCCCGGCACGACGAGACCCCACGGAGGGCTCCCCTTGTCCGTTTTCGCCACGCTGGTCGAGCGGCTCGCCGACCTGCTCCAGCCGCTCTTCGCCACCACCGCCACGGCCGCCGCGATCGTGCTCTTCACCGCGCTCGTACGGCTCGCGATCCATCCGCTCTCCCGGGCCTCGGCCCGCGGCCAGAAGGCCCGCACCCGGATCGCGCCGGAGCTGGCGGCGCTCCGCAAGAAGCACGCCAAGGACCCGGAGCGCCTGAGGAAGGCGATGACGGAGCTGCACGCGCGGGAGAAGGTCTCGCCGTTCGCCGGCATCCTGCCCAGCCTGCTCCAGGCGCCCGCGTTCCTGCTGATGTACCACCTGTTCTCGGGCGACCGGATGGCCGGTCACACCCTCTTCGCCGCGCCGCTCGGCGACCACTGGGCGGACGCCCTCGCCCACGGCGGGGCCTTCGGCCCGGCCGGGCAGGTCTACCTGGTGCTGTTCGCACTGGTCGCCGCCGTGGCCACGTTCACCTACCGGCGCACCAAGCGTCAGCTGGCCGCCCAGCCGCTCGACCTCGGGCAGCCCGCGCCGGGCGCGGGCGCGATCGCCAAGGTGATGCCGCTGCTCTCCTTCTTCACCCTGATCACGGTCGCCGTGGTCCCGCTCGCCGCCGCCCTCTACGTCGTCACCAGCACCACCTGGACCGCCGTCGAGCGGGCCCTGCTGTTCCGTACGGAAGAGGTCCCCGAGGCGCTTGCTACTCGCGCGTAAGGGTCCAGTGCGTGAACGGGGTCTTGCAGACTGACCCGTTCTCTTGGAGGATCGACCAATCCTCCGATGGCCGCACTCCATCGGCCGGGGTACCGCAGGGCCCGCCCGGGCCCACCTCGACCACCGGGAGAAGACCATGAAGCTGCTGCGTGTCGGCCCGCCGGGAGCCGAGCGTCCCGCCCTGCTCGACCAGGACGGAACGCTCCGCGACCTGTCGGCCCTCGTCGACGACGTCGACGGCACTCTGCTCGCCGACGCCGCGACGCTCGACCGCGTCCGGGCCGCGGCGGGCGCCGGCGTGCTGCCCGCGCTCGACGCCACCGGGCTCCGTGTCGGCCCGCCGGTCGGCCGGATCGGCAAGGTCGTGTGCATCGGGCTGAACTACCACGGCCACGCGGCCGAGACCGGCCAGGCCACCCCCGGCGAGCCCGTCGTCTTCCTCAAGGCCGCCGACACGGTCGTCGGCCCGGACGACACCGTGCTCGTACCGCGCGGCTCGGTGAAGACCGACTGGGAGGTGGAGCTCGCCATCGTCATCGGCCGCACCGCCCGCTACCTGGAGACCGACGAGGAGGCCCTCGCGCACGTCGCCGGCTACGCGGTCGCCCACGACGTCTCCGAGCGCGAGTTCCAGATCGAGCGCGGCGGCACCTGGGACAAGGGCAAGAACTGCGAGACCTTCAACCCGCTCGGGCCCTGGTTGGTCACCGCCGACGAGGTGCCGGACCCGCAGGCGCTCGGCCTGCGGCTCTGGGTCAACGGCGAGTTGAGGCAGGACGGTCACACCTCCGACCAGATCTTCCCGGTCGCGGAGGTCGTGCGGTACGTCAGCCGGTTCATGACCCTCTACCCGGGCGACGTCATCAACACCGGCACGCCCGCCGGCGTCGCCATGGGGCAGCCGGAGCCCAAGCCGTACCTGCGTCCCGGCGACGTCGTCGAACTGGAGGTGGACGGGCTCGGCCGGCAGCGGCAGGAGCTCAAGAGCGCCTGACGGTACTTGAGATGAAATCGGCGGCGCCCCGCGTGGGGCGTCGCCATCTGCTTACCCTTTTTGCATATTGCCTGATATGGAACGTATTTCACAGGAAAGTGGCACTGGCCGAGGTGACGGGGAGACCGGCGGGGGCGGTGACCGGGACCGGGAACGGCGGCGCGACCGGCGCCGTCTCGCCCTCATCGCCGCCTCGACGATCGGGGCCACGGCCCTGGTCGGCGCGCTGGCCGTCACCGGTCACGCCGATCCGCTGCCGGGTGGCCTCGGCCCCTGCAAGCCGGGCAACTGCCCGCCCTCGGGATACCCCGGGACCGGCAGCGGGCCCGTCGTCTACCGCGACAACAACATCAACATCTTCGTCGGCGGCGACTTCCTGGTCCGCGAGGCGGCCGCCGAGGCCGAGGGCAAGGTCGTCGTCCTCGGCGGCTTCGACCAGAAGAAGAAGGCGGGCGTCTCCGGCGTCTACAACGTGGGCGTCGCCGGCGCCGGTTCGCGCGTCCCGCCCGACGACGGCACCGACTTCCTGACCGTCGGCGAGGACCTGACGGTCGCCGCCGAGCAGCGCCTGCTCGCCGAGGAGGGCACGGTCCACGGCGTCGTACGGTACGGGGGCGCGCTCTCCGGCACCGTGAACCCCACCGCGGTGCGGGACGCGGCGGCCGCCGCCCCGTACTCCGCCCTGCGCGACCGGCTCACCGACGCCAGCCAGTGCTACGCCTACGTGAACGGGGCCTCCCGCACCCCCACCGGGACCGCCGTCAACAACGGCTCCGAGACCGTCTTCACCGGCGACGGCAGCGCCGCGCTCCAGGTCTTCAACGTCGACTTCGACCTGGAGTCGGCGAGCGGCGGTCAGCAGGGCATCACCTTCGCCGGCATCCCGGCGGGCGCGACCGTCCTCGTCAACGTCCTCGGCGCCGACCGCACGATCGACTCCTCCATCGCCGGGCTGCCGGACGGGCTGCGCGACCGCGTGCTCTGGAACTTCCCGGACGCGACGGCGGTGAGGTTCGAGGGCACGGCCCAGTTCGCCGGCAGCGTGCTGATCGGTAATCAGGCCAGTACGGCGACGGTGACCATGCCGGGCATGAACGGCCGGTTCTTCACCACCGGCAGCCTGACCCACTCCTCGGCGGCCGACGGCGGCGGGGGCCAGGAGATCCACGCCTACCCGTTCGACGGGGACCTGCCGTCCTGCACGGATCCCACCCCGACCCCGACGCCGACCCCCACGGACCCGACCCCCACGGACCCGACGCCGACGGACCCGACCCCCACCCCCACGGACCCCACGCCGACGCCGACCGATCCGACCCCCACCCCGACGGACCCGACCCCGACCGACCCCACGCCGACCCCGACGGATCCGACTCCCACCCCGACCCCCACCCCCACCGACCCCACCACCAGCGGCGGCAAGACGGACGGCGGGACGACGGGCGGCGGATGGACGGACGGCGGTGCGACCGACGGCGGCGGTGACACGGGTGGCGGCGGTGACACGGGCGGCGGCGACTCCGGCGGCCAGCACGGCCCGAACGGCGAGCTGCCCGGCACCGGTGCCGGCACCGGGAAGATCGCCATGGGCGCCACCGCGGCCGCCCTCGCCCTGGGCGGCGGCGCCCTGGTGTTCGTCAGCCGTCGCCGGCGGCGTACGAGCTGAGCAGTCGCTCCAGTGCCTCGACGACCAGGGCGTGGTCCTCGGCCTGCGGCAGCCCCGAGACGGTGACCGAGCCGATCACGCCCGCGCCCTCGACCGCGACCGGGAACGAACCGCCATGGGCGGCGTACCGGTCGGGGTCGAGGCGCGAGGACGCCTCGAACGTGGTCCCCTTCGCGCGGAAGCGCGCGCCGACCAGGAAGGAGCTGGCGCCGTACCGCTCGACGACCCGCCGCTTCCGGTCGATCCAGGCGTCGTTGTCCGCGCTCGACCCCGGCAGCGCGCAGTGGAACAGCTGCTGCGCGCCCCGCCGGATGTCGATCGCGACGGGGGCGCGGCGCTCCCTCGCCAGACCGACGAGCAGGGTGCCGAGCGTCCAGGCGTCCTCGTACGAGAAGCGGGGGAGGACCAGGCGGGCCTCCTGGGCTTCGACGGCGGCGACCTCGGAGGTGCTCGCGGGCGCGCTCACAGGGTCAC
Organism: Streptomyces sp. NPDC059534; assembly: GCF_042743475.1. Taxonomy (NCBI): domain Bacteria; kingdom Bacillati; phylum Actinomycetota; class Actinomycetes; order Kitasatosporales; family Streptomycetaceae; genus Streptomyces; species Streptomyces sp. NPDC059534. The sequence goes on from NZ_JBHWAQ010000033.1 coordinate 58,140, forward strand.
CGTGACGCCCTCGCGGGCGGACCGCTTCGCCGCCTCCAGGACGTCGAGGGCCGCGGCGGCCTCGTGCGCGGTGACCGGGTTCGGGCCGGTGCCGCGCACGGCGGCGGCGACGGCCGCGTAGTACGCCGGGTAGTCGCCGGGCACCGACTCCACCGGGGTGCCGCCGCCGGTGAGCGGGGACTCCCCGGCGCCGAGCCGGCCCGACAGCTCGGCCGGCTCGACGCCCCAGACCGTGCCGGGCACGGGCCGCAGGCCCTCGCGGAGGGCGACCTCCTGGGGGTCGAGGCCGTACTTCACGAAGCCGGCGCGCTGCCCGAGCACCCGGAACCGGGGGCCGAGCTGGGCGGTGGTGGCGCTGACGTACAGGTGGGAGCGGACCCCGTTCGCGTGGGTGAGCGCGAGGAAGGTGTCGTCGTCGGTCTCGGCGCCGGGGCGGCGCACGTCCGACTCGGCGTACACCGAGGCCACCGGGCCGAACAGGACGAGTGCCTGGTCGACGACGTGGCTGCCGAGGTCGTAGAGCAGCCCGCCGATCTCCTCGGGCGCACCGGACTCGCGCCAGCCGCCCTTGGGGCGCGGGCGCCACCGCTCGAAGCGGGACTCGAAGCGCTGGACCTCGCCGAGCGCGTCCTCGTCGAGGAGGCGGCGCAGGGTCAGGAAGTCGTTGTCCCAGCGGCGGTTCTGGAAGACCGAGAGCAGCAGGCCCCGCTCCTCGGCGAGGGCGGCCAGCGCGCGCCTCGGCGGCGGTGCCGGCGAGCGGCTTGTCGACGACGACGGGGAGGCCGGCTTCGAGGGCGGCCGTGGCGACCGCCACGTGCGTCTTGTTGGGGGAGGCGACGACGATCAGGTCGAGGTCGTCCGCCCCGCGCTCCCACAGTTCGCCGGGGTCGGCCGCGACCCGGACGCCGGGGTGGGCGGCGCGGGCCTCGGCGGCCCGCTCCGGGTCGGAGGTGGTGACGGCGGCGAGGACGAGGTCCTCGGAGGCGGCGATCAGCGGGGCGTGGAAGACGGAACCCGCGAGGCCGTAGCCGACGAGTCCGACGCGGAGCGGGGTACGGGGGGCGGTGCCAGTCATGCACCTCACTTAAGCAACGCTGTTGCCAAAGTGCAAGCGCCCGCCACAATGGGAGCGTGAAGAGGGATCCGAGGGACCAGGGCGGCGTGAACGTGCCGGCGCTGCGCAGCCACAACGCGGCGCTCGTGCTCGACCTGCTGCGCACGGCGGGGGAGACGGGCATCAGCCGCCTGGAGCTGGCGGAACGGACCGGGCTCACCCCCCAGGCCGTCAGCAAGATCACCGCCCGCCTCCGGGCCGACGGCCTCGCCGCCGAGGCCGGGCACCGCGCCTCGACCGGCGGCAAGCCCCGTACGGTCCTGCGTCTGGTCCCCTCCGCCGCGTACGCCGTCGGCGTCCACCTCGACCGCGACGAACTCACCACCCTCCTCACCGACCTCGCCGGCACCGTCGTCTCCCTGCGCCGCCGCGCCCTCGACCTGGGGGCGGGGGCGGAACCGGTCCTCGGCGCGGTCACGGACGAGGTACGGGCACTGCTGGCGGAAGCGGAAGCGGAAGCGGAAGCGGGATCAGCGGCAGACGCAGCGGCAGGCGCAGGGGCAGACGCAGCGGCGGGCGCAGGCGCAGGCGCGGCGGGCGGCCCGCTCGGGCCCCCCGCCCTTCTCGGCGTCGGCGTCGCCATGCCCGGGCCGCTGGACCACCGGGCCGGGGTGCCCGGCCGGGTGACGGGGTTCCCGGAGTGGGAGGGCCGTCCCGTACGGGACGAGCTGGTCCGCCGTCTCGGCCTGCCCGTCGTCCTCGACAAGGACACCAACGCCGCCGCCCTCGGACTCGCCGTGCGCCCCGGCGCCCCGGGTTCCTTCGCGTACGTCCACCTCGGTACGGGTCTGGGAGCCGGCCTCGTCCTCGGGGGCGCGCCGCTGCGGGGGGACCGGACCGGGGCGGGCGAGCTGGGCCACCAGACCGTCCAGCTCGACGGGCCCGCGTGCGGCTGCGGCGGGCGCGGCTGCCTGGAGGTGCTGTGTCTGGCGGAGGTGGCGCGCGGCGAGCTCGCCGGGGCCGCGCGGATCCTCGGCGCGGGCGCCGCCAACCTCGTGCGGCTCCTCGACATCGACCAGGTCCTCCTGGGCGGGCGGGTGGTGCTCGCCGCACCGGAGGTGTTCGAGGGCGGGGTCCGCGAGGTCCTGGCCGGGCTCGGCCTGACGGCTCCGGTGGCGGTCGCCGGTACCGGGCCGGACGCGGTGGCCGAGGGCGCGGCGTGGCTCATTCTCGGTCCGATCTTCGGACAATAGGCTGATCGGGCGGAAGGCTCGGGCCGTCCGGGGGCGCGCGCGGTGTCGCTGCCCTGTCCGCCCGCTCCGGCGTGGCAGCGTCGCGGCCGACCCGTACCGCCCGAGAGCAGCGGAGGCCCCGCCCATGGCATCGACTCCCCCGCGCACCGCCCGGGCCGCGACCGCGGCGGCCACGACGGCGGTGCTCCTCACCCTGGCGTCCCCGGCGCTCGGCGCCCCCGCCCCCGATCCGCCCCCCGCCCCGGCCTGCGGGGCCGCCCCCGACACCGGGTTCCCGATCGACACGCGGATCCACGGGGGACCGGCCGAGTATCCGGCGGGCGGGCCGTTCCAGGAGTGGAAGCTCGACCTGACCAACACCACGGACGCGTCCTGCTCGGGGATCCATCCCGTGCTCGTGTTCACGGACGGCGAGCGCGCCCTGCGGCCCGCGCAGATCCGCTTCGAGTTCTACGACGCCGGGTCGGCGCGCTGGCGGCCGGTGGCCTTCGAGGCGACCGAGGAGGCGGAGAGCGTGGGCGCGTTTTCGGACTTCGGCGGCTTCGCGGTGCCCGCGGGCGGGACCGTCAGCGTCCCCGTACGGCTGGCGTTCGGCGCGGACACGGCCCCCGACGAGGTCGTCGTGAACGCGGCGGTCGTCCAGCGCCGGGGCGCGGACGGCGACTGGATCGGCGAGTCCGGCGACTACCGGCTGACCGTGGGTCCCGCCGGACCCGTGCCCGCCGGACCCGTGCCCACCGGACCCGTGCCCACCGGACCCGTGCCCACCGGACCCGTCGAGTCCACCGGACCCGACACACCCGACACACCCGGCCTGCCCGTGGTGCCGGGGAAGAAGACCGCCCCCCCGGCCGTCCGGCCCGGCGTCGGGGACCCCAGGGCCCCCGACGTCCTCACGCCCGGCGGGGAACTCGCCCGTACGGGACGGGGGTCCGACCGGGACGTCGTCCTGCTGCTCGCCCCGTGCGCCGCGGCCCTCGTGCTCCTGGGCGCGCTCCTCGTCCGGGCCGCCCGGCGGTCCCGGCACCGCTGAGCCACGTCCCGTACACCCTCCCGTTCACACCCGTCTGCGACCATCCCTCCCGTGAACTACCAGAACAGCCCCGGCGCCCCCGTCCGTTCCGGCATCCCCGAGCACGGCCGCGTACCCAAGTACTACGCGGTCAAGGCGAAACTGACCCTGCTCGTGGACGAGTTGGGCGAGGGCGGACCGCTGCCGACCGAGCGCGACCTCGCCGTCCGGTACGAGGTGTCCCGCGAGACCGTGCGGCAGGCGCTGCGCGAACTCCTCCTGGAGGGGCGGCTGCGGCGCCAGGGCCGGGGGACGGTCGTCGCCGGCCCCAAGCTCGAACAGCCCCTGTCGCTCGCCAGCTACACGGAGGGCGTGCGCCGGCAGGGCCGCCGACCCGGCCGCAGCCTGATCTCGCTCGACCGCTTCCCCTGCCCGGAGGCGCTCGCCCCCGAGGTCGGCGCCGAACGCGGCGAGCCCGTCTGGCACATGGAGCGGGTGCTGCTCGCCGACGACGAGCGGGTCGGCCTGGAGAGCACGTACGTCTCCGAGGCCCGCGTCCCGGACCTGGACACCGGGTTCGACCCGGACTCGTCCTTCTACGCCTACCTCCACGACCGCCTCGGCATCGCGTTCGGCGACGCCGACGAGCGCATCGAGACGGTGCTCGCGACCCCGCGCGAGGCGCTGCTGATCGGGACGCCGCCGGCCCTGCCGATGCTGCTGCTCCACCGCGTCTCCCGGGACACCGCGGGCCGGCCCCTGGAGCGGGTGCGCACCCTCTACCGGGGCGACCGCTTCAGCTTCACCGCCCATCTGGGGCAGCAGAGGTGACGGAGGAGTAAATCACGGAATGGTAACGGGTCTGGTCCAAGCTTGTCGGTCCGTTCACCGTCCCGTCGCCCGCCCGATCCTCCCGGGTCACCCACCCGCACGACCGTTTCGGCCATGAAGGTGATCGTCGTAGGAGCCGGCGTGGTGGGAACCATGCACGCCTGGCACGCAGTGGAACGCGGCCACGAGGTCGTACACATCGAGCGCGAGGCCGAGGCGCGCGGGGCGTCCCTCCGCAACTTCGGCCAGATCTGGGTGAGCGGCCGCGCCGGCGGGGAGGAGCTCGACACCGCCCTGCGCGCCCGCGAACTGTGGGAGGGCATCGGCGCCCGCGTCCCGGGGCTCGGCTTCCGGGCCATCGGCTCGCTGACCCCCGTGCGGAACGCGCTCGAACGCGCCGTCGCCGAGGCCGCCGTCGCCCGCCCCGACGCCGCCGCCCGCGGCTACAAGCTGCTGACCGCCGAGGAGGCCCGCGCGGTCAACCCCGCCCTGCGCGGCGACTTCGAGGCCGCCCTGTGGTGCGAGCGGGACGCCGCCGTCGAGCCCCGCCTCGCCCAACTCGCCCTCCGCGAGGCCCTCCTGGCCACCGGCAGGTACACCTTCCTGCCGAACCGCGAGGTCCGGGACGTCCTCGCGGCCAACGGCAACGGGCACAGCGGGGTCCGGGACGACCGCGGCGAGACCCACACCGGCGACGCCGTCGTCCTGTGCACCGGCGCCTGGCTCTCCGGCCTCGTCCGCGAGATCGCCGGCGAGATACCGGTCCGCCGCGTCCGGCTCCAGATGATGCAGACCGCACCCCTCGGCGAGCCGCTCACCACGTCCGTCGCCGACGCGGACTCCTTCCGCTATTACCCGGCGTACGCCTCCGGCGCGCTCGACGCCCTCGCCGCCGGGCAGCCGCAGGACCCGACCGCCGCCGCCCACCGGATGCAGCTCCTCATGGTGCAGCGGCTCGACGGCGGACTGACCATCGGCGACACCCACGAGTACGAGCACCCCTTCGCCTTCGACACCCTCGAAGACCCCTACGAGCACCTCACCCGCGTCGTCGAGTCCTTCCTCGGCCGCCCGCTGCCGAAGATCCGGCGCCGCTGGGCCGGGGTGTACGCGCAGTGCGTCGACACCACCCGCGTCGTGCACCGCCAGCGGGTCGGCGACGGCGTGTGGCTGGTGACCGGACCCGGCGGGCGCGGCATGACCTGCTCGCCCGCCATCGCCGAGACGACCGCGAACGAACTGGGCTGGTGAACCGCATGACCCCCACGACCCCCACGACCCCCACCACCTCCACGGCCCCCGCGGCCCGTATCGCCCCGACGGCCCCGATGAACCTGGTCGTCCTCGACATGGCGGGTACGACCGTCGCCGACGACGGCCTCGTCGAGCAGGCGTTCACCGTCGCCGCCGAACGCCTCGGCGAGGACCCGGCCGCGATGATCGGCCATGTCCGCGCCACCATGGGCGAGTCGAAGATCTCCGTCTTCCGCCATCTCCTCGGCGGCGACGAGCAGCGCGCCCGGCAGGCCAACCTCGCCTTCGAGGAGGCGTACGGGGAACTCGTCGCCGACGGCCGGATCTCCCCGCTCCCCGGCGCCGCCGAGACCGTCGCCGCCCTCGCCGAACAGGGCAGGACCGTCGTCCTCACCACCGGCTTCGCCCGCGTCACCCAGGACGCCATCCTCGACGCCCTCGGCTGGCGGGACCTGGTCGGGCTCACCCTCTGCCCGGCCGACGCCGGCGGCCGGGGACGCCCCTACCCGGACATGGTCCTCGCCGCCTTCCTCCGCACCGGCGCCGTCGACGACGTCCGCCAGGTCGTGGTCGCGGGCGACACCTCGTACGACATGCTCTCCGGCGTCCGCGCCGGTGCCGGGATCGTCGCGGGCGTCCTCACCGGGGCCCACGACGAGCCCGCGCTCACCCGGCACGGCGCCACCCGCGTCCTCGCCTCGGTCGCGGAACTCCCGCGCCTGATACGGGAGTACGAGGCATGAGCAGCGGGATCCGCTTCGACGGCGTCACCGTCGCGTACGGCTCCACCACCGTCCTCGACTCCCTCGACCTGACCGTCGAACCCGGCGAGGTCATGGCCCTCCTCGGGCCGTCCGGCTCCGGCAAGACCACCGCGCTGCGGGCCGTCGCCGGCTTCGTCCGGCCGGTCTCCGGGCGGGTGTTCCTCGGCGACCGCGACGTCACCGGCCTCCCGCCGTACAAGCGGGGCATCGGCATGGTCGTCCAGCAGTACGCCCTCTTCCCGCATCTGCGGGTCGACGCCAACGTCGCCTTCGGGCTGAAGGCCCGCAGGACGCCGAAGGCCGAGATCCCGGCCCGGGTCGCCGAGGCCCTGGAGATGACCGGCATGGCCGCCTACGCCCGGCGCTACCCCCGGGAGCTCTCCGGCGGCCAGCAGCAGCGCGTCGCCATCGCCCGCGCCCTCGCCATCCGGCCCGGGGTCCTCCTCCTCGACGAACCGCTCTCCGCCCTCGACGCCCAGCTGCGCTCCGGCATGCTCGCCGAACTCGCCCGTCTCCACCGCGAACTGCCGGACGTGTCGATCCTGTACGTCACCCACGACCAGGTCGAGGCGCTCACCCTCGCCGACCGGATCGCCGTCATGGACAAGGCCCGGCTCCAGGACTGCGGCACCCCGCAGGACCTCTACCGCCGCCCCCGGACCGAGTTCACCGCCTCGTTCGTCGGCAACGCGAACCTGCTGCCGGTGACGGTGGGCACGGACGGCGTGACCTTCGACGGGACCGGGCTGACGGTGGCGGCCCCCGGCGCCGCGCCCGGCGCCGCCGCCACCCTCTGCGTACGCCCCCACCTCGTCGGCCTCGGCGACGGCCCGAACGCCCTGCGGGGCCGGATCGCCGAGGTCCAGTGGCGCGGGTCCACCCACCGGCTGTACGTGGAGGTCGGCGGGCACCGGGTGAAGGCGGACGTCCGCGAGCTGCGGGAGACACCGCCGCTCGGTGCGGAGGTGACCGTGCACTTCGCGCCGGAGGACGCGGTGCTGCTGGCATCCGGGGTGGGGCATGGCTGAACGTGCCGCCGGTCTCATGGAACGGCCCCCGGCGCCGGGGGCCGCACCCGCCCCCGCCGCCCCGGCGGAACGCCTGCCCGCCCAGGCGGCCCTCCCCGCCTGGGTCTGGGCGCTGCCGCCCGTCGCCGTCCTCGGGCTCGTCTTCCTCTACCCGCTCGCGCTGGTCGTGCGGGAGTCCCTCGCCCCCGGCGCGTACGCCGAGGTCCTCGCCTCCGGGGCCTTCCGCGACGCGCTCGTCACCACGGTGTGGCTCGCGGTCGCGTCGACCGTCGGCTGCCTGGTCCTCGGCTTCGTCCTCGCGCTCGTGATCGCGTTCGTGCCGTTCCCCGGCGCGAAGGCGGTGTCGAGGTTCATCGACGTCTTCCTCTCCTTCCCGTCCTTCCTGATCACGCTGGCGCTGCTGTTCCTCTACGGCACCGCGGGCATGGCGAACGGGGTCTGGACGGACGTCACCGGCGACGCGAGCGGCCCGTTCCGGTTCCTGAGCACGCCGTGGGGCGTGCTGCTCGCCGAGATCACGTACTTCACCCCGTTCGTGATGCGCCCGCTCCTGGCCGCGTTCTCGCAGATGGAGACCGCCCAGCTGGAGGTGGCGTCCTCGCTCGGCGCCCGGCCGCTGCGGATCGTCCGGCAGGTGATCCTGCCCGAGGCGCTGCCCGCGCTGGCCGCCGGCGGCAGCCTCGTCCTGGTCATGTGCCTCAACGAGTTCGGGATCGTCCTGTTCACCGGCGCCAAGGGCGTCACCACGCTCCCGATGCTCGTGTACGGCAAGGCGATCCTCGAATCGGACTACGCCGCCGCCTGTGTCGTCGCCGTCGTCAACGTCGCCCTGTCCGTGGGCCTCTACGTCCTCTACCGGGGGGTCGGCCGCCGTGCTGGTGCATAGCCGTACGGGCCGCTGGACGGCGTGGGCCGGTTTCGCGGTCCTCTTCGTCCCGCTCTTCGCCCTGCCCCTGCTCGTGATCGTCGCCGCCTCGTTCTCCACCCACTGGTCCGGCGCCTTCCCCTCCGGCCCCACCACCGCGCACTACACGGCCGCCGTCCGGGGAGAGTCCCTCCAGGCGCTGACCACCAGCCTGATCACCGCCGTCACCGCCAGCGTGGTCGCGCTGACCGCCGGCACCTGGGCCGCGCTCGCCGCGGCCGCGCTCGGCAAGCGCGCCAGGAGGATCGTCGACGCGCTGTTCATGCTGCCGGTCGCGGTGCCGTCGGTGGTCGTCGGGCTCGCCGTCCTCGTCGCCTTCTCGCAGCCGCCGATGCTCCTCAACGGCACCCGCTGGATCGTGATCCTCGCGCACACCGTGCTCGTCACCGCCTTCGCCCACCAGTCGGTCTCGGCCGCGATCCGGCGCCTGGACCCGATGTACGAGCAGGCGGCGGCAAGCCTCGGCGCCCGCCCCTCGTACGTCCTGTTCCGGGTGCGGCTGCCGCTGCTGCTGCCGTCCCTGAACGCGGCCGCCGGGCTCTGCTTCGCCCTGTCCATGGGCGAGCTGAGCGCCACGATGATGCTCTACCCGCCGGACTGGACACCGCTGCCGGTCCGCATCTTCACCGCCACCGACCGGGGCTCCCTGTTCACCGGCTCGGCGCTCGCCGTGATCCTCATGGCCGCGACCCTGCTGGTCCTGCTCGCCGTCTCCCGTATCCGCACCAAAGCGTCCTACCGGTAAGTCCCCCGGGCAGGTCCCCGGGCGCGTCCCGAGGCACGCCCCTCGGAGACATCCTCCAGGCACACCCTCCAGGCACCCTCAGGCCATTCCCTCAGGCCATTCCCTCAGGAGAGAACGACGTTATGCGTACCTCGTCCACGATCGTCAAGCCGGTCGCCGCCGTCGCCGGCGCGCTCGCCCTCGCCTCCACCCTCACCGCGTGCGGCGGCTCCTCCGCCGCCTCCGACGAGAAGGTCGTCACCGTCTACAGCGCCGACGGCCTCAAGGGCGAGGCGGGCGACGGCTGGTACGACAAGGTCTTCGCCGACTTCGAGAAGGAGACCGGCATCAAGGTGAAGTACGTCGAGGGCGGCTCGGGCGAGATGGTGCAGCGCGCCCTCCGCGAGAAGAGCAACACCCAGGCCGACGTCATCGTGACCCTGCCGCCCTTCATCCAGCAGGCCGGCTCCAAGGGCCTGCTCCAGGCGTACACCCCCAAGGGCGCCGACCAGGTCGACGGCGGCGACAAGGCCGCCGACGGCACGTGGATCTCCGTCGTCAACAACTACTTCGGCTTCGTCCACAACAAGAAGGAGCTGCCGGCCGCGCCCCGGACCTGGGAGGAGCTGCTCGACGCCAAGTACAAGAACAGGCTCCAGTACTCGACCCCGGGCGTCGCGGGCGACGGCACCGCCGTCCTCATCAAGGCGATGCACGACTTCGGCGGCCAGGAGCCGGCCATGGCCTATCTGAAGAAGCTCCAGGCCAACAACGTCGGCCCGTCCTCCTCCACCTCCAAGCTCGCCCCCAAGACGGACAAGGGCGAACTCCTCGTCGCCAACGGCGACGTCCAGATGAACTTCGCCCAGGCCAAGTCCATGCCGAACCTGGGCATCTGGTTCCCGGCCAAGGACGGCGGCAAGCCCACCACCTTCGCGCTGCCCTACGCCGCCGGCCTGGTGAACAAGGCCCCGCACGGCGACAACGGCAGGAAGCTCCTCGACTTCATGCTCGCCGAGAAGGCCCAGCGCGAGGTCAGCGCCATCGGCGGCGGCTTCCCGGCCCGCAAGGACGTCAAGCCGACCGACGCCAACGCCATCGAGCTCGCCCGGCTGATGGCGGGCGTCGAGGTCTTCGAGCCGGACTGGTCCGACATCGACAAGAACCTGTCGGCGTACGTCGACGCGTGGAAGTCCGCGACCGGAAGCTAAGAGTTCACCGTACGACCCTGGAACACCTCCACGTGTTGCGGAAAGATAACGGGTACGGACCAACGCCCCTGAGAAATCAGGGGCGTTGCCGTGCCCAGACCCTTTCCACGGACTTCCACGGAGGACTCCGACATGCCGATCACCGGCATCCCCCGCCGCACCGTGCTCGCCGCCGCGGGCGCCACCGCCGCCCTCGCCGCGACCGGGCTCGCCACCGCCCCCGCGGCCGCGGCGGCCGCCGCGCCGACACTCCCGAACGGCACCAGCAAGGACAAGGTGCTGGTCGTCGGCATGGACGGCCTGCGGTACGACCGGATCGACGCCGCCAAGGCGCCCACCCTCAAGTCCCTGATGGCGAACGGCACCTACGGGCGCTCGCTGCTCTACGCCAACCCGATGGCGGCGACCTCCTCCGGCCCCGGCTGGTCGACGATCTCCACCGGCGTGTGGCCCGACAAGCACGGCGTGAAGGACAACACCTTCACGGGCAAGAACTACGGCCGGTACCCCGGCTTCCTCGCCCGCCTCCACCAGGTCCGGCCCGAGCTGTCGCTGTTCGCCGCCGTCGACTGGCCCGAGCTCGACACCCACGGCACCGTCACGCCCGGCGCCGACGCCAAGCTCGTCTACGACAACGACTACGCCGTCAACGACCTCCTCATCACCGACATCACCGAGGACGTCCTGCGCAACCAGAACCCCGACGTCCTCTTCGTCTACTTCGGCGAGACCGACGAGATCGGCCACAACCACGGCGCCGCCAGCCCCAGGTACCTCGACGCCATCGACGTCCAGGACGCCTACCTCGGCCGGCTGCTCGCCGCGATCAAGGCCCGCCCGGCGTACGCCACGGAGCGGTGGACGGTCATCGTCGCCACCGACCACGGCCACACCGACGGAGGCGGCCACGGCGGCTCCACCATCGAGGAGCGGCGCACCTTCGTCCTCGCCCAGGGCCCGGGCATCGCCGCCGGCGCCCGCCCGATCGACACCCGGCTCGTCGACGTCGCCGCCACCGTCTTCCACCAGCTCGGCATCGTCCCCGACCCGGCCTGGGGCCTCGACGGCAAGCCCGTCCAGCTCCGCTCCGCCGACCCCTTCGACACCCTCTACGGGACGCTCGCCGGCCGCGTCGACGAGACCGGCATCCCCGCCGGGATCCTCGGCTTCACCCACACCGCGCCCAGCGGCTGGTCCGTCATCAACAACGCCATGGGCACCGGCGGCATGGCCGAGTGGCGCGGCTGGTCCTTCGCGACCGACGAGTTCTGGTCCCGGTCCCAGCGCGACCAGTCCCGCGAGCTCAACGTCCGGGCCCGCGGCGTCTTCGCCGTCGCCGACTCCGACGAGTGGGCCGACAAGACCTTCTCCGGCACGTACGACTCGACCCTGGTCACCCCCGCGTACGGCGTCGCCGGCGCGTCCACGGTGACGCTCGACTTCACCACCCTCTACCGCCAGGAGGGCGCCCAGACCGCGCAGGTCCTGGCGAGCTTCAACGGCGGCACCCCGACCGTCGTGCGCAGCTACACCGCCGACGTCCTGTCCCAGCCGCAGACGGTCACGGTGAACGTCCCCGCCGGTGCCTCCACCGTCGGCTTCCGCTTCCGCTACACCGGCGCCAACAACTGGTACTGGACGATCGACGGGGTGAAGATCACGGCTTCCTGACTAGGCTTGGGGACGTCGCCACAGCGCTGTCGCGGCGTCCCCAGCACACCGCACGTCTGTACGGCAGGAGTCCCGCACCCATGGCAGAGCGCAAGCCGATCGAATCCTGGCTGACCGACATGGACGGCGTCCTCATCCACGAGGGCGTGCCGATCCCCGGCGCCGACGCGTTCATCAAGAAGCTGCGGGAGACCGGGAAGCCCTTCCTGGTCCTCACCAACAACTCGATGTACACGGCCCGCGATCTGCACGCCCGCCTCGCGCGGATGGGCCTCGAAGTCCCCGTCGAGAACATCTGGACCTCGGCCCTCGCCACCGCCAAGTTCCTCGACGACCAGCGCCCCGGCGGCACCGCGTACGTCATCGGCGAGGCCGGCCTCACCACCGCGCTGCACGACATCGGCTACGTCCTGACCGACCACGCCCCGGACTACGTGGTCCTCGGCGAGACCCGGACGTACTCCTTCGAGGCGATGACCAAGGCCGTCCGCCTGATCAACGCCGGCGCCCGCTTCATCTGCACCAACCCCGACGAAACCGGCCCGTCCCTGGAGGGCCCGCTCCCCGCGACCGGCTCCGTCGCCGCGCTCATCACGAAGGCCACGGGCAAGGAGCCGTACTTCGCGGGCAAGCCGAACCCGCTCATGATGCGCACCGGGCTCAACGCGATCGGCGCCCACTCCGAGTCCAGCGCCATGATCGGCGACCGGATGGACACCGACATCCTGGCCGGCCTGGAGGCGGGCATGCAGACCTTCCTGGTGCTCACCGGTCTGACGACGCAGGCGGAGATCGACCGCTTCCCGTTCCGCCCGTCGAAGATCGTCGACTCGATCGCGGACATCGTCGGCCGCGTGTGACGGCCCCCGGGCCGTCCCCTGCGGATGCGAGAAGCGCCGATCCGGGTGACCCTGCCAGTATCAGGAGGTCACGATGCGTTCAGGTCCCATTGCTCTCCGTGCCGCAGGGGCGGCCCTCGTACTCGTGCTGGCACCCACGGCCGGCAGCGCGTACGCCCACGACGGGGTGAAGGCCACCGTCACCCCGTCCACCGCTTCGCCCGGCGCCGACATCGACGTCCGCGTCGAGGGCTGCAAGGGCACCACCGGTGCCGCCAAGTCCCCGGCGTTCGTCGCCGACGCCGAGCTCACCGGCCGTGACAGCGGCAGGAACCCGCTCTTCGGCGACACCACCGTCCGGTCCGGCCTCGAGGACGGCACGTACAAGGTCAGCGTGACCTGCGACGGCCACGACCACCCGGACGTCGGCACCGTGCAGGTCCGCCACGAACAGCCGACCCACAAGCCGACCCACAAGCCGACCCACCACCCGAGCCCGGTCGCCCCGGTCCGCGCGGGCGGTGGCGGCACCGCCGCCTTCGCCGCGCCCGCGGCCCCCGGCGTCGCCCAGACCACCGGCGACAGCGGCCTCGGCACCCCGTACACCCTGCTCGGCCTGGGCATGGCCGCGATCGCCGCCGTCGCGGTCGCCTTCCGCAGCTCCCGCCGCCGCGCCGCCGGCTCCGGTACGGCCACGGGCGCGGAGTGACGGTGCCGTCCGGCACCCGCCCGGCGGGCACCGGGCGACTCGTCACCGGCGTGGCCTGGGCCCTGCTGCTGCTCGGCCTCTGGCTCTGGGGCCGCGAGGTCACCGAGGGCCCCGGGGGCAGCTCGGCGCCGACCACCGGCGACATCGCCGCGGTCGGCCGTCCGCTCGGCGTGGCCCTGCCCCCGGCCCGCGACCCCCTCGCGGCCGTCGAACCCCGGCGGGTGGAGATCCCCTCCCTCGGCATCGCCGCGCCGGTCGTCTCCCGCGGTCTCGACGACACGGGAGCCATCGACCCGCCGCCCTTCGCGATGCCGCACACGGTGGGCTGGTTCGGCCCCGGCACCCGCCCGGGCGCGGCCGGCGCCGCGCTCCTCGTCGGCCACGTCGACACCGAGAGCCGGCCGGCCGTCTTCTACGGCCTGAGCGCGGCCCGCCCCGGTGCCAAGGTCCTCGTCACCCGGACGGACGGTTCCGTCGCCGAGTTCACCGTCGACGACGTCCAGGTCTTCCCCCGCGAGCACTTCGACCCGACCAGGGTCTACGGCGCCCGCGACCCGCACCGCGCCGAACTCCGCCTCATCACCTGCGGCGGCACCTTCGACCGCGCCGCCGGCACCTACACGGCCAACGTCGTCGTCTCCGCCTACCTCACGGGCTCCACCCCCTCGGCGACCTGAGCCCCCACACCCCTACGCCCCCCGCCCGGCCTCGGCCAGGGCGGGGGGCGGTCGTGTCTGGGTGGACGCGGTGGTCCGCGGCATCGGGGCGCGGTGTGCCACGGTCGTCCTGGAGCCGGACACGGTGATGCGAGCGTCGTGTACGGCAGGGAGCCCTCGGCCCTGGTCGGCGACAGCCCTTGGTGATCGACACCAGCAGGAGCGGCAACGGCCCGTACACGGACGGCGACCCGGCCCGGACCTGGTGCAACCGGCGGGAACCGGCCCGCAACGCCCGCCAGTTCGAAGGTGTCGAGTCAGGCCGGAGAAAGACCAAGGCCCCCTCACCGATGGTGAGGGGGCCTTGACTCTGCGTGCGCCGCCAGGGACTCGAACCCCGGACCCGCTGATTAAGAGTCAGCTGCTCTAACCAACTGAGCTAGCGGCGCCTGCTGACAGAGAGAACTCTACCTGACGTGAAGGTGTGCTCCTGACCAATACCGGTCGCCTCCGGCCTGTCGGATGGTCGTATCAGGGCTTCGATCCGTCAAAATGCGATTTGTCCAGACAGTTGAGACACTGACGCCCGAAACAAGGGTCGAAAGATCTTGACGAGTGTGGAGGGGAATCGCATGAGCGTGCCGGTCTTCGAGGAGTTCGAACCCGCGGCCGACTGCGGCTGCCCGGGCTGCGCCCGGCACCGCCGTGACCTCGCGTTGGGGCTGCCCGTCCGGTCGGGCGGCCACCCGGCCGCGCACGGCGCCCGCCGCGCCCTGGTCCTGGTGACCGCGGCGGGAGTGGTCCTGGGCGGGGGCGGGGCCGGCGTGGCCGCCGCCCTCCCGCGCCCGGCGGAGCCGGCCGGCCCCGCGACCGCCGCCTGGCCGGGGCCCGACACCCCGCAGGGCGGGCGCGGGCCGCTGCACGGAACCCCCGGCCCGGCGTCGGCCCCGAACCCGCCCGCCGACCCGACGGCCGCCACCCCGACGGCCAGTCAGATCTCGACCGGCACGCTGCGGCAGACGACCCGGGCCGACATCATCAACCGCGCCAAGCTGTGGGTCACCGCACAGGTCCCGTACTCCATGGAGAAGTACTGGTCGGACGGCTACCGCCAGGACTGCTCCGGCTACATCTCGATGGCCTGGAACCTCCGCAGCAACGAGTGGACCGGCAGCCTCGACCGCTTCGCCGACCGGATCGACCGCACCGAGCTCCAGCCCGGCGACATCCTCCTCTTCCACAACCCGGCCGACCCGACCCGCGGCTCACACGTCACGATCTTCGGCGGCTGGACCGACTACACCCACACCTCCTACGTCGCCTACGAGCAGACCAAGCCGCGCACGCGCAAGCAGGCGACGCCCATGGCGTACTGGGAGAACTCCGACCGCTACGTGGCCTACCGCTACAAGGGCGTGGTCAGCGGCGGTACGACCGGCGGCGGGGCGACCGCGACACCGGCGCCCTACCCCGGCGCGGCGATGTTCGGCCCCGGCGCGAACAACGCGTTCGTCACCCAGCTCGGCAAGCTCCTCGTCGACCGCGGCGGCAAGAAGTACTACAGCAAGGGACCCGGCCCGAAGTGGGGTGACGCGGACCGGCGGGCGACCCAGGCGTTCCAGCTGGCGCAGGGCTGGAAGGGCAGGGAAGCGGACGGCCTTCCCGGGCCCGAGACGTGGAAGCTCCTCGTGACCGGCGGCGGCCGGAGCATCGGCGGATCGGGTGGTTCGAGCGGTCCGAGCACGAATGCGACGGGGTTTCCCGGGCGTGGCTACTTCCGTTCGGGACAATCCAACGCATATGTGGAGAAGCTGGGCAAACAACTGGTGAAGCGGGGCTTCGGCAAGCACTACCTGTCGGGACCCGGTCCGCGCTGGTCGGAGGCGGACCGCCGCAACGTCGAGGCGTTCCAGCGGGCACAGGGCTGGCGCGGCGGAGCGGCCGACGGCTACCCGGGCCCGGAGACCTGGCGGCGTTTGTTCCGATGACCCCGAGAGCATGAGGTGGACCCCGAATGACGGCATCGACCCCGAACCCCGCGGACTCCGGCGCGGCGGCTTCCCGTGACGCGGCCCGCACGGCCAGACGCCTCACGGACGGCACCCTCCCCCGCACCTCCCTTCCCCACGGCATCCCCCCGACCACCCGACCTCCCACGACACCCCCACCGGACCCCACCCCCGCCCCGCCCCCCTCGACGCCCACCACGGCCGAAGCCGCTGCCACACCTGCGCCGGTCGCGCCTTCCGCGTCCGGCGCACCCGCCATGCCGACCGCCCCCGTCGCGTCCGGCGCCCCCGCCAT
This sequence comes from Streptomyces sp. NPDC059534, assembly GCF_042743475.1. Taxonomy (NCBI): domain Bacteria; kingdom Bacillati; phylum Actinomycetota; class Actinomycetes; order Kitasatosporales; family Streptomycetaceae; genus Streptomyces; species Streptomyces sp. NPDC059534. The sequence goes on from NZ_JBHWAQ010000033.1 coordinate 74,375, forward strand.
GCCGGGCGAGGCCGTCGCCTCCGACGCACCAGTCGCGTCCGGCGCCCCCACCGTGCCGGACGCGCCCGCCGCGTCCGGCGTATCGGTCGCGCCGGTTGCCCCCGGCGCTCCCGTCGCGCCCGACGCCGCGGCGGCGCCGGGCAGCCGCCCGGGAGTTCCGGCGGAATCCCCGGCCGCCCCGGCGACGGCGCCGGGCCAGGACCCGGCTCGCCCCGGCGCGCCGGGAGCCGCCGCCCGACCCGACGGACACCCGGCCGGGCCGGGCACCTCGCCCGACGGCGGCACGACCGCCCCGGGGGCCGCGCCGGTGACGTCCGCCGCGGCCACGGAGGCCCGGACCGCCGACTGCCCGTCAGCTCACCCGGCGGGTGTCTCCGCGGCTGCGGCGACGACCCCCCGCGGCACCGATTCCCTTTCCCCGTCGGCTCACCCGGCAGTCGGCTCCGCCGACGCGGCGACGGGCCCGCGTCCCGCTCCCTCCTCGCCGGCGCACCCTGCGGGTTCCGCCTCCGCGGCGGCGGTGGGTCACCGTCCGGCCGACTCCCCGCAGTCCCACCCGGGGTCCGCGCCCGCCGCTACGGCGACGGGTTCCCGCCCCGCCGAGTCCGCGTCGGCGCGACCGGCCGGCGTCTGGGCCGGTGCGGCGACGGGTTCCGTTTCGGGCGGGGCGGCGTCGCCCGTCGCCCGCGCCTCGGCCTCGTCCGTGCGGGACGGGGTGTCGGCGCCGGCCGACCCGGCCACGGGCGCGGCACGGCCCACGAGCGGCGGCCCGGCCGGGCCCGGCTCGGGGGTTCCGGCGGGACAGTCCGCGCGGCCGGGTGCCGGTGCGTCCGGGGTCGCTGCCGCCGGGACTCCCGGGGGTGGGGCAGGCGGCTCGGGCGGTGTCCGCGTGGGCGCGTCCGAGGGTTCCGGCCCTGGGCGGGCCGCGCAGGCGGGGACGGCCGCCACCGAGGCGGCGGTGCCGAGGGGCGGCGCGTCGGCGACGGCCGCGCGGGCGGCGGTGGGGGCCGAGGGGGTCCCGGCCGGTGCGGCGACGGTCGTGGGCGGGGAGTCGCGTACGGCCACCGCGGCGGCGTTCGAGGCCGGGGCCGTGACCCGTAAGTCGGCGCAGGCGTTCGCGGCGGCCGCCGTACGGACCGGGGGGACGCCGGCGGTTCCGGTGGCGGCCGTCGCCGAGGGGACGAGGCCGGCGCGGAGCGAGGGGCGGGAGGGCGTCGTGAACGACCGTGTGCCCGACTTCGGGCGGATCGCGGGGGTGGGGATCGGGGCGGTGGCCGTCCCGGTGGCGGCCGTGGTGCGGGTGGCGCGGCGGAAGAACGTGATCGGGGCGGAGACCACGGGCTCGATTCCGGTGCATCTGCTGTTCCGAGACGAGCCGGAGCGCGGTGTGCCGGGGGCGGCGGGTGACGACGGGGGGCCCGACACCGTCGCGATGGCCGCGCCCGTTCCCCCGGCGCCGTCCGTTCCGTCGAAGAGCGGGGGGAGGCCCGCGATTCCGGGGCCGTCGAAGGTGTTGGCGGCGGGGTCGTCCGGGGCGGTGGCGGAGCAGTCCCCGCAGGGCGAGCAGTCCTGGCAGGGCGAGCCGCTCAAGCGGGGCAAGCACGCCAAGCAGGCCAAGTCGACGGGGGAGTCGCGGCCCGGGCAGGAGGCGGGGGCCGACGGCACGTCGAGGGCGGCCGCGTCCGGTTCGCGGCCCGCGCCGACCGCCGATCCGGGTCTGGTGGAGCGGCCGGGGCCGGTGCTGCCCGGGTGGGTCGGGGTGGCGGCGGGGGCGCTGGCGATCGCCGGGTCCGCGGCGGTCGTGTGGTGGACGGGGGCCGTGCCCGAGGAGGCGGCGCGGATGCTGCGGCTGCCGGTGCGCCCGTACCACGGAATCCATCTCGGCCAGTGGGCGCTGCTGGCGCTGGGCGTCGTGGCGACGCTGTTCGCGCTCGGCGGTCTGGGCCGGGGCCGGGTGGGCTACGCCTGGGTGCTGACGCTGTTCGGCGACTACCGGGGCACGGTCCGGCGTACCGGTCTGCTGTGGGTGAGCCCGCTGCTGCTGCGCCGCCGGGTGGACGTGAGGCTGCGGCACTGGCGCAGTGAGCCGCTGTCGGCGGTGGACGCCAAGGGCACGGCCCTCGACGTGGTGGTCCTGGTGGTCTGGCGGGTGCGCGACACGGTCCGGGCGGCGCTGGGGGTCGACGGGCACGAGGAGTACCTGCGGGAGCAGGTGGAGGCGGCGATGGCCCGGGTGCTGTCCCAGCTGCCGGCGGACGCGTTCCACGAGGACGCTCCGACGCTCCGGGACGCGGAGGCGGTCGGCGAGGCGCTGACGCGGATGCTGTCGGCGGAGTGCGCCCCGGTCGGCGTGGACGTGTTCTCGGCGCAGCCGACGAGGATCGAGTACGCCCCGGAGGTCGCGGCGGCGATGCAGCGGCGGCGGATCGCGGCGATCGACGCGAAGCACCGGGACAGTGTGCTGACGTCGGTGGTGGACGCGGTGGACGACGTGGTCCACCGGCTGACCAGTCGTGGTCTGGTGGAGCTGGACGACTACGAGCGCAAGGCGCTGGTCAAGGACCTGACGGTGGCGTTCTACACGGGCCGGACGGCTCCGGCCGAGGGTGCGTGAGGGGATGGACAGGTTCAACTTCCGTCCATACCTTGGTACTTGGTCCAGACCAAATTGAGTCACCCGCAGTAGGGCCGACCCGTCGGCCCGTACGACCGCACGCGTGCAGCACGACCCAACGGAACTCCCCACGTTCTCCTGGAGCGACAGCATGCGCAACAAGTCAGTCGGGGTGGCGGTGGTGGCGCTCGGCGTCGCCGGCGTCACCCTCCTCGGCACCGGCAGCGCCGGAAGCCACGGCTACACCGACTCGCCGATCAGCCGCCAGAAGCTCTGCGCCAACGGCACCGTGACCAACTGCGGCCCCATCCAGTGGGAGCCGCAGTCGGTCGAGGGCCCGAAGGGATTCCCCGCCGCCGGTCCCGCCGACGGCAGGATCTGCTCGGCCGGGCTCTCGCAGTTCGCCCAGCTCGACGACCCCCGGGGCGGCGCCTGGCCGACGACGAGCCTCACCGCGGGGCAGAGCTACAGCTTCCGCTGGCAGTTCACGGCCCGGCACCGCACCACCGACTTCAAGTACTACATCACCAAGAACGGCTGGGACCCGAGTCAGAAGCTGACCCGGGCCGCGCTCGACCCGCAGCCGTTCCTCACCGTCCCCTACAACAACCAGCAGCCGCCGGCGACCCTCTCGCACTCCGGGACCGTCCCGGCGGGCAAGACGGGCCGTCACCTGATCCTGGCGGTGTGGACGATCGCGGACACCGCGAACGCGTTCTACGCCTGCTCGGACGTCAAGTTCTGACCGGTCGGCCGATCCCGGCCGTTCAGTTCTGACGGTACGTCAGTTACAGTCCGGCCCATGAGGGGTGCGGACACCGTCGCGGAGCTCGTACGACGCCAATGGGGCGACCACCGGATCGGCCTGAGGGACGAACACCACACCCTCACCCACCACCAGGTCGCCGCCGGCGCCGCCGCGCGGGCCGCACTGCTCGTGGACCTGATGCCACCCGTGCCGGGGGGCGAGCCGCACCTCGGCGTCCTGCTCGACAACACACCGGAGTACCCGCTCTGGCTCAGCGCGGCGGCCCTCGCGGGGGCCGCCGTCGCCGGGATCAACCCGACCCGGCGCGGCGCCGAACTCGCCCGGGACATCCGGCACACCGCGTGCCGCGTCCTGGTCACCCAGCGCGCCCACCTGCCCCTCCTCGACGGGCTCCCGCTGCCGGGCGTGCGCGTCCTGGTCACGGACACCGAGGCGTACGCGGAGCTCCTCGCCCCCTACGGGACCGCCCGCCCCGGCGACGCCCGCCTCGGCCCCGTCCGCCCCGACAGCCGCTTCCTGCTCTCCTTCACCTCCGGCTCGACGGGCGCGCCCAAGGCCGCCCTCTGCAGCCAGGGGAGGCTCGCGGCCGCCGGCGACTCCCTCGTCCGGCACTTCGGGGTCGGCCCGGACGACGTCCACTACGTCTGCATGCCGATGTTCCACGGCAACGCGGTGATCGCCGACTGGGCGCCCGCGCTCGCCGCCGGCGCCGGGGTGGCGCTGCGGGCCCGCTTCTCCGCCTCCCGGTTCCTGCCCGACGTACGCCGCTTCGGCGCCACGTACTTCACCTACGTGGGCCGGGCCGTCCAGTACCTGCTCGCCACCCCGCCCGCCCCCGACGACCGCGACCACCCGCTCCGCCTCGGCTTCGGCACGGAGGCCGGGGCGGTGGACGCCGCCCGCTTCCGCGAGCGCTTCGGGGTCCCGCTCGTCGAGGGGTACGGCTCCTCCGAGGGCGGTGCGGCGATCCAGCGGACCCCGGACACCCCGACGGGGGCGATCGGCCGGGCCGCGGCCGCCGACGACCTCGCCGTGATCGACGCCGGGACCGGCCGGGAGTGCCCGCCGGCCCGCTTCTCGCCCACGGGCCGCCTCCTCAACGCCTCCGAGGCCGTCGGCGAGCTCGTCAACCGCGGCCGCTCGCCCTTCGAGGGCTACTGGCGCAACCCCGAGGCCGAGGCGGCCCGGCTGCGCGACGGCTGGTACTGGACGGGCGACCTCTTCTACCGGGACGCCGACGGCTTCCTCTACTTCGCGGGCCGTACGGACGACCGGCTGCGGGTCGACAGCGAGAACCTGGCGGCCGCGATGATCGAGCACATCCTCGCCCGCTGGGACCGGGCCGCCGGGGTGGCGGTCTACGCGGTCCCCGACCCGGTCTCCGGCGACCAGGTCATGGCGGCGCTCGCCCTGCGCGACGGGGCCGACTTCGACCCGGTGGAGTTCGCCGCCTTCCTCGCCGCCCAGCCGGACCTGGGGACGAAGATGCCGCCCCGCTTCGTCCGGGTCGTCCCGGAACTCCCGCTCACCGCCACGAACAAGATCCACCGCGTCGCCCTGCGCCGCGCCTCCTTCCTCTGCCCCGACCCGGTCTGGTGGCGCCCCACCCCCACCGCCCCCTACGAACCGCTGACCCCCGCCGCGACGGCCGCCCTCCGGGAGCAGTACGCCCGGCAGGGCCGCACCCCCTGAGAAGGGCGCACGCACGCCGGGGTCGCGGGTAGGGCCCGCCCTACCCCCGCCACGCCCCCCAGGCCCATGGCCCCGCCCGGCGGCCGCCGCCTACCGTGGGCGCCCATGGAACCCCGTACCTGCCGGCAGGCACTCACCCGGACGCGCTTTCCGCTCTCGTCGTGGCCCTGGCGGTCCGTGGGGTACCTGGCGAGCGGGGGGATCGTGGGGGCCGCGGTGTGCCTGCTGTTCCTGGTGCTCGCGGTGTTCTCGCTGTTCGCGGTGGGGCTGCCGCTGCTCCTGCTGTCCGGCCCCGCCCTCGGCGGCATCGAGCGGTGGCGGCTCCGGCTGGTGGACCGGGACCCGGCGCCCGACCCGCACCGGGTCCCCGCCGCGCCGGGGCTCGCCGCGTGGCTCCGGGTCCGGGTGGGGGAGCAGGCCACCTGGCGGGAGCTCGCGTACGGACTGCTGCTCGCCGTGGTGCTGTGGCCGCTGGACCTGCTCGTGCTCGCGGTCGGGGTGGGGCTGCCCGTCGCGCTGCTGAGCGCGCCGTTCCGGCTGGCCGCGGACGGCGCGGAGACCAAGGTGGTCAAGGCGTACCTGGTCACCTCCTATCCGGAGGCGTTCGCCGCCGCGCTGATCGGCGCCGTCCTGCTCGTGGCGCTGGCCTACCCGCTCGCCGCCGTCGCCGGGGCCCGCGCCGCCCTCGCCCGGGCGCTGCTCGCGCCGCGCGAGTCCGACGGGCGGGACGGCCGGATCGGCGAGGTCATCGCGTCCCGGGCCCGGCTCGTGGACGCCTTCGAGGCCGAGCGCCGCCGGATCGAGCGGGACCTCCACGACGGGGCCCAGCAGCGGCTGGTCGCCCTGACCATGACGCTCGGCCTGGCCCGGCTCGACGCCCCGCCGGGCCCGCTGGCCGACCAGCTGGCGAAGGCCCACGCCGAGGCCGGACAGGTCCTGACGGAGCTGCGCGAGCTGATCCACGACATCCATCCGCAGGTACTGGCCGACTACGGGCTCGGCCCGGCCCTGGCCGACGCCGCCGACCGCTCGGCCGTCCCCGTGGACACCGATGTCGAGCTGCCCCGGCTGCCGGTGTCCGTCGAGAGCGCGGGCTACTTCGCCGTCTGCGAGGCGCTCGCCAACATCGGCAAGCACAGCGGCGCGAGCCGGGCGGCGATCACCGCCCGGCACGCCGACGGCGTGCTGCGGCTCGACGTCGAGGACGACGGGCGGGGCGCGGCGGACCCGGCCCGGGGGAGCGGGCTCACCGGACTCGCCGACCGGATCGCCGTCCTCGATGGCACACTGACGATCATGAGCCCGCCGGGCGGGCCGACCGTCCTGCGAGTGGAGATCCCGTGTCCCGCACTGCCCGCAAGCTCCGCGTCGTCCTCGCCGAGGACGGCGTCCTCCTCCGGGAGGGGCTGATCGGACTCCTGGCCCGGTTCGGCCACGAGGTCGTCGCCGCCGTCGGCGACGCGGACGCCCTGCGCGAGGCCGTCGCCGCCCATGACCCCGACATCGTGGTCACCGACGTCCGGATGCCGCCGGGCTTCCAGGACGAGGGGCTGCGCGCCGCGGTCGCCCTGCGCGCCGAGCGGCCCGCGCTGCCGGTCCTCGTCCTCAGCCAGTACGTGCAGCGCAGCTACGCCGCCGACCTCCTCGACGCGGGCGACGGCACCGGCGTCGGGTACCTCCTCAAGGACCGGGTCGGGCAGGTCGAGGAGTTCCTGGACGCCCTGGCCCGGGTCGCGGACGGCGGCACGGTCGTCGACCCCGAGGTCGTACGGCAGCTGCTGCGCCGGCACCGGGACCCCCTGGAAGCGCTGACCCCGCGCGAGCGCGAGGTCCTCGGCCTGGTCGCGGAGGGCCACTCCAACGGGGCGATCGCCCGCCGCCTGGTCGTGACCGAGGCCGCCGTCGGCAAGCACATCGGCAACATCCTGGCGAAGCTGGACCTGCCGCCGGCCGAGGACACCCATCGGCGCGTCCTCGCCGTCCTGGCGTACCTCCGGGCATGACAAGAAGACCCCCTCGCCGAAGCGAGGGGGTCTTCTCTGTCGGTGCGCCGCCAGGGACTCGAACCCCGGACCCGCTGATTAAGAGTCAGCTGCTCTAACCAACTGAGCTAGCGGCGCCTGCTGACAGAGAAAATACTACCCGGTCCCGCGGGGTGCTTCCGACCAC
>NZ_JBHWAQ010000034.1:0-78336 GCF_042743475.1 Streptomyces sp. NPDC059534
AACGCCCGGTTACATTCCGAACCCGGAAGCTAAGCCTTTCAGCGCCGATGGTACTGCAGGGGGGACCCTGTGGGAGAGTAGGACGCCGCCGAACACCCGCCCTTTTAGCTCAGTCGGTAGAGCGTCTCCATGGTAAGGAGAAGGTCAACGGTTCGATTCCGTTAAAGGGCTCCGAAAAGAAAAAGGCCCCGCCATCTGGCGGGGCCTTTTTTGTTTTGTCGTGATGGTCGGCGGTGATCCGCAGTGGTCCGACGGAGCCGGCCCTCGTGGGGAGGGCCGGCCTGGGGATCAGCTGGGGTCGGGCCCGCGGAGACGCATGGCGAGGATGGCCATGTCGTCCGAGGCGGGGGCCTGGGCGAAGCGCTCGACGGCGCGCAGGACGCGGGAGGCGACCGCGCCCGCGGTCAGGCCCGTGCAGCTCTTGAGGACTTCGGCGAGGCCGTCGTCGCCGAGCATGCGGGTGCCTTCACGGCGTTCCGTCACGCCGTCCGTGACACACAGGAGGACGTCGCCCGGTTCGAGGGTGACGGTCTGCTCGTACAGCTCCAGGTCCTCCATGACGCCGAGGAGCGGCTGGGGTTCCGCCGCCGGGTGGACCGTGCCGTCCGGGCGGAGGCGCAGAGGGAGGGGATGGCCCGCGCAGACGACCTTGAGGATCGCGGAGCCGTCGGGCTGCGGGCGCATCTCGCCGTAGAGCAGGGTGAGGAAGCGGCTGCGGTCGCCCTCGTCGAGGATCGCGGCGTTGAGACGCTCCAGCACGGCCGGGCCGCCGAACCCCTCGCGGGCCAGCAGGCGCAGGGCGTGGCGGGCCAGGCCGGTGACGGCCGCGGCCTGCGGGCCCGTACCGCACACGTCGCCGATGGCGAATCCGTAGGCGCCGTCGCGGATGGGGAAGAGGTCGTAGAAGTCGCCGCCGACCTCGTTGCCCTCGCCCGCGGCCCGGTAGATGACGTCGACCTCGACGCCCGGGATCTCGGGGAGACCGGGCGGCAGGAGGCTGCGCTGGAGGGACTGGCTGATCGCCACGCGCTCCGAGTAGAGGCGGGCGTTGTCCAGGGCGAGGGCGGCCCGGCGGGAGAGGTCCTCCGCGAGCTCCAGGATCTCCTGGCGGAAGTGGTCCTCGGCCGGCCGGCCGAGCGTCAGCATGCCGATCACCCGGTTGCGGGCGACCAGCGGCAGGACGACCGTCTCGCCGGCGACCGTGCCGGCCGTGGCCAGAGTGGTGTCGATGCCGGAGGAGAGCGGGCTCGTCGGATGGTCGAGGGCGCGGACCGAGGCGGTGAGCGCGGCGCGGTGGGCGGCGTCCGCCGGTGCGGTCCAGACGCGGGCACCGGGAGTCGTCACCGGGTCCGGCGGGGCGATGGAGGAGAGCAGGTCCTTGAGGCCGTCGATGCGGTCCTCGTCCTCGTGGAGCACGTACGACAGGTACGGGTCGGATGCCTGGTCGGCGATCGTGTAGACCGCGCACCAGGTGGCGAGGGTGGGGACCGTCATCTGGGCCATCAGGGCCAGGGTCTGATCGCGGTCCAGGGTGCCGGCCAGGAGGTCGGATGCCTCGACGAGGAAGCTGAGGGAGCCGCGGCGCAGGCGTTCCAGTTCGCCGAGGCGGGCGGACTCCACGGCGAGGGCGATGCGGTCGGCGGCGAACTGGAGGCGCAGGGCCTCCTCGTTGGAGTAGCGGTTCGCGGTCTCGGCGGCCACGCCGAGGGAGCCGGTGAGACGGCCCTCCACCTTCAGCGGGACCGTGACCACCGCGCGCATGCCGGTGCCTTCGAGGAGCGGTACGGCGCCGGGGACGGCGGCCAGGTCCTCGTGGACCGCGGGCATGCGGGCGGAGCCGTACCGGCTGGCGCCCGTCTCGACGGGGACGCGGGCGAACCGCTGGCGGGCCGCGGGGAGTCCGGTGGTGGCCCGTACCTCCAGTTCCGTCTCGTCGTCGGTGGCGAGCAGCAGGAAGGCGGCGTCCCCGTCGAGCATGTCGCGGGCGCGTTCGACCGTGCGCTGGAGGAGGCCGTCGAGGTCGTCGGGGGCGGGGGAGCCGATGAAGACCTCGAACGGGTCGGCGGCGCGGCTCTCGGAGCCCGCCTCGGCGGCGGGGCGGTGCGGGGTCTGGAGGACGGCCCGCTCGTGTTCGCGGACCAGCAGGCAGACGGTGGAGGGGTCGCCCTGGGCGGAGCGGACCCGGAGGTGCGAGGCGTAGACGGGGATGACCCGGCCGTCGGCGCAGCGGATGCCGTAGCTGCCCTCCCAGCGGGAGAGGCGCAGGGCCTCGGCGAGGCCGGTGCCGATGCCGGGGGTGTGGGGCCAGGCGGCGAGGTCGCCGAGGGGTTTGCCGGTGACCTGGTCGGAGCCGTATCCGAAGAGTTCCTCGGCGTCCTCGTTCCAGGCGGTGACGGCGCCGCCGCGGTCGATCTGGACGACGGCGACGCGGACGCGGCTGTCGGCGACCGGGAGGAGGGCGTCGGGCAGGACGGGGCCCGCGGAGCGGGTGCCGACCGGGCGCTGGGGGAGGTCGAGGTGGAACCAGACGTGCTTGCGGGTGGGGGAGTAGTCGACGCCCCAGCGGTGGGCGAGGGCGGCGCAGAGCAGCAGTCCGCGGCCGTTCTCGCGGTCGGGGCTGCCGAAGGTGCGGCCGCTCTGGACGGGGATCTCGCGCTCCGGGTAGCGGTCGGAGACCTCGACGCGGACGCTGTCGTCGGCGCGGAGGCAGAGGACCTCCGCGGAGGTGCCGGCGTGGATGACGGCGTTGGTGACGAGCTCGCTGGTGAGGACGACGGCGTCGTCGACGAGTTCGGGGTGTCCCCAGCCCTGGAGGGTGTCCCTGACGAAGGCGCGGGCGGCCGCGACGGACCGCCCGACGGGCTCGAAGCTGGCAGTCGCCCGCGCGGTGATCACAGCACTCCTCGTACGCGTCTCGACGCCCGGCTCTGCCATGCTCGGTCTGTCCCTCCCGCTGCCCGGTGGTCGTGTGCGCACCACACCGCCCCCGCCGGGCGGACCGGGGCGGTTGGACACCGGAAGCCAGGTTACTTACCTTCACTGTCCGAGCGGATGCCGGTCACCGCTGATTCCGTCCCCCGGGGGTAGGGACGCTGTGCGAAGCTGCCGAACTGTTATCGCCTGGTTCGGGCACGGTGAAACACTGGGCAGGCTACCGGCGAGAGCCGGAGCGGTACGGTCGACCCCTTTCGGGAGGGACACGGTGGAGTCTGGCACGGCGGCGCGGCGCGGCGGAGGCAGTGGCACGCGCGCGAGGGGCGGGCGTTCCCGTGGGGGGACGGTACAGGTGGACGCGGCGGCGCTGGAGCGGTTGCTGGCCGCGCTGGTGTCGATGCGGGACGGGAACTTCCGCAAGCGGCTGACGGTGTCCGGCGACGGGGTCATGGCGGAGATCTCCGCCGTGTTCAACGAGGTCGCCGACCGGCAGATGCACGTGACGGGGGAGTTGTCCCGGGTCCGCAGGGTGGTGGGGCGCGAGGGCAAGCTGTCCGAGCGCCTGGAGGCGGGGGCCAGCGAGGGGGCGTGGGCGGCGGCGATCGAGGCCGCGAACGCGCTCGTCGACGATCTGGCCCGGCCGGTGTCCGAGGTGGGCCGGGTCCTGTCGGCGGTGGCCGAGGGCGACCTGGACCAGCGGATGGACCTGCGTTCGGAGGGTGCCGACGGGACCGTACGGCCGCTGCGCGGGGAGTTCCTGAAGGTCGCGCGTACCGCGAACAACCTCGTCGACCAGCTGTCGGTGTTCGCCTCCGAGGTGACCCGGGTGGCCGTCGAGGTGGGTACCGACGGCAAGTTGGGCGGGCAGGCGCAGGTGCGCGGGGTGTCCGGTTCGTGGAAGGACCTCACGGACTCGGTCAACACGATGGCGAACCGGCTGACGGCCCAGGTGCGGGACATCGCGCTGGTGACGACGGCGGTCGCGGACGGCGATCTGTCGCAGAAGGTCACGGCGAACGTGGCCGGCGAGATGCTGGAGCTGAAGAACACCGTCAACCGGATGGTGGACCAGCTGTCGTCGTTCTCCTCCGAGGTGACCCGCGTCGCGCGCGAGGTGGGCACGGAGGGCGAACTCGGCGGGCAGGCCGAGGTGGCGGGCGTCGCGGGCGTCTGGAAGGACCTCACCGACTCCGTCAACACGATGGCGGGGAACCTCACCAACCAGGTGCGGGGTATCGCCGAGGTGACGACGGCGGTCGCCAACGGCGATCTCTCGCAGAAGGTGCGGGTCTCGGCGCGCGGTGAGATCGCGCAGCTGGCGGACACGATCAATCAGATGACCGAGACGCTGCGGACGTTCGCCGACGAGGTGACCCGGGTGTCGGGCGAGGTCGGCGCGCAGGGCCTGCTGGGCGGTCAGGCGCAGGTGCCGGGTGCGGCGGGGACGTGGAAGGACCTCACGGACTCCGTCAACACCGTCTTCCGGAACATCACCACGCAGGTGCGGGACATCGCGCAGGTGACGACGGCGGTCGCCAACGGTGACCTGTCGCAGAAGGTCACGGTGGACGTGGCCGGCGAGATGCTGGAGCTGAAGAACACCGTCAACACGATGGTGGACCAGCTGTCGGCCTTCGGTTCCGAGGTGACCCGGGTGGCTCGGGAGGTCGGTGTCGAGGGTCTGCTGGGCGGCCAGGCCGAGGTGCCGGGTGCGGCGGGGACGTGGAAGGACCTCACGGACTCGGTGAACACGGCGTTCCGCAACCTGACCGGTCAGGTGCGGGACATCGCGCAGGTGACGACGGCGGTCGCCAACGGCGATCTGTCGCAGAAGGTCACGGTGGACGTGGCCGGCGAGATGCTGGAGCTGAAGAACACCGTCAACACGATGGTGTCGCAGCTGTCGTCGTTCGCCGACCAGGTGACGCGGATGGCCCGGGACGTGGGCACGGAGGGCCGCCTCGGCGGCCAGGCGCGGGTGGACGGGGTCTCCGGCCGCTGGCGGGAGCTCACCGACTCCGTCAACTTCATGGCCGGCAACCTGACGTCCCAGGTGCGTCAGATCGCCCAGGTGACGACGGCCGTGGCCCGCGGCGACCTGTCGCAGAAGATCGACGTGGACGCGCGCGGCGAGATCCTGGAGCTGAAGAACACCATCAACACGATGGTGGACCAGCTGTCCGCCTTCGCCGACCAGGTGACCAGGGTCGCCCGCGAAGTGGGTACGGACGGTCGGCTCGGCGGCCAGGCGCAGGTGCCCGGCGTGGCCGGTGTGTGGCGGGATCTGACGGACTCGGTGAACGGCATGGCCGGGAACCTCACCACCCAGGTCCGCAACATCGCCCAGGTCGCCACCGCGGTGGCGCGCGGTGACCTGTCGCAGAAGATCGACGTGGACGCGCGCGGCGAGATCCTGGAGCTGAAGAACACCCTCAACACGATGGTGGACCAGCTCTCGAACTTCGCCGAGCAGGTGACCAGGGTGGCCCGCGAGGTGGGCACCGAGGGCATGCTGGGCGGTCAGGCCGAGGTGCAGGGTGTCTCCGGCACCTGGAAGGACCTCACCCAGTCGGTGAACTTCATGGCGAACAACCTCACCATCCAGGTGCGGAACATCGCCGAGGTCACCACGGCGGTCGCCATGGGCGACCTGTCGAAGAAGATCACGGTCGACGCCCGGGGCGAGATCCTGGAGCTGGTGACGACCGTCAACACGATGGTCGACCAGCTGTCGAACTTCGCCGACGAGGTCACGCGGGTGGCCCGCGAGGTGGGTACGGAGGGCATCCTCGGCGGCCAGGCACGCGTGCGCGGTGTCACGGGTACGTGGAAGGACCTCAGCGACAACGTCAACCTGATGGCCAACAACCTGACCAGCCAGGTGCGGAACATCTCCCGGGTCTCGGCGGCCGTCGCCAACGGCGACCTGACGAAGAAGGTGACGGTCGAGGCGCGCGGCGAGGTCGCCGAACTCGCCGAGACCGTCAACACGATGGTGACGACCCTGTCGTCCTTCGCGGACGAGGTCACGCGGGTGGCCCGCGAGGTGGGCACGGAGGGCGAACTGGGCGGCCAGGCCCGGGTGCCGGGTGTCTCCGGCACGTGGAAGGACCTCACCGAGTCGGTGAACTCGATGGCCTCCAACCTCACCGGCCAGGTGCGCCAGATCGCCGCCGTCACCACCGCCATCGCCAAGGGCGACCTCACCAAGAAGATCGACATCGACGCGCGCGGCGAGATCCAGGAGCTGAAGAACACCATCAACACGATGGTCGACCAGCTGTCGAACTTCGCCGAGGAGGTCACGCGAGTGGCCCGCGAGGTGGGTACGGAGGGCATCCTCGGCGGCCAGGCGCGCGTACGGGACGTCGACGGCACCTGGCGCGACCTGACCGAGTCGGTGAACGAGATGGCCGGGAACCTGACCCGCCAGGTGCGGGCCATCGCGGCCGTCGCCACGGCGGTCACCCGGGGCGACCTCAACCTCAAGATCGACGGTGTGGACGCGGCGGGCGAGATCCAGGCCCTCCAGGACAACATCAACACGATGATCGCGAACCTGCGCGACACCACCCTCGCCAACGAGGAGCAGGACTGGCTGAAGGGCAACCTGGCCCGTATCTCCGGTCTCATGCAGGGCCGCCGGGACCTGGACGACGTCGCCTCGCTCATCATGAGCGAGCTGACCCCGGTCGTCTCGGCCCAGCACGGCGCCTTCTTCGTGGCGGTGCCGACCGGCCAGGCGCACAGCGACGCGGAACTGGTGGGCGAGGGCGAAGGCTCGTACGAGCTGCGGATGCGCGGGAGTTACGGGTACTCCACCGGGTCCATGCCGACCTCGTTCCGGCCCGGCGAGACCCTCATCGGGACGGCCGCCGAGGAGAAGCGGACGATCCAGGTCAACGTGCCGCCGGGCTACCTGAAGATCTCGTCGGGTCTCGGCGAGGCCGCGCCGGCGCATGTGATCGTGCTGCCGGTCCTCTTCGAGGGCAAGGTCCTCGGGGTGATCGAGCTGGCGTCGTTCCAGCCGTTCACCCAGATCCAGCGCGACTTCCTCAACCAGCTCGCCGAGTTGATCGCCACCACCGTCAACACCATCAGTGTCAACACCAAGACCGAGGTGCTGCTCCAGCAGTCGCAGGAGCTCACCGAGCAGCTCAAGGAGCGGTCGGCCGAACTGGAGCACCGGCAGAAGGAGCTTCAGGGCTCCAACCTGGAGCTGGAGGAGAAGGCCGAGCTGCTCGCCCGGCAGAACCGCGACATCGAGGTGAAGAACACCGAGATCGAGGAGGCCCGGCAGGTCCTGGAGGAGCGCGCGGAGCAGCTCGCGGTCTCCATGCGCTACAAGTCCGAGTTCCTGGCCAACATGTCGCACGAGCTGCGCACCCCGCTCAACTCGCTGCTGATCCTGGCCAAGTTGCTCGCGGACAACGCCGAGACGAACCTGACGCCGAAGCAGGTCGAGTTCGCGGAGACCATCCACGGGGCCGGTTCTGACCTGCTCCAGCTGATCAACGACATCCTCGACCTGTCCAAGGTCGAGGCGGGCAAGATGGACGTGTCGCCGACCCGGATCGCGCTCGTCCAGCTCGTCGACTATGTGGAGGCCACCTTCCGGCCGCTCACCGCGGAGAAGGGGCTCGACTTCTCGGTGCGGGTCTCGCCCGAACTGCCGGCCACGCTCCACACCGACGAGCAGCGGCTGCTCCAGGTACTGCGCAACCTGCTGTCCAACGCGGTGAAGTTCACCGACACGGGCGCGGTGGAGCTGGTGATCCGGCCGGCCGGCGCGGACGTGCCGCAGTCGATCCGCGAGCAGCTCCTGGAAGCCGGTTCGCTGCGCGACCCGGAGGCCGCGCTGATCGCGTTCTCGGTCACCGACACCGGGATCGGGATCGCGGCCAGCAAGATGCGGGTCATCTTCGAGGCGTTCAAGCAGGCCGACGGCACGACCAGCCGGAAGTACGGCGGTACGGGTCTGGGGCTGTCGATCAGCCGGGAGATCGCGCGGCTGCTCGGCGGCGAGATCTTCGCGGCGAGCGAGCCGGGCCGCGGCTCGACGTTCACGCTCTACCTGCCGCTGAGCCCGACCGAGCTCCCGAACCACGGGTACGGGCAGGGCGGGCCGGACGCCGAGGACCCGCAGCAGGGGACCGGGGAGGGGACGGGCGGGGCGGTCCACCCGTTCCCGCACTTCCCGCCGCCGCCCGTGCGGACCGAGGCGCGGTCCGGGGCCGGGGCGCTGTTCCGGCACCGGCGCAAGGCCGCGGCCGAGGCGACCGGGGCGCGGAACGGGGTGCCGGGGCAGTCCGGCCAGCAGACCGCGCCGGACCGGGCGGAGGAGGTCGTCGAGCCGCGGCGTACCTTCAACTTCTCCGGCGAGCGGGTGCTCATCGTGGACGACGACATCCGCAACGTCTTCGCGCTCACCAGCGTCCTGGAGCAGCACGGGCTCGCGGTGCTCTACGCGGAGAACGGGCGGGAGGGCATCGAGGTCCTGGAGCAGAACGACGACGTGACGGTCGTCCTGATGGACATCATGATGCCGGAGATGGACGGGTACGCGACGACGACCGCGATCCGGCGGATGCCGCAGTTCGCCGGGCTGCCGATCATCGCCCTCACGGCGAAGGCCATGAAGGGCGACAAGGAGAAGGCGATCGAGTCGGGGGCCTCGGCCTATGTGACCAAGCCGGTCGACCCCGACCATCTGCTGTCCGTGATGGAGCAGTGGATGCGCGGGGAGTGAGTCCGGGCCGGGGGTCCGCGCGAGCTGCCGCGCGGACCCCCGGGCTCCGCTGACGGAACGTCGTCACCGGCGTGTGAGAGGGCGGGATACGGGGAACCTTCTGGTCTCCCACCGCGTTTCTGCTACGTGCACAGTGACATCGCGGTGACAGGGTGTGGCGACGGGCGGGGTGCGGCTACGATGACCGGCACAAGGACGGACGGCGTCAGAGAGTCGTCCTCTGGGGCGGCGCCCGGTGCTTCCCCCGGTTACGGGAGCCGGGGCGAGCCGTTGCCGGGACGAGGAGGACGGGGCATGGTGCAGAAGGCCAAGATCCTCCTGGTCGATGACCGGCCGGAGAATCTGCTGGCGCTGGAGGCCATTCTCTCCGCGCTCGATCAGACGCTGGTGCGGGCATCGTCCGGGGAGGAAGCGCTCAAGGCGCTGTTGACGGACGACTTCGCGGTCATCCTGCTCGACGTCCAGATGCCGGGGATGGACGGTTTCGAGACCGCCGCGCACATCAAGCGGCGGGAGCGGACCCGGGACATCCCGATCATCTTCCTCACCGCCATCAACCACGGCCCCCACCACACCTTCCGGGGGTACGCGGCCGGCGCGGTCGACTACATCTCCAAGCCGTTCGACCCGTGGGTGCTGCGCGCCAAGGTCTCCGTCTTCGTCGAGCTCTACATGAAGAACTGCAAGCTGCGCGAGCAGGCCGCCCTGCTGCGGCTGCAGTTGGAGGGCGGCGGCGAGGGCGGTCAGGGCAAGGAGTCCGCGGGTCTGCTCGCCGAACTGTCCGCCCGGCTCGCGGCCGTCGAGGAGCAGGCGGAGGCACTGTCGAAGCAGCTCGACGACGACTCGGCCGACGCGGCGGCCGTGGCCACCGCCGCCCACCTGGAGCGCAAGCTCACCGGGCTGCGCCGGGCCCTGGACGCGCTGGAGCCGGGTACCGGCGCGGCGCCGACCCTTCCCGCCCAGGGCTGACCCTTCCCGCCCAGGGCTGACCCTTCCCGCCCAGGGCCGGCCCGTCCGCCCGGGGCTGACGCACCGTCACCCGTGGACGGACTTCGTGATCGGGCGTCAGCATCGTGCCCCGGCACGGACGACACGATCGGGTGAGGCGGACAGCCCGTACCTTCACCGGTAACCTCAGCACCATGGCTTCACGTACGTCCGGCAAGGGTTCCCAGGGCACGGCGGGCGCCGCGAAGCCGCGCGCCGGCCGTACGACGGGCGCCGCGAAGAAAGCGGCACCCGCGAAGCCCCCCGTCAAGCCGCCCGCCAAGAAGGCGCCGGCGAAGAAGGCAGCGCCCGCCAAACGCGCGCCCGCGCGCAAGACGGCGGCGAAGAAGGCCGCGCCCCGTCCCGCCCCCTCGCCCACCGGCGGCGTCTACCGGCTCGTGCGCGGTGCCTGGCTCGGTCTCGCCCACGGGGTCGGCGCGATGTTCCGGGGGATAGGGCGCGGTGCCAAGGGGCTCGACCCCGCCCACCGCAAGGACGGGCTCGCGCTGCTCCTCCTCGGCCTCGCGCTGATCGTGGCCGCGGGCACCTGGTCCAACCTGCGCGGCCCGGTCGGCGACCTCGTCGAGATGCTGGTCACCGGCGCCTTCGGCCGGCTCGACCTGCTGGTGCCCCTGCTCCTCGCCGGGATCGGCATCCGGCTGATCCTCTACCCGGAGAAGCCCGAGGCCAACGGCCGGATCGTCATCGGGCTCTCCGCCCTCGTCATCGGCGTCCTCGGACAGGTGCACATCGCCTGCGGCTCACCGGGCCGCGGCGACGGGACCGGAGCCATGCAGGACGCGGGCGGCCTCGTCGGCTGGGCCGCCTCACAGCCCCTCGTCTTCATGATGGGCGAGGTCCTCGCCGTACCGATGCTGGTGCTGCTCACGATCTTCGGCCTGCTGGTCGTCACCGCCACCCCCGTCAACGCGATCCCGCAGCGGCTGCGCGCCCTCGGCGCCAAGCTCGGCATCGTCGAACCCGCGTACGACCCGGCCGAGGCCGAGGGACGTGAGGGGTACGAGGGGTACGACGAGGAGTGGCGGGATGCCGGGCCGCACCCCGCACGGCCCTCCCGGCCCGCGCGACGCCGGGGCCCCGGCCCGGCGGAGCCGTACGACGTGGACCGGGCCGAGGCGGACATGCCGGACCGGCGCGGCCGCACCGGCCGCCGCTCCGCCGAGGCGCCCGCCTTCGACCTCGGCATGGACCCGGTGGACGTCGCCGCGGCCGCCGCCGCCGCACTCGACGGCGCGGTGCTGAACGGCATGCCGCCCTCGCCGATCGTCGCCGACCTGACCAGGGACGTCACGGCCGAGCGGGACGCCGCCGTGGCCGCGGCCGCCGCGGAGCGGGCCGAGAAGGCGGCGCCGGCCGCTCCCGTGCCGCCCGCGCGCGGAGCCGACCGGCGCGGTGGCGTACCCGATCTGACGAAGCCGGCTCCCGAGCCGACCGACCTGCCGCCGCGCGCCGAGCAGCTCCAGCTCGCCGGCGACATCACGTACGCGCTGCCCTCGCTCGATCTGCTGGAGCGCGGCGGGCCGGGCAAGACCCGCAGCGCCGCCAACGACGCCGTCGTGGACGCGCTCACCAACGTCTTCACCGAGTTCAAGGTCGACGCGGCCGTCACCGGCTTCACCCGCGGCCCGACGGTCACGCGGTACGAGGTCGAGCTCGGCCCCGCCGTGAAGGTCGAGAAGATCACGGCGCTCGCCAAGAACATCGCGTACGCCGTGGCCTCCCCCGACGTCCGGATCATCTCGCCGATCCCCGGCAAGTCCGCGGTCGGCATCGAGATCCCGAACAGCGACCGGGAGATGGTCAACCTCGGCGACGTGCTGCGGCTCGCGGCGGCGGCGGAGGACGACCATCCGATGCTCGTCGCGCTCGGCAAGAACGTCGAGGGCGGCTATGAGATGGCCAACCTGGCGAAGATGCCCCACGTCCTGGTCGCCGGCGCCACGGGCTCCGGCAAGTCCTCGTGCATCAACTGCCTGATCACGTCGATCATGATAAGAGCGACCCCCGAGGACGTCCGGATGGTGCTCGTCGACCCCAAGCGGGTCGAACTCACCGCCTACGAGGGCATCCCCCACCTGATCACGCCGATCATCACCAACCCCAAGCGGGCCGCCGAGGCGCTCCAGTGGGTGGTGAAGGAGATGGACCTCCGCTACGACGACCTGGCGGCGTTCGGCTACCGGCACATCGACGACTTCAACCAGGCGATCCGCGACGGCAAGATCAAGCTGCCCGAGGGCAGCGAGCGCGAGCTCAACCCCTACCCGTACCTCCTGGTGATCGTCGACGAGCTCGCCGACCTGATGATGGTCGCGCCGAGGGACGTCGAGGACTCGATCGTCCGTATCACCCAGTTGGCCCGAGCGGCCGGCATCCACCTGGTGCTCGCCACCCAGCGGCCGTCGGTGGACGTCGTCACCGGCCTCATCAAGGCGAACGTGCCCTCGCGGCTGGCCTTCGCCACCTCCTCGCTCGCCGACAGCCGGGTCATCCTCGACCAGCCCGGCGCCGAGAAGCTGATCGGCAAGGGCGACGGCCTCTTCCTGCCGATGGGTGCCAACAAGCCCGTCCGCATGCAGGGCGCCTTCGTCACCGAGGCCGAGGTCGCGGCCGTCGTGCAGCACTGCAAGGACCAGATGACCCCGGTCTTCCGGGAGGACGTCACCGTCGGCCAGCGGCAGAAGAAGGAGATCGACGAGGACATCGGCGACGACCTGGACCTGCTGTGCCAGGCCGCCGAGCTGGTCGTCTCGACGCAGTTCGGCTCCACCTCGATGCTCCAGCGCAAGCTGCGCGTCGGCTTCGCGAAGGCCGGCCGGCTGATGGACCTGATGGAGTCGCGGAACATCGTCGGGCCCAGCGAGGGCTCGAAGGCGCGGGACGTCCTGGTGAAGCCCGACGAGCTGGACGGCGTGCTGGCCGTGATCCGGGGCGAGTCGGGGGAGTAGGGGCCGGGACGCGGGGTAGCCGGTCCGGCGGGGGCGCGAGTCCCCGCCGCCGACGGGAGTCGCCGCCGTACCGGTTCGAGACCGGGCCGAGACTCACTCGTAAGGGAACGGGGGCAACCGTTTCCCCTGGCCGTACGTCAAGTTGGACGGTGGGACAGAAGGATGTCCCAGCCCCGTGGCGAACAACCAGCCTCATGGCGTACAAACGGCACCCGCCCGGTTGCCCCACCCTTTCGTACCACCCATAGACTGAACATCCAGCAGGTGGTTACACGCTCGAAAGGCGCTCTCGTGTCCATCGGCAACTCCCCCGAAGACGACCGGACGTTCCCGGCAGACGACCGGGACTCGATCGGTCGCGCTCTCCAGCAGGCCCGTATCGCCGCCGGTCTCACCGTCGAAGAGGTCAGTGCCTCCACCCGTGTCCGGATTCCGATCGTGCACGCGATCGAGGAGGACGACTTCTCGCGCTGTGGCGGCGACGTCTACGCACGCGGCCACATCCGTACCCTCGCGCGCGCCGTCGGGCTCGATCCGGCCGAGCTGATCGAGCAGTACGACGCCGAGCACGGCGGCCGTCCCGCGCCCACCCCCGCCGCCCCGCTCTTCGAGGCGGAACGTATCCGCCCCGAGCCGCGCCGGCCCAACTGGACCGCCGCGATGGTCGCGGCCATCGTCGCCGTCGTCGGCTTCGTCGGCTTCACGATGTTCAACGGGAACGAGGCTCCGAAGGGGACCACCGCGGCCGACGCCGGCCCGGCCCCCGCGCCGGAGAAGGCGACCTCCGCCGCCAAGCCGAAGCCCGTCAAGCCCGTCGCGCCGAAGCCGACCGAGAGCGCGATCGCCGCGGTCCCGCAGGACAAGGTCACGGTCAAGCTCACCGCCGTCGACGACAAGAGCTGGATCTCGGCCAAGGCCCACGACGGCAAGCTGCTCTTCGACGGCCTCCTCCTGAAGGGCGAGTCCAAGACCTTCCAGGACGACGAGCGCGTCGACCTCGTCCTCGGCAACGCCGGCGCGATCGAGCTCTACGTGAACGGCAAGCAGGTCGCGGACAAGTTCGAATCCGGCCAGGTCGAGCGGCTCAGCTACACGAAGGGCGACCCCGAGGCCGGATGAGCCCCGAGGTCAGACGTGTGATGTGACCTCTGTCGCGCAGGTGAACCCTGCGCGACGGGGGAACGGCCGGGACGAAGTAGTCTTGAGTCCATGCCCGAACGCCGTACCGTCGCCCTTGTCACTCTTGGCTGCGCCCGTAACGAGGTGGACTCGGAGGAGCTCGCAGGCCGCTTGGCAGCGGACGGCTGGGAGCTCGTCGAGAACGCCGAGGACGCGGACGTAGCCGTCGTCAACACCTGTGGATTCGTCGAGGCCGCCAAGAAGGACTCCGTCGACGCCCTGCTCGAAGCCAATGATCTGAAGGACCACGGCAAGACCCAGGCCGTGGTCGCCGTCGGCTGTATGGCCGAGCGGTACGGCAAGGAGCTCGCCGAGGCCCTCCCGGAGGCCGACGGCGTCCTGGGCTTCGACGACTACGCCGACATCTCCAACCGCCTCCAGACCATCCTCAACGGTGGCAGTGTCGAGGCCCACACCCCGCGTGACCGGCGCAAGCTGCTGCCGCTCTCGCCCGTGGAGCGCCAGGAGGCGGCCGCGGCCGTGGCCCTGCCGGGTCACGGCGACGCGGCCGAGGCCCCCGTCGACGCACCCGCCGACCTGCCCGAGGGCCTCGCGCCCGCCTCGGGCCCGCGGGCGCCGCTCCGCCGCCGGCTGGACACCAGCCCCGTCGCCTCGGTGAAGCTGGCCTCCGGCTGCGACCGCCGCTGCTCCTTCTGCGCCATCCCCTCCTTCCGCGGCTCCTTCGTCTCGCGCCGTCCCTCGGACGTGCTGAACGAGACGCGCTGGCTCGCCGAGCAGGGTGTGAAGGAGGTCATGCTGGTCTCCGAGAACAACACCTCGTACGGCAAGGACCTCGGCGACATCAGGCTCCTGGAGAGCCTGCTGCCCGAGCTGGCCGCCGTCGACGGCATCGAGCGCGTCCGCGTCAGCTACCTCCAGCCCGCCGAGATGCGGCCGGGGCTGATCGACGTCCTCACCTCGACCGAGAAGGTCGTGCCCTACTTCGACCTGTCCTTCCAGCACAGCGCCCCGGACGTGCTGCGGGCCATGCGCCGCTTCGGCGACACCGACCGCTTCCTGGAGCTCCTGGAGACCATCCGGTCCAAGGCCCCGACGGCCGGTGCCCGCTCCAACTTCATCGTCGGCTTCCCGGGCGAGACCGAGGCCGACTTCGCCGAGCTGGAACGCTTCGTCACCCACGCCCGGCTCGACGCCATCGGCGTCTTCGGCTACTCCGACGAGGACGGCACCGAGGCCGCCACGTACGAGCACAAGCTCGACCAGGAAGTCGTCGACGAGCGGCTCGCCCACCTGTCCCGGCTCGCCGAGGAGCTCACCGCGCAGCGCGCGGAGGAGCGTCTCGGAGAGACCCTGGAGGTACTCGTCGAGTCCCTCGACGAGGAGGACGGCTGGATCGGCCGCGCCGCCCACCAGGCGCCCGAGACCGACGGCCAGGTGTACCTCACCTCGGCAGACGGTACGAGCCCCGACCTGGCTCCGGGCCGTATGGTCAGTGCGAAGGTCGTCGGCACGGAAGGCGTCGACCTGGTGGCCGAGTGTCTTTTCGAGGAGGCAGGCAGATGACCGGAGTCCCGGCATCCGCGACGGGCGGGACCGGTAGGCCGGCGCCCCGCGGCAAGCTGGGCACGGCGGCCGTCAACCAGGCCAGCCTGTGGAACATCGCCAACATCCTCACCATGATCCGGCTCGTGCTCGTGCCGGCCTTCGTGGTGCTGCTGCTCCAGGACGGCGGGCACGACCCGGTGTGGCGTGCCTGGGCCTGGGCGGCGTTCGCGGTCGCCATGATCACGGACGTCTTCGACGGGCACCTGGCCCGTGCGTACAACCTGGTCACCGACTTCGGGAAGATCGCCGACCCGATCGCCGACAAGGCGATCATGGCGGCCGGACTCATCAGTCTGTCCTGCCTCGGGGACCTGCCCTGGTGGGTGACCGGCGTCATCCTCGCCCGCGAGCTGGGGATCACCCTGATGCGGTTCTGGGTCATCCGGCACGGGATCATCCCGGCCAGCCGCGGCGGCAAGATGAAGACGCTCGCCCAGGGCACGGCGGTCGGCATGTACGTCCTCATGCTCACCGGGCCACTGGCCACCCTGCGCTTCTGGGTGATGGCGGTCGCCGTCGTGCTGACGGTCGTCACCGGTCTGGATTATGTGCGACAGGCCGTCGTCCTACGCCGTAAGGGGCTCGCCGCGGAGCGCGCGGCGGCGCGTTCGGAGGCGGCGACGCGATGACCGAGGCCGCCCGGGTGCTGGCGCTGCTCGCGGAGCGTGACCACACGCTGGCCGCCGCGGAGTCGCTCACGGGTGGTCTGGTGGCCGCCGAGCTGACGGGCGTACCCGGAGCCTCGAAGTCCTTCATGGGGTCCGTCACGGCCTACGCCACGCCCCTCAAGCACGAGCTCCTCGGCGTCGACCGGGCCCTCCTCGCGGAGCGCGGCGCGGTGGATCCGGAGGTCGCGCTGCAGATGGCGGCCGGTGTCAGGGACCGGCTCGGTGCCGACTGGGGCATCTCGACGACCGGGGTCGCGGGACCCGACCCCCAGGACGGGCAGGCCGTCGGAACCGTCTACGTGGCAGTCGCCGGCCCGGCCGCGACAGGCGCCCGGGCCGGGAAAGTGGTCTCGTTGAGGTTGAACGGCGACCGCGCGGACATCCGTAAAGAGAGCGTACGGAGCGTGTTGGAACTGCTCCTTGAGGAACTCTCGGGAAATGCGCGGGCACAGGATACGGAACACAACGGGGGGAATTGATGTTTGCAGCCCTGAGTGAACACGACATCGCTCCCCGCACGGCCGCAGCGCGAGGCGGTACGGTGGGGCGTGAAGGATGCGGCTACGCGGTCCGAGGAGGGAGCCACCGATGATTCTGCTCCGTCGCCTGCTGGGTGACGTGCTGCGTCGGCAGCGCCAGCGCCAGGGCCGTACTCTGCGCGAAGTCTCCTCGTCCGCCCGAGTCTCGCTCGGCTATCTCTCCGAGGTGGAGCGGGGGCAGAAGGAGGCTTCCTCCGAGCTGCTCTCCGCGATCTGCGACGCGCTGGACGTACGGATGTCCGAGCTCATGCGCGAAGTGAGCGACGAGCTGTCGCTCGCTGAACTGGCCGAGTCGGCAGCGTCGAGCGAACCGGTGCCGACACCGGTACGCCCGAGGCTCAACTCGGTGTCGGTGACGTCGGTGGCAGGTGTGCCCACCGAGCGGGTGACCATCAAGGCGCCCGCGGAAGCGGTGGACGTCGTCGCCGCCTGATCCGAAGCACGTGGGGCGAAGCCCCGGTCGGTGCCCTGCGGGGCGCCTGCCGGGGCTTTTCTCTTGGCTTTGTCCTGGCTTTCTCCTGGCTTTCTCCTGGCCGGATCGAGTCGTCGCACTCTTGGGGCGATGTGCCTGAGATGCCGTGTTCCGGTGAGGCGTGCCATGGTGGAAGACGCAGGGCGTGCGCCGGGACTGCCCCGGTGCGCCCTCCCGAAGGGTGATCCTGCCGGTCTAGCGTCGACGGCAGGAGGCGGCCATGGTGCGGCGACGGGTTCCGCTGGTGACGCTCGCGCTCGTGGCGGTCGGACTGGTGGCCGGAGGGCTCTGGTGGTGGGCGGTGCTGCGCCTGCTGCTCGTGCCGGCCGAGGCCGGGCCGGTGGAAGGCGCGGTGGCGGCGGGCGGCTGGGGACTGAGCCTGCTGCCGGTGCATGTGGCCGCTTCGACGCGACGCGCGGGGGTGTCCGGGGGGCCGGGCGGACGGGGGCGCGCGGGCGGATCGGGAGACCGTGTGCGAGAGCCGGGCGGGCGAGGGGACGGCGGGCGCGCATCGGGCGGGCGGGGGTCGAACGGGCGCGGGTCGGGGTTTACCAGGGCATGGCGACGCCGCCGTTGGGGCGCAGGATCTGACCCGTCGTGAACGAGGAGGCGTCGGAGGCCAGGTGCAGGACCGCGTGCGCGATGTCCTCGGCCTCGCCGACCCGTCCCAGGGGCGAGTGACGGACCATCGCCGCCTCCGCCTGCTGCTGGGCGGCCGGCTCGTGGCGGTCGGTCATCGGGGTGCGGATCCAGCCCGGGGCGACCGCGTTGACCCGGATGCCGTGCGGGCCCACCTCCGTCGCCAGGGTCTTCGTCAGCTGGACGACGGCCGCCTTGGTGACGCTGTAGCAGAGGAGCCCCGGGCTCGCGGTGTCCATCGCGCCCGACGCCATCGTGACGATCGAGCCCCGGGTGCCGGAGGTGATCATCGAACGGGCCGCCTCCTGGCACGCGTACAGGACGCCCTTGAAGTTGACCGCGAGGACGCGGTCGAGGTCCTCGTCGCGGGTCTCCAGGACCGAGCTCGTGTGCATGATGCCGGCGATGGCGGCCATGACGTGGAGCGGGCCGGCGGAGCGGACGGCGGCGGCCAGTGCCGCCCGGTCGGTGACGTCCAGCGTGTGCGGGTGCGCGGTGCCGCCGTCGCGGGCGATCAGCTCGGTGGTCTCCTTCAGCCCGTGCTCGTCGAGGTCGGCGCAGTGCACGGTGGCGCCCGCCTGGGCGAGGAGGGCCGCGGTCGCGCGGCCGATCCCGCTCGCGGCGCCGGTGACGAACGCGGAGCGGCCGGTGAGGTCGTACGCCGAGAGGGTCATGTCCGGACCGTACGACCAGATCTGACGGATCGTCAATCGTTGGGTTGGGTACGGGGGGTGGGGCTTGCGGCGGGGGTGCTTCGGGTGGGGCCTGGTTGGCAGCCGGGGCACCAGTACGTGATCCGGTCGCCGTTCCCCGCCTCGGCGTCGGCCCTGCGGATCCGGGTGCCGCAGCGCAGACAGGCGCGCCCCTCGCGGCCGTAGACATGGAGGGGGGTGCCGGGGAAGCGCGTGGTGGTGGTGCGCCGGTCCGGGCGGTCCTTGTTCGCCTCCAGGAGGCGGTGGGCGGTCGCCACCAGCCGGGCGGGGACGTCGGGACCGAGGTCGCCGACCGGGAGCCAGGGCGAGACGGCGGCGAGGAAGGCCAGTTCCGACTTGTACACGTTGCCGATGCCGGCCAGGTTGCGCTGGTCGAGCAGAGCCTCGCCGAGCGGTCGGGCCGGGTCGGCGCACAGCCGGCGTACGGCCTCCTCCGGATCCCAGCCGGGACCCAGGAGGTCCGGGCCGAGGTGGCCGACCGCGCGGGACTCCTCGGCGGTACGGATCAGCTCCAGGACCGGGAGCCGGTAGCCGTACGCGGTGGACCGGACGTTTCCGAGGATCGCCCGGATCTGATGGTCGGGGCCGCCGCGCGGGCGCTCCCCGGTGGCGTAGATCCGCCAGGCGCCCTCCATCCGCAGATGCGAGTGGAGGGTGAGCCCGCCCTCGATCCGGGCGAGCAGGTGCTTGCCCCGGGGAGTGACGTCGAGGAGCGTGCGGCCGGTCAGGTCGGCGGTGGCGAACCGGGCGACGCGGAGGTCGGCACGCGTGAGGACCTGGCCGGCGAGAGCGGCGTGCAGGCGGTGGGCGACCTGCCAGATGGTGTCTCCTTCGGGCACGGGTCCATTGTGCGGGGTTTCCGCGGCGCCGTGCGGGCACGGGGTCCCTGACCCGGCCGGGGTCAGGGGCGGAGGCGGAGGCCCTTGGGGTTGGCCACGAAGCCGGCGGATTCGAGGGGGCGGGAGAGCGGGGAGGTCAGGGCGGGGGCGGCGTTGACGCGCTCCAGGGTGACCGTCCCGAGGGCGCCGGTGCGGGCGGAGGCGGCGAGGGCTTCGACGGCGGCGGTCAGGGCGGGGTCGTCGGGGTCGGTGGGCCAGGAGAGCAGGGTCTTGCCGCCGCGCTCCATGTAGAGCGTGAGTTCGCCGTCGACCAGGACCACCATCGCGCCCGCCTTGCGCCCGGGCTTGTGGCCGGCGCCGGTCGGCGGCTCGGGCCAGGAGAGGGCCGCCCCGTACGCGTTCGCGGGATCGGCGGCGGCGAGGACCAGCGCGCGGGGGCCGGCGGCGGCCTCGGTGCCCCGGTCGCGGGCGGTCGCGGCCGCGCGGAGCCGGTCCACCGCGCCGTCCATCGCGAACTGGGCCGCGCCGAGACCTTCGACCACGTAGCCGCGCCGGGCCTGCCCGCTGTCCTCGAAGGCGGCCAGGATGCGGTACGTGGCGGAGAAGCCGCCCTCGACCCCCTCGGCCGCCACCGCGCCGCGGGTGACCACGCCGTGCCGGTCCAGGAGCGTACGGGCCAGGGCGTGCGCGCGGTGGGTCGGTTCGGGCTCGACGGGCGGCAGCAGCGACCAGCGGCCGGAGACCGTGGGCGGACCGGTGCGGGACGCCGGACGGGCCGCGGCGGTCAGCGTGCCGTACCGGCCGCGGGGGACCGTGCGACGCGCGCGGTGGGCGGTGGACCCGGCGGTGCGGCCCGAGCCGAGCAGGGCGCGCAGCGGGGCCAGGGTGTCGTTGGTGAGCCGGCCCGACCAGGCCAGGTCCCAGAGGGCGTCGGCGAGCTGGGGGTCGGTCGCGTCCGGGTGGGTGGTGGCCCGGATCTGGTCGGCGATCTGGCGGAAGAACAGGCCGTACCCGCCGGAGAGGGCGGTGAGCACCGACTCGTGCAGCGCGGTGAGCTCCAGCGGGTGCGGCGGCGGCAGGAGCAGGGGGGCCGCGTCCGCGAGGTAGAGCGAGACCCAGCCGTCCTTTCCGGGCAGTGACCCGGCGCCCGCCCAGAGCACCTCGCCGGTCGTCGTGAGCTCGTCGAGCAGCGTCGGGGAGTAGTCCCGGACCCGCGACGGCAGGATCAGCTTCTCCAGGGCCGAGGCGGGCACGGGCGCGCCCTGGAGCTGCTCGACCGCGCGGGCGAGGCCGTCGATGCCGCGCAGGCTGTTGCTCCCCAGGTGCTGCCACTGCGGAAGGAAGGTGGCGAGCGCCGCCGGCGGCACCGGCTCCAGCTCGTGGCGCAGGGCCGCCAGGGAGCGTCGCCGCAGCCGGCGCAGGACCGTGGCGTCGCACCACTCCTGGCCGATGCCGGAGGGGTGGAACTCGCCCTGGACGACCCGCCCCGACGCGGCGAGCCGCTGGAGGGCGCCGTCGGTGACGGCCGCGCCCAGGCCGAAGCGGGCGGCGGCGCCGGACGAGGTGAACGGACCGTGCGTGCGCGCGTACCGCGCGAGGAGGTCGCCCAGCGGGTCCTTGACGGGTTCGGTGAACGCCTCGGGCACACCGACGGGCAGGGCCGTGCCCAGCGCGTCCCGGAGCCGGCCGGCGTCCTCGATCGCCGCCCAGTGCTCCCGGCCC
Organism: Streptomyces sp. NPDC059534; assembly: GCF_042743475.1. Classification (NCBI taxonomy): domain Bacteria; kingdom Bacillati; phylum Actinomycetota; class Actinomycetes; order Kitasatosporales; family Streptomycetaceae; genus Streptomyces; species Streptomyces sp. NPDC059534. Next base: position 20,977 of record NZ_JBHWAQ010000034.1, read on the forward strand.
GCGACGCGCACCAGGATGGCGCGGCGCGCGGCCGCCAGCTCCGGCGCCCAGCCCGGCTCGGCGCCGCGCTCGGCGAGCTCGGCGTCGGTGAGCGGTCCCAGGACCCGCAGCAGGTCGGCGACGCCCTCCACGTCCTTGATCCGCCGGTCCTCCGCCAGCCACTGGAGCTCCCGCTCCAGCTCGGCCAGCACCTCCGGGTCGAGCAGCTCGCGCAGCTCCGCCTGGCCCAGCAGCTCCGCGAGCAGCCGGGAGTCCAGGGAGAGCGCGGCCGCCCGGCGCTCGGCGAGCGGGGAGTCCCCCTCGTACAGGAACTGCGCCACGTACCCGAAGAGCAGCGAGCGGGCGAAGGGGGACGGCTCGGGGGTGGTGACCTCGACGAGGCGGACCCGGCGGGCTTCGATGTCGCCCATCAGCTCCGTCAGGCCGGGGACGTCGAAGACGTCCTGGAGGCACTCGCGGACCGCCTCCAGGACGATCGGGAACGACCCGAACTCGCTCGCCACCTGGAGGAGCTGCGACGCGCGCTGCCGCTGCTGCCAGAGCGGGGTCCGCTTGCCCGGGTTGCGCTTGGGCAGCAGCAGGGCGCGCGCGGCGCACTCGCGGAAGCGGGAGGCGAACAGCGCGGAGCCGCCCACCTGGTCGGTGACGATCTGACCGATCTCGCCCTTGTCGAAGAGGGCGTCGGCCGCGCCGATGGGCGCCTTGTCGGCGTCGTACGTGGTGTCCAGGTGCCGGCCGGGGTCCACCGGCTCGTGGTCGAGGAGGTCGAGGCCCAACTCCAGGCCCATCAGGTCGGCGTCCGGCAGGCGCAGCACGATGCCGTCGTCCGCGTGCATGACCTGGGCGTCCATGCCGTAGCGCTCGGCCAGGCGGGCGCCGAGCGCCAGCGCCCAGGGGGCGTGCACCTGCGCGCCGAAGGGGGAGTGGATGACGACCCGCCAGTCACCCAGCTCGTCCCGGAAGCGCTCGACCAGGATCGTCCGGTCGTCCGGCACGTGCCCGCACGCCTCGCGCTGCTCCCTGAGGTACGCGAGGACGTTGTCCGCCGCCCAGGCGTCCAGGCCGGCGGCGAGCAGCCGCAGCCGCGCGTCCTCGTCGGCGAGGGCGCCGACCTCGCGGAGGAACGCGCCGACCGCCCGGCCCAGTTCGAGGGGGCGGCCCAGCTGGTCGCCCTTCCAGAACGGCAGCCGGCCCGGCACGCCGGGCGCGGGCGTGACGAGCACCCGGTCCCGGGTGATGTCCTCGATGCGCCAGGAGGTGGTGCCGAGCGTGAAGACGTCGCCGACCCGGGACTCGTACACCATCTCCTCGTCGAGCTCCCCGACGCGGCCGCCGCCCTTCTTCGGGTCCGAGCCGGCCAGGAAGACGCCGAACAGGCCCCGGTCGGGGATCGTGCCGCCGGAGGTGACGGCGAGCCGCTGCGCGCCCGGCCGTCCGGTGACCGTCCCGGCCACCCGGTCCCACACCACGCGCGGGCGCAGCTCGGCGAAGGCGTCCGAGGGGTAGCGGCCGGCCAGCATGTCCAGCACACCGGTGAACGCCGACTCCGGCAGTGACGAGAACGGCGCCGCGCGGCGCACCACCGTCAGCAGGTCGTCCACCTGCCAGGTGTCGAGCGCGACCATCGCGACCAGCTGCTGGGCCAGGACGTCCAGCGGGTTGGCGGGGATCCGCATCGACTCGATCGACCCGGAGCGCATCCGCTCGGTGACCACCGCGGCCTGCACCAGGTCGCCGCGGTACTTGGGGAAGACCACGCCCGTCGACACCGCGCCGACCTGGTGCCCCGCGCGGCCCACGCGCTGGAGCCCGGAGGCGACCGAGGGCGGCGACTCGACCTGCACGACCAGGTCGACCGCGCCCATGTCGATGCCCAGCTCCAGGCTGGAGGTGGCCACCACGGCGGGCAGCCGGCCCGCCTTCAGGTCCTCCTCGACCTGGGCGCGCTGCTCCTTCGACACCGAGCCGTGGTGGGCCCGGGCGAGCAGCGGCGGGGCGCCCTGCGCCGCCCCCGACTGGGCCATGACCTGGGCCGGCGGAGCCCCCTCGGGGAGCGGCTCGCCGGTCGCCCGCTCGTACGCGATCTCGTTCAGCCGGTTGCAGAGGCGCTCGGCGAGGCGGCGGGAGTTGGCGAAGACGATCGTCGACCGGTGGGCCTGGACCAGGTCGGCGATCCGCTCCTCGACGTGCGGCCAGATCGACGGCTTGTCGCCGCCGTCCTTGCCCTCGGAGGCCGGGGAGCCGCCCAGCTCGCCCATGTCCTCGACCGGCACGACGACGGAGAGGTCGAACTCCTTGCCCGACGGCGGCTGGACGATCTCCACCGCGCGCGTGGGGGACAGATAGCGGGCCACCTCGTCCACCGGGCGGACCGTGGCCGACAGGCCGATCCGGCGCGCGGGCCGGGGCAGCAGCTCGTCGAGCCGCTCCAGGGAGAGGGCCAGGTGCGCGCCGCGCTTGGTGCCCGCGACCGCGTGGACCTCGTCGAGGATGACCGTCTCCACGCCCGACAGGGCCTCGCGGGTGGCGGAGGTCAGCATCAGGAACAGGGATTCGGGGGTGGTGATCAGGATGTCCGGCGGCCGGGTGGCGAGCGCGCGGCGCTCGGCGGGCGGGGTGTCTCCGGAACGGATCCCGACCCGGACGTCCGGCTCCGGCAGTCCCAGCCGGACCGACTCCTGGCGGATGCCGGTGAGCGGCGAGCGCAGGTTCCGCTCGACGTCCACGGCGAGCGCCTTCAGCGGCGACACGTACAGCACACGGCAGCGCTTCTTCGCCTCGGCGGGCGGCGGCGCGGACGCCAGCCCGTCCAGGGAGGCGAGGAAGGCGGCCAGCGTCTTGCCGGAGCCGGTCGGTGCGACGACGAGCACGTCCGAACCCTCGCCGATGGCCTTCCAGGCGCCCTCCTGCGCCGACGTGGGCGCGCTGAAGGCCCCGGTGAACCAACCACGGGTCGCGGGGGAGAACGAGTCGAGCGCGGACCTGACCATGCCCCCCATCGTGCACCCCGCCACTGACAACCGCCCGGACCTGTGGACAACCGGCCGCCGAGGGCGGTCCCACCGCGTCCCGGGGAGGCCCGGGCGGCGGCTCCTCGCCGCGAGTCCCCACCGGTCCCTGGCGCAGAATGGGGGCATGGCGAGCAGGGAGCGGGCACGGTACTGGCAGTACTCCGAGCTGCCCGGCGTCGACCTGCTGCACGCCCACTACATCCAGAAGGCGTTCGCCCGGCACACCCACGAGACCTTCGTCTTCGCCGCGATCACCGAGGGCGTCGAGGCGTTCCACTACCGCGACGAACTGGTCCACGCGGGCCCCGGGCAGATCGCCCTGGTCAACCCGGACACCTCGCACACCGGGCACGCGGGCGTGCCCGAGGGCTGGACCTACCGCACGATCTACCCCGACGCGGACATCGTCCGCTCGATCGCCGCCGACACCCTCGCCCTGCGCGGAGCGGTCGGCTTCACCTCGCCCGTCGTCGACGACCCCTACGCCGCCCGGCTCGTCGTCGGCGTCCACCGGGCCGCCGAGGAGGGCAACGCGCTCGCGGCCGACAGCCTGCTCCGGCTGGTCACCGCCCGCATGCTGCGCAGCCACGGCGGGCTGATCACCCCGCTCCCGCCCCGCTCGGCGGGCGCGCGGAACGCCGCACGCGCGCGTGCGGTCCTGGAGGACCGGCTGGCCGGCCCGCCGACCCTGGAGCGGCTCGCCGCCGACCTCGGCACCAGCCCCTTCGCCCTCCTGCGGGCCTTCCGGGCGGCGTACGGGATGCCGCCGCACACCTGGCTCACGGACGCGCGCGTGCGGCGGGCCCGACAGCTCCTCGACGCGGGGACCTCCCCGGCGGACGCGGCCGCCGCCGTCGGCTTCACCGACCAGTCCCACCTCAACCGGCACTTCACCCGCAGCGTCGGGGTGCCGCCGGGCGCCTACCAGCGCGCGCGGGGCGTCCGGGGGAGCGGCGGTGCGGGAGGCCCCGGGGAGCCCGGGTGACCCCAGGCCGGGACGGGGCGCAAGAACGTACAAGACCGGGCCGTTCCGGCTGACGTAACGTCCCTGACGTGGCAGAACAGACAGCACCCCCCGTCATACGCGACGGCGCGGCACCGGCGAAGGCCGACGCGGCCGTCGTCCGCGACGCCCTCGGCGTCGGCGTCGCCGTCGGCCTCTCCGGGTTCGCCTTCGGCGTCACCTCGGCGGGCTCCGGCCTCAGCGTCCTCCAGACCTGCGTGCTCAGCCTGCTGGTCTTCACCGGCGCCTCGCAGTTCGCCCTCGTCGGCGCGCTCGCCGCGGGCGGCAACCCCTTCACGGCCGCCGCCGGGGCCTTCTTCCTCGGCACCCGCAACGCCTTCTACGGGCTGCGGCTCTCCCAGCTCCTCGCCCTGCCGAAGGCCGTCAGGCCGCTCGCCGCGCACTGGGTGATCGACGAGACCACGGCGGTCTCGCTCGCCCAGCCGTCCCGGCGTGCCGCGCGCATCGGCTTCACGGTCACCGGGCTCACCCTGTACGTCCTGTGGAACCTGACCACGCTGCTCGGGGCGCTCGGCGCCGAAGCGGTCGGCGACACGGCTGCCTGGGGGCTCGACGCGGCCGGTCCCGCGGTCTTCCTGGCGCTGCTCGCCCCCATGCTGAGGTCGGCGACCGAGCGGGCCACCGCGGGGATCGCCGTCCTGCTCGGCCTCGGGCTGCTGCCCGTGCTGCCCGCCGGCGTCCCGGTCCTCGCCGCCGCCCTCGCCGCGCCGGCCGTGCTCTGGTTCCAGGGCCGGAGGATGGGCCCCGCCGGACCGGAGGGCGCGCACGGGGCGGCCCACGACGGCGGAGCGGCCCGGACGGCCCGTACCGACTCAGCGGGCGGGACGGTCCGTGGCGACGCGGTATCCGGTCCGGTCCGTGGCGACGCCGCGGGCCGGGAGACGACGGCACAGGAGGACCCCCGATGAACGTCTGGATCGCGATCGGCCTGACCGCCGCCGGGTGCTACCTGGTGAAGCTGATCGGCCTGCTCGTACCCGCCGGAGCGCTGGAGCGACCGCTCGTGCAGCGGCTCGCGGCCCTGCTCCCCGTCGCCCTGCTCGCCGCGCTCACCGCACAGCAGACGTTCAGCGACGGAGGCTCGCTCGTCCTGGACGCCCGGGCCGCCGGCCTCGCCGCGGCCGGCGTCGCGCTCGTCCTGCGGGCCCCCTTCCTGGTCGTCGTCGGTGCGGCCGTCGTCGTCACGGCGGGGGTACGGGCCCTGGGCTGGTGACCTCGGGACCGTACGGACATCCGCCTGGACGCCTGGACGCCTGGACGCCTGGACGCCCGGACGCCCGGGAGGTCCGGCGGGGCCCTCGTGTCAGTCGATGGGGCGTCCGTGGGCGCGGAGGGTGCGCAGGGCCTCGACCGTGACGATCGGGCGCCACTCCAGGGCCGAGCCGGGCGCCCAGGCACGCCAGCGGATCGGCCAGCCGCCGTCCTCCTGCTGGCCGGCCGCGAGCCCGTCGAGCGAGCGGGCCATCTCCTCGTCCGTGAACCAGTGGGCGGCCAGCGAGTCCGGCACGCGCGCGTAGTCGTGCGGGAAGTGGTGCTCGCCGGGCGCGTACCCGTCCGCGACCGGGAAGTCGTCCGGCCGGTCCGGGTCGAGGACGGCGAGGCGCTGCTCCCTGACCAGTCGGCCGAGCCGGTCGGCGGCGGCCTGCGCGCGCGAGCGGTCCGGCGCCCCGTCGAGGAAGGCGACGGCGGCCTGGACCTCGTACGGATGGGTCTTGTCCAGCGCCTCGACGGCCGCCCAGCAGAACTCGGTGGCCCGGAAGAGCCAGGCGTGCCACACCTGATTGCGGTGCAGCAGCCCGACCACGGGTCCGGTCGAGAGCAGGGCGCCCGGCGGGGAGTCGACGACCGGGACGAACGGCGCCGAGGGATAGCCGCGCTGGGAGGGGTGGATCGCCGGGAGCGCGCCCTCGTGCGTCGACACCTCCGTGAGGTAGCGGCAGATCCGCTCCACGCGCAGTCCGCCGCAGCGGCCGATGGAGTCCAGGACCCGCAGCGCGTGCGCGGTGTGCAGGGGCTGGCTGACCGGTCCGCGGAGATCGGGTTCGAGCGCGTGGCCGTAACCGCCGTCCTCGTTGAGGTGGGCGAGAAGGGCCGTCTCGACCTGGTCCGCGCCACCGCGGAGGAAGTGGTAGGCGAACCGGCGCTGTTCGAGGACCCGGGCCGTCAGCCAGACGAAACGCTCGGCACGCGCCATGGGAGTCGCGGGAGGGGAGGAGAGGGGTTTTTCGGCCATGCTCCGACCGTAGGGCGGAAAGTCGCGGTGACAAGACCTGTGGGCCGGGCTGCACTCTTGGGAGCGGGATACTGGGGTCATGCGGTTGACGATTTTCTGGGAACGGATGGCCGACCACTTCGGTGCGTCCTATGCCGAGTCCTTCGCGCGGGACCATGTGATGGCCGAACTCGGCGGGCGGACGGTGCGGGACGCGCTGGACGCCGGCTGGGAGGCGAAGGACGTGTGGCGGGCCGTCTGCGCGGCCGTCGACGTACCGGCCGACAAGCGGTGATCTCCCGGCGAACGCCGGGGTGACAAACGGCGATGTGCGGGGCCCCGGGTGGAATGTCCGGGCGGTGCGCGAGACTGGCGGGGTGGCCCCGACTCACGACACCGACAAGACAGCTCCGACCGACGAGACGGATCGGACCGATCCGCCGGCTCCCGCTCCCGTTCCGGCGGGCCCGGCGGCCGGCGGTGCCGGCGGTACCGGTGGAGGAACCGGCGGCGGCGCCGCGTCCTCGGCTCCGGCGGCGCGGATGCCGCGCTGGCTGCCCCGGGCGCTCGTGCTGGCCCTCGCGCTCTACTCCTGTTTCCTGCTGGGCAACTGGGCGTTCCACCAGCTCGTCGGCCTCCTCGTCAACATCCTGCTCGCCTTCTTCCTCGCCCTCGCCATAGAACCCGCCGTCGGGCGGATGGCGGCGCGCGGGATGCGCCGGGGCCTCGCGACCTTCCTGGTCTTCTTCGTCGTCCTGGTCGCGGGTGTCGGCTTCGTCGTCCTGCTCGGGTCGATGCTCGCCGGCCAGATCGTCGACATGGTCGAGAACTTCCCCAAGTACCTCGACTCGCTGATCAACTGGATCAACCAGAACTTCCACACCGACCTCTCGCGGGTCGAGGTCCAGGACAGCGTGCTCAGCTCCGACTGGCTGCAGAAGTACGTGCAGAACAGCGCGTCCGGAGTCCTCGACGTCTCGGCCACCGTGCTCGGCGGCCTGTTCCGGCTCCTGACGATCTTCCTGTTCTCGTTCTACTTCGCCGCCGACGGGCCCCGGCTGCGGCGCGCCCTCTGCTCCGTCCTGCCGCCCGCCCGCCAGACCGAGGTCCTGCGGGCCTGGGAGATCGCGGTCGACAAGACCGGCGGCTATCTGTACTCGCGCGGCCTGATGGCCCTCGTCTCGGGCGTCGCGCACTTCGTGCTCTTCGAGATCCTCGGCGTGCCGTACGCCCCCGCGCTCGCCGTGTGGGTCGGCCTGGTCTCGCAGTTCATCCCGACGATCGGCACCTACCTGGCCGGTGCGCTGCCGATGCTGATCGCCTTCACCGTCAACCCCTGGTACGCGCTGTGGGTGCTCGGCTTCGTCGTGATCTACCAGCAGTTCGAGAACTACATGCTCCAGCCGAAGCTGACCTCCAAGACCGTGGACATCCACCCGGCGGTGGCCTTCGGCTCGGTCATCGCGGGCACGGCGCTCCTCGGCGCGGTCGGCGCGCTGATCGCCATCCCGGCCGTCGCCACCCTCCAGGCGTTCCTGGGCGCGTACGTGAAGCGGTACGACGTCACGGACGACCCGCGCGTCCACGGCCACCGGAGGTACGGCGAGGCGGTGGTCGCCCGGCTCCAGAAGGCCCTGCACCACAAGAAGGAGTCCGCCGCCGAAGAGCCCCCGGCAGAGGAGTCCCCGACGGGGCGGTCCTGACCGGTCCCGGCCGCGCCGCGTGTGGCGGTCAGAGGTACGAGGGGCGGTCAGAGGTACGAGGGGCGGGTCACCCGGTGCCGGAAGGCGTGCCAGGTCCATGCCTGGACGGCCACCAGGAGCGGGGTGACGACGAGCAGGGCGGGCACGAGCAGGCCGAGCGTGGCCGGGTCCGCCGCCCGCTCGGCCAGCGGGAGCGCGGTGCCGGCCCCGAGCGGCAGCCCGCCGAGCAGGACACCGGTGAGCGCGAACGACTGCCACGGGCGCCCGGCGCGTCCCACGAGCCGCCGGGCCCGCTCGTACGGCGCCCCCGTGAGCCGGAGCGAGGCGAAACCCAGCCCGTGCGCGGCGAACAGCGCGGCCACCGCGAGGGCGGTGAGGACGGCCGTGGGGCCGGTCGCGGGGGCGTACGGCCGTCCGGTGAGCAGGGCCGCGAGCAGCCACCCCCAGGCGAGCGCCACGGCCCAGCTCCCGCACGCCACGGCCGTGTCGCAGCCCGCGCGCCAGCGGGGCCCCGGGCCCCGGCCGCGCGACCAGAGCCCCACGTCCCGGACGATCCAGCCGGTCAGGAGGGCCACCAGGACCGGGAACTGGCCGCTCATGAGCTCCCCTTCCAGGGCCGGGAAGCAGCCGACGAGGACGCCGGCGGTGGCGACCAGCCAGACCTCGTTGCCCAGGAAGAACGGGGCGAAGGAGGCGAGGACGAGACGCCGCTCGCGGTCGTCCCGGCCGAGCCAGGGGGTGAGCATGCCGGTGCCGATGTCCGCCCCGGCGAGCACGAACCAGCCCGTGGCGAAGAAGGCGAGCAGGGCGATGGCCAGGGTCTCCACGGGGGCTCCTCGGGCGTTCCTCGGTGGTGCGGGGCGGTGTCAGTAGCGGGGGGCGGGCAGCTCGTCGGCGGGGTCGGGCGTCCCGTCCGCCGCGGCGTCGGGCCGCTCGTCGTGGCCGAGGCCGTACTCGACGGGGCCGCGGCGGGCGTGCCGGGCGAGGAGCCAGGCGTTGAGCAGGGCGAGCAGGACGAAGACCGTGGTGAAGACGGTGAGGGAGAGGCGCATGGTGCCGGGGGAGAGGTCCGAGACCGCGTCCTCCGTCCTGAGGAGCCCGTAGACCACCCAGGGCTGCCGTCCGGCCTCCCGGAAGACCCAGCCGGCGATCATGGCGAGATAGGGCAGCGGTACGGCCGCCATCAGGACGAGGTGCCAGAGCCGGAACCGGAAGACGACCTTCTTGAAGCAGGCCAGGATCACCCCGGCGAAGCACAGGTACATCATCAGGGCGAAGCTGATCAGCATCACGAGCCCGCCGCCCCGCGTCCACGCCTCCGAGGGCACGTAGTCGCCCGGTCCGAAGCGGTCCGTCATCTCCGCCTGGAGCCGCGCGATCTCGGCCGCCTTCCCGCTGAACACGGCCGACTTCATCGGCTGGAAGGTGGCGAGGGTGCCGAACTGGAGCCCGCCGAAGACCGCCGCCGCCATCAGCGCCGGCGCCGACACGAACACCCCGATCCGCAGGCTGCGACCGAAGAACTCCCACTCGGGGGTGCGCCGGAAGAGGTGGTACGCGCTCACCCCGGCCATGAAGAACCCGGCGGTGAGCAGTGCGCCCGCCACGACGTGCCCGAAGGCGAGGAGAGCCGAGGGATTGGTCAGGACCGCGACGGGGTCGTCGAGGACCAGCTCGCCGCCCTCGGAGCGGTACCCCACGGGGTGGTTGAGGAAGCCGTTGGAGACGAGGATCCAGTACGCGGAGAGGTAGGCGGTCAGCACGACGACCCAGATCACGGCCAGGTGGGCCCAGCGGTTGAGCCGGTTCCAGCCGAAGATCCACAGGCCGAGGAAGGTCGACTCGACGAAGAACGCCACGATCGTCTCGACGGCGAGCGAGGCGCCGAGGACGTTGCCCGCCTCGTGGGTGAGCCCGCTCCAGGCCATGCCGAACTGGAACTCCATCACCAGGCCGGTGACGATGCCGACCGCGTAGTTGATCACGTACAGCTGGCCCCAGAACCGCACCATGCGCGCGTGCAGAGGCTTCCGGCTCAGGGTGGCCCTGGTCTGGAGCACGGCGACGACCGTCGCGAGCCCCAGGGTGAGGGCGACGAAGAGGAAGTGGCCGCCCGCGGTGAGGGCGAACTGAAGCCGCGCGAGATCGAGTACGTCCTGATTCACACCGTCAGCGTCGGCGTACGGTCAGGTGCCCGGCATCACCCCGGGGAGGACACCCGCCGTACCCCAGGAGTTGTGCCGGCCCTCGCGCGCGTACCCCGTGAGTCGTTCTCTCGACCCCTGTCCCCTAGGGGGCGGGGGTCCGGGCCCTGCGAAGACGTCAGGCCAGCCAGCCGGGGGTGATCATGCCGGACTCGTACGCCAGGATCACCAGCTGCGCCCGGTCCCGAACGGCCAGCTTGGTCATGATGCGGCTGACATGGGTCTTCGCGGTGGCGGGGGAGAGGACGAGCCGGCCGGCGATCTCGTCGTTGGACAGGCCCGCCCCGACGAGGCCCAGCACTTCGCGCTCCCGCTCGGTCAGCGCGTTCAGCCGCGGGCTCGGGTCAGGCCGGCGCTCGGCCCGCCCGGCGAACTCGGCGATCAGCCGGCGGGTCACCGTCGGCGAGATCAGGGCGTCGCCGCGCGCCACGACCCGTAGCGCGTGCAGCAGTTCCATCGGCTCGGTGTCCTTCACGAGAAACCCCGACGCGCCCGCGCGCAGCGCCCCGTACACGTGGTCGTCCGCGTCGAACGTGGTCAGGATGACCACCCGGACCCCTTCGAGACGGTCGTCGGCCGTGATGCGGCGCGTTGCCTCCAGCCCGTCCAGGACCGGCATGCGGATGTCCATCAGGACGACGTCCGGGCGCAGTTCACGGGCGAGCCCGATCGCCTGCTCGCCGTCTCCGGCCTCCCCGACGACCTCGATGTCCTCCTCGTCCGACAGGATCGACCGGAAGCCGGCCCGGACCAGGGTCTGGTCGTCGGCGAGCACGACGCGGATCATCGGGAGTCCCCTTCGGAGGCGGTGGGTGAGACGGGTGGTTGCTCGGGTTCGGGTGTTCCCGGTGGGGTCACGGGCAGCCGGGCGTCCACCAGGAAGCCGCCGTCCTCGGCGTTCCCGGCGGTGAGTTCCCCGCCGAACGCGCGGGCCCGCTCGGCCATGCCCCGGATGCCACTGCCCAGCGGGCGGCCCTCCGGCGCGCCCGCGCCGTCGTCCGCGATCCGCAGCCGTACCGCGTCCGCGCCCCAGTCGAGGGTGACGAGCACGGTCCCCGCGCCCGCGTGGCGGGTCACGTTCGTCAGCGACTCCTGCACGATCCGGTACGCGGCCAGGTCGACGGGCGGCGCCAGCGGCACGGGGCTGCCGGTGACGCTCGTCCGGACGTCGAGACCGGCGCTCCGGGCCCGTTCGACCAGGTCGCCCAGGAGGGCGAGACCGGACGAGGCCGGGGCCGTCGGAGTGGCCTCGTCGGCCCGCCGCAGCATCCCGAGGGTCGCCCGCAGCTCGCGCAGCGCGTCCTTGCTGGTGGCCTTCACCGCCTCCAGTGCCTCGGTGGCGGTGACCAGCCCGGCCTCCGGAGCCGGACCCTTGCCGAGCCGGTGCAGCGCGGCGCCGGACTGGACGTTGATCAGCGAGATGCTGTGGCCCAGCACGTCGTGCACCTCCCGGGCGATCCGCAGCCGCTCCTCGGTGGCACTCTGCCGCGCCCGCGCCTCCTGCTCCCGCTCGGCGGCGAGCGCCCGCTGCTCCACCTCGTGCAGATAGGCGATCCGGGTCCGCTGGGCCCGTCCCACGGCGACGAGGCTGATCAGCCAGCCGGCCAGCATCGCCAGCGACGTGTCGTCGATCTGCCGGTGCCCGGGCTGCTGCCGGATCTCACCGAGCCCCACCGCGAGCAGCGTCACGGCGGCCAGCGCCACGGCGGCGGCGAACCGCCCCTCGGCGGCGGTCGTGTACAGCGCCAGCGCGAAGGCGATCATCAGCGGGCCGTCCTGGGCGGACAGCGGGTAGTAGACGACGCAGGCCAGCAGCGTGACCACCGCGACGGCGACAGGCTGCCTCCGCCGGAAGTACAGCGCCCCGCAGCCCACCAGGATGAGCGCCCAGCCGAGCACCGAGCGCACCACCGGCTCACTCGCGTACCGCGCCGACACGAGCGTCCAGACCGCGACGACCAGCAGCACGACACCCGCCACAAGGGCGTCGGCGGCCCGCTGCGACGGGCGGCCGCCACCGGGGGCGCGGAGGGGGAGGGGCATGCGTCGAAGGATAGGCGCCGGGCGGGAGGACGGGGCCGCTTCGGGGGTGGCCGCGGTCTCGGCGGGCGGCTCGGGCGCGGTGTGCGGGTCGGACCCGGTCTGTGGGTCGGGCCGGTCTCTTCGGACTCCGGCGTGGTCTGGGCTCGGGCCCGGTCTTCGCTCTCCGGCGCGGGCTCGGCCTGGTCGGAGGCGCGGGTGGGGCCTGCGGCTCGACTCGGATCGGAGGCGCGGGTCTCGTCCGCGGCCCCGACGCCCGGTCGGGCTGCTCGGCGGCGGGGAAAGGGTGGCGGTCGTTGCCGGTGGTGGTGGGCGGCCAGTAGCGTCGTGGCGCCGGAGTGGGCGACGACCGGGAATGCCCGGGTGCCAGGGGGTGGGCGGGGTGGCCGAGCGCGACGTGGAGCTGGACGACGGGCGCAGGCTGCACGTCTACGACACCGGGGACGGCGGCTCCCGCGCCACCGGGGACGGCGGCTCCCGCGCCACCGGGGACGGCGGCTCCGGCGGCGGGCTCGTCGTCTTCTGGCATCACGGGACGCCGAACATCGGCGCGCCCCCCGAGCCCCTGTTCCCGGCCGCGGCACGGCTCGGCATCCGCTGGGTCTCGTACGACCGCCCCGGCTACGGCGGCTCCACCCCCCCACCCGGGACGGGACGTCGCGTCGGCCGCCGCCGACGCGCGCGCCGTAGTCGACGCGCTGGGCGTCGGCCGCTTCGCGGTCATGGGGCACTCCGGCGGCGGCCCCCACGCGCTCGCGTGCGGCGCCCTGCTGCCGGACCGGGTCATCGGCGTGGTCGGCGTGTCCGGGCTCGCCCCGTACGACGCCGAGGGGCTCGACTGGTTCGCGGGGATGACGCCCTCCGGCGTGGCGGCCCTGCGCGCCGCGGCGGCCGGGCGGACGACGAAGGAGACGTACGAGGCGACCGCCGCCTACGACCCGGAGATGTTCACCCCCGCCGACCATGCGGCCCTCGCCGGCGACTGGTCCTGGTTCGACGACGTCGTCGGCCCCGCCATGGCGTCCGGCCCGGGCGGCCTCATCGACGACGACCTCGCCTACGTCGCTCCCTGGGGCTTCGACCCCGCCCGCATCGCCGCCCCGGTCCTCCTCCTGCACGGGGGCCAGGACCGCATCGCCCCCGCTCCCCACGCCCGCTGGCTCGCCGACCACTGCCCCACCGCCGAACTCCGCCCCACCCCGCCCGACGGCCACATCTCCGCCCTCCGAGGCGCCCCGGACGCACTGAAGTGGCTCGCGGGGCTCGCGTCCCTCTGAGCGCCCAGGGAGCAGCGTGCCGCCGGCCTCGTCCACTTCGGCCTGGAGCCGCCCGTGGAGGGACACGGTAGGCGGACATCCGGGGGTAGGCGGAGTGGCGGACCGGGGTCGTCGGGTGGGCGTGGTGCGCTTGACAGTGAAATCGAACATCCATTCTGATGGAGGTCCGGCCCTTGGGATTACTGGGTTGTCGACGAGTTGTCCACAGGTCGGAGGGGACGCCGGGGCCCATTGTCAGTGGCAGGGGTTAGCGTCTTTCACATGAAGCGATCGACTCAAGCAAACCGGGTGGAACCCATGGCAGGAACCGACCGCGAGAAGGCGCTCGACGCCGCGCTCGCACAGATTGAACGCCAATTCGGCAAGGGCGCCGTGATGCGCATGGGTGACCGCGTCCAGGAGCCGATCGAGGTGATCTCCACCGGATCGACCGCCCTCGACATCGCCCTCGGCGTCGGCGGCCTGCCGCGCGGCCGTGTCGTGGAGGTCTACGGCCCGGAGTCCTCCGGTAAGACGACCCTGACCCTGCACGCCGTGGCCAACGCGCAGAAGGCCGGCGGTCAGGTCGCCTTCGTGGACGCCGAGCACGCCCTCGACCCCGAGTACGCCAAGAAGCTCGGCGTCGACATCGACAACCTCATCCTGTCCCAGCCGGACAGCGGCGAGCAGGCCCTTGAGATCGTCGACATGCTGGTCCGCTCCGGCGCCCTCGACCTGATCGTCATCGACTCCGTCGCCGCGCTCGTCCCGCGTGCGGAGATCGAGGGCGAGATGGGTGACTCGCACGTGGGTCTGCAGGCCCGTCTGATGAGCCAGGCGCTCCGGAAGATCACCGGCGCGCTCAACCAGTCCAAGACCACCGCGATCTTCATCAACCAGCTCCGCGAGAAGATCGGCGTGATGTTCGGCTCGCCGGAGACCACGACCGGTGGCCGCGCCCTGAAGTTCTACGCCTCGGTGCGCCTCGACATCCGTCGCATCGAGACCCTCAAGGACGGCACGGACGCGGTCGGCAACCGCACCCGCGTCAAGGTCGTCAAGAACAAGGTCGCGCCCCCCTTCAAGCAGGCCGAGTTCGACATCCTCTACGGCCAGGGCATCAGCCGCGAGGGCGGTCTGATCGACATGGGCGTCGAGCACGGCTTCGTGCGCAAGGCCGGCGCCTGGTACACGTACGAGGGCGACCAGCTCGGCCAGGGCAAGGAGAACGCCCGCAACTTCCTGAAGGACAACCCCGACCTCGCCGACGAGATCGAGAAGAAGATCAAGGAGAAGCTGGGCGTCGGCGTCCGGCCCGAGGCCGCGAAGACCGAGGCCGCGGCGGACGCGGCGGGCGCCGCCGACACGGCCGGCGCGGACGACGCCAAGACCGTCCCGGCACCTGCGACCAAGACCGCGAAGGCGACCAAGGCCACCGCGGTCAAGAGCTGAACCGGTGACCGGTCGCACCGAATGGCCGGGTGACAGCCCCGACTCGTCGAGGGCCGAGAAGGAGCTGTCACCCCAGGATCCGGCTGAGCGGGCGCGGGCGATCTGCCTGCGCCTGCTCACCGGGACCCCCCGCACGCGCAAGCAGCTCGCCGACGCGCTGCGCAAGCGGGAGATCCCCGACGACGTGGCGGAGGAGATCCTCTCCCGTTTCGAGGACGTCGGACTGATCGACGACGCGGCTTTCGCGGGAGCCTGGGTGGAGTCCCGCCACCACGGCCGGGGCCTCGCCCGCCGGGCCCTCGCCCGGGAGCTGCGTACCAAGGGTGTCGAGCCGAGCCTCATCCAGGAGGCGGTGGGCCAGCTCGATTCCGAGCAGGAGGAGGCCACGGCGCGCGAGCTCGTCGCCCGCAAGCTGCAGGCCACCCGCGGTCTCGACCGCGACCGGCGTCTGCGTCGGCTCGCGGGAATGCTCGCCCGCAAGGGATACCCCGAGGGCATGGCCCTCCGTGTCGTCCGCCAGGCGCTGGAGGCCGAGGGCGAGGACACGGAGGGGCTGGACGAACCGTTCTGATCTTCCGGGGGGGGAGAGAGAGAGGGCGCGGGGGAGAGACTTGCCGATCTCCAGGGGGGGCAGGCGTGCTGATCCTCGGGGGTGGCGCCAGGCGTGCTGATCCTCCGGAGTGGCGCTAAGCGGGCTGATCTTCCGGGGGCAGGCGGGCTGAGGTCTCGGGGGTGTCAGGTGCGGGTGGCGGGGAGGAGGACCGGGAGGCCAGCCGCCTTCCATGCCTGGAAGCCGCCGATGAGGTCGGTCGCGCGGTGCAGGCCGAGACGGCGGAGTGACTCGGCGGCGAGGGAGGAGGCGTAGCCCTCGTTGCAGAGGACGACGACCCGGAGGTCGTGGCTGTCCGCCTCGGCCGCGCGGTGGCTGCCCAGGGGGTCGAGCCGCCACTCCAGTTCGTTGCGTTCCACGACCAGCGCGCCCGGGATCAGCCCGTCCCGTTCCCGCAGGGCCGCGTAGCGGGTGTCCACCAGGAGCGCGTCACCCGCCTCGTGGGCGGCGCGGGGCTCGATCCGGTCGATGCCGGACCTGACCTGCTCCAGGAGCTCGTCGATGCCCACGCGTCCGGTGTCCACACGTCCGGTGTTCAAGCGTCCTGTGTCCGCTCGTGCAGTATCCGTGCGTCCGGTGTCCGCTCGTGCGTGGCCCACGTGTTCGGCTTCCGTTGTCGTCTCGCCCGCCGCCGTGTCGTCTGCTGACGTCGTGTCAACCGCTGTCGTGTCGCTCACTGCCAGTCCTCCGGACGCTCGACCTGCTCAAGACGGAGTACCGCGCCCGTCCGGCTGAACCGTCGGATCAGCGGGAGCGGCGGGTAGTAGGCGTGCACCGAGACCGCGTGGGTGTCGCGGGACTCGTTGAGTACCTCGTGGACGTGATGGCGGCCGAAGGCCCGGCCCCGGCCTTCCGTCAGTAGGCGGGAGCGGTCGAGGCCGTCGTCCAGTTCCAGGGTCTTCCAGCCGCTCGCGGGCAGCCGGACCGCGAGCGCGTTCTCGGTCAGGGTGCCGCGCGCGGTGGCGAAGGCGCCGAGGGATTCGGCGTGGTCGTGCCAGCCGGTGCCGGTGCCGGGCGGCCAGCCGATGAGCCATGCCTCGCTGCCGCCGGGGCCGTCGAGGCGTACCCAGGTGCGGCCTTCGGGGTCGAGCGGCAGCGAGTCGACGAGTTGCCGGTCGGCGGCCGTGCGGCGCACGAAGTCGAGCAGGTCGGCCGCCGTCGGCCCGGTGGAGTCGGCCGGCCCCGTGGAGTCGGTGGAGCCGGTGGGGGTAGTGGCGGTGGCGGCAGCCCTGGAAGGCGTACGGGCCGGAGTGGTGGCGGGCGTACCGGCCGGAGGCGCGGCGGGTGGCGGGGCGTTGGGGGTGGTCGAGGGGGTGGGAGAGGGTGCGGAGGCGCGTGGGGACACGGGTGACCGTCCTGAGGTTCGCGAAGAGCGCGCGACGGCTCACGGCGCCGCGGACATGCGTCGGCGGCGGGGCGCGCGCGAGGAAGGGGCGAGATCAGCAGGAAGGGCGACACACGCAGCCCGCGTAGCGGACGAGGTCCATGTGGACCCTCCGCCACAGGCGCGCATAGGTGTCGGTCACGCTCCGGAGTACACCATGCGCGCCCGCGGGAATCAATGCATGTCCGCCGTACGGTCGGCGGCGACGGGCACTTCGGCGGGCTCCTCGGCGGTGGGGGAGCCGCCACGGGTCGCGTCGGCCGCCGCGTACAGCTCCTCCGGGAGGACGCCGGAGAACGAGGCGGCGAGGTGGCCGTCGGGCCGCACGAGCAGGACCGCGTGGGCCGGGGCGCCGGGGTACGCCTCGGTCACCAGGACCTCGGCCTTCACCGGCAGGGCGCGGACCGCTTCTTCGAGCCGGGGCATGACTCCCGCGCTCCGCCAGTGGCGCCGGTCCCACACGCCGGTGCCGGGGGCGACGAGGACCACGAGGAGCCGGCCCTGACCGAGGCGGTCCCGGAGCCGTACGGTCGTGCCGTCCGGGGCGGTCACGCGGACGTCCTCGACGGGGGCGCCCGGCGGAGTGCCGACCGGTGTCAGGCCGTCGGTGTGCGGAGGCGCGAGGGGGGAGTGCGGGTAGGCGGGGGGCGCGCCGAGCGGGCCGCGCCCCACGTGCCCCTCGGTCAGCAGGGCGTCGTGACCCCGGGTCGACCCGGGGAGGTACGTCCGCAGGCCCCCTCCGCCGCGCAGCGCCGGGAGCGACTGGTCGGCGGCGCGCAGCCGGGAGGCGACGGCCGTCCGCCGTTCGCTCTGGTAGCTGTCGAGCAGCCGGTCGGAGGCGCCGTGGTGCCAGGTGAGGGCGAGTTTCCAGGCGAGGTTGTCGACGTCCCTGAAGCCCTCGTCGAGGCCCTGGGTGCCGACCGCGCCGAGCAGGTGCGCCGCGTCCCCGGCGAGCAGGACGCGGTCGACGCGCCAGCGGCGGGCGAGCCGGTGGTGCAGGGTGTGGACACCGGTGTCGATGAGCTCGTACGGGGGTGTCACTCCGTCGCACCAGCCGGCGAGGGTCTCGCGGATCCGGGCGACCAGCGCGTCCGGGGTGACCAGGTCGCCGCGGGGCGGGAGCAGCCAGTCGATCCGCCACACGCCGTCGGGCAGCGGGCGGGCGGTGATCTCGTCCGGAGCGCCCCGCCACGGCGGTTGGCGGTGCATCAGGGCTTCGCCGGGCCAGGGGAGTTCGGTGCGCAGGGCGGCGACGGCGTGCCGTTCCACCGCCGTGCGGCCGGGGAAGCGGATGCCGAGCAGCTTGCGTACGGTCGACCGGGCGCCGTCGCAGCCGACGAGGTGGCTGCCGCGCCACCAGGTGCCGTCCGGGCCGCGGGTGTGGGCGGTGACCCCGTCGGGGTCCTGCTCGATGGTGTCGAGGCGGGCGTCGGTGACGAGCCGGATCAGCTTCTCGCGGCTGATGGCGTCGCGCAGGCCGCGGGCGAGGGCGTGCTGGGGGATGTGCAGCGGGGCGGCCGGAGCGGCGGGCGCGTCCGGGTCCTCGGCCCACTCCTCCGTACCGCTGAGTCCCAGGTCGAGGGGGAGGTGGCGGATCAGCCGGCCGCGGCGCATGCTGCGCCAGCCGACCCAGCGGACCCCCTCGTCACGGAGGGTGGTGCAGCCCAGGCGCTCGACCATCGCGGCCATGTCGGCGCGCAGCAGGACGCTGCGGGCGGGGCGGGGCTCGTCCTTGCCCGAGCCCTCGTCGAGGACGATGCTGGGCACGCCCTGCGCGGCGAGCGCGAGGGAGAGCGCGAGGCCGACCGGCCCCGCGCCCACGATGATCACCGGGTCCACGGCGCGGCTCCTGTAGGCCGGACGGTCATGGGGGCAGCACAGCTGAGTGTGGCACGAGCCCGGTGGTTGATCACAGACCGTATGCAACCCACTGAGGGTGCTTGCGTCAAGCGACGGGGTGGGCGCGGTGCGGTCGACATCACGTCGGTACCGCTTCGGCCCACCCCTGGTGTCCCACTGGCCCCTTCGGGGTCAGGCGCCGCTGACCGCCTCCGACTTCGCTTCGGGGGCTCCGGCCTGGGCCGGAAGGGTCACCGCACCGGACTTCCGGCCGCGCCGCAGCCGCTGCTCCAGCCGGCCCGCGAAGCTGGTGAGGGCGAAGTTGATGCCGATGTAGATCAGTGCGATGACCGTGAGGGTGGCGATGGTGTTGGCGCCGTAGTTGGCCGTGATCTGCCGGTTCTGGCTGAGCAGCTCGGCGAAGCCGAGCATGGCGCCGCCGAGCGCGGTGTCCTTGACGATCACGACGAGCTGGCTGACCAGGGCGGGCAGCATGACGGTCACGGCCTGCGGGAGCAGGACGTACAGCATGGTCTGGCCCTTGCGCAGGCCGAGCGCGACGGCCGCGTCGCCCTGACCCCGGGGCAGCGAGAGCACGCCGGCCCGGACGACCTCGGCGATCACCGAGGCGTTGTAGAGCACGAGGCCGGTGACGACCGCGTACAGCGGGCGGAAGTCGGAGCTGACGGTCGTGAACTCCTGGTATGCCTGGCTGGCGAACATCATCAGGAGCAGCACCGGGATGGCGCGGAAGAACTCCACGACCGCGCCGACGGGCACGCGTACCCAGCGGTGGTCGGAGAGCCGGCCGATGCCCAGGGCGGCACCGAGGGGCAGCGCGATCACGATGGAGAGCGCGGCGGCCTTGAGGGTCTCGGTCAGGCCGGGCAGCAGATACGTCGTCCAGACCTCGGAGTCGGTGACGAACGGGCTCCACTTGTCCGCGTCCAGCTGGTTCTTCTCGGCCAGGGCGGCGAGCACCCACCAGGCCACCAGGGCCAGGACCGCCAGGAAGGCGATCGTGTAGACGACGTTGCGCCGCTTCGCGCGGGGGCCCGGGGTGTCGTACAGGACGGAGCTCATCGCTTCACCGCCAGTCGCTTGGCCGCCCAGCCCAGGATGAGGCCGGTGGGGAGGGTGAGGACGATGAATCCGAAGGCGAAGACCGCGAAGACCGCGAAGAGCGCGTCGGCCTCGTTCTCGATCATCTCCTTCATCAGGACCGCCGCCTCGGCGGCGCTGATCGCGGACGCCACGGTGGTGTTCTTGGTGAGGGCGATCAGGACGTTGGCGAGCGGCGTCACGGCGGCGCGGAATGCCTGCGGGAGCACCACCAGGGTGAGGACCTGGGTGAAGCTCAGGCCCAGCGCGCGGGCGGCCTCGGCCTGGCCCGGCGGGACGGTGTTGATGCCCGAGCGCAGCGCCTCGCAGACGAAGGTGCCGGTGTAGGCGACGAGTCCGAGGACCGCGAGCCGGAAGCCGATGCCCTCGGAGCGCTCACCGCCGAGGGTGATGCCGAGGGTCTGGTTGAGGCCCAGCAGGCAGGCGACGAGGACCACCGTCAGCGGAGTGTTCCGGACGATGTTGACGTAGGTGGTGGCGAAGCCGCGCATCACCGGGACCGGGCTGACCCGCATGCCGACCAGGGCGGTGCCCCAGATCAGCGAGCCGATCGCCGAGTAGAGGGCGAGTTGCGCCGTCACCCAGAAGGCGCCGAGCAGGTCGTACTGCCCGGAATCAAGAAAGTCGAACACGATGCCCCGCGCTCTCCCCTGGTGGTCGGTCGGTGTGGAGGCCGCCGCGTGGGCGGCGGCCGGTGCCGGTGCGCGGCCGCCCCTGTCCGGGGCGGCCGTCACGGCCGAGGCGGGTCAGGTCAGTTCTCGACCTTCGGCGCGGCCTCGTACTTGTAGCCCGAGGGGCCGAAGTGCTGCTTGACGAGCTTCTCCCACGTGCCGTCGGAGACCATCTTCTCCAGGGCCTTGTTGATCTTGCCGCGCAGCTCGTCGTCGCCCTTCTTGACGCCGATGCCGTACTTCTCGTCGCTCATCCGGAGACCGGCGAGCTTGAACTTGCCCTGGTGCTCCTTCTGCGAGGCGTAGCCCGCGAGGATGGAGTCGTCGGTGGTCAGGGCGTCGACGGCCTTGTTCTCCAGGCCGGTCAGGCACTCGGAGTAGCCGCCGAGCTGCTGGAGGTCGGCCTTCGGGGCGAGCTTCTCCTTGACGTTCTGCGCGGAGGTCGAGCCGGTGACCGAGCAGAGCTTCTTGGAGTTGAGGTCCTCGACCTTGGTGATCGAGCTGTCATCGGCGCGCACGAGCAGGTCCTGGTGGGCCAGGAAGTACGGACCGGCGAAGTCGACCTCCTTCTTGCGCTTGTCGTTGATCGAGTAGCTGGCGACGACGAACTTCACGTCACCGCTCTTGATCAGGTTCTCGCGCTCGGCGCTGGGCGCCTGCTTGAAGTTGATCTTGTCCTCGGCGTAGCCGAGCTCCTTGGCGACGTAACGGGCGACGTCCACGTCGAAGCCGGCGTAGGTGCCGTCCGGGGTCTTCAGGCCCAGGCCGGGCTGGTCGAACTTGATGCCGACGGTGATCTTGTCACCGTTGCTGCCCGAGTCCGAGCCGCCGCCACAGGCGGTGGCGGTCAGCGCGAGGACGAGGGCGGCCGCGGCGGCGGCGGGGGTGCGACGAAGCTTCATCGAGGAATGTCCCTTGGTCTAGAAGTGAGTTGGGAAGAATAGATCCGAACTCGCTCAGTGGTGAAGGATCTTGGAGAGGAAGTCCTTGGCGCGGTCGCTGCGCGGGCTGCTGAAGAACTCCTCGGGCGACGCCTGTTCGACGATCTTCCCGTCGGCCATGAAGACGACCCGGTTGGCGGCGGAGCGGGCGAAACCCATCTCGTGGGTGACGACCACCATCGTCATGCCGTCCCGGGCCAGCTGCTGCATGACCTCCAGGACCTCGTTGATCATCTCGGGGTCGAGCGCCGAGGTCGGCTCGTCGAAGAGCATGACCTTGGGGTCCATGGCGAGGGCGCGGGCGATCGCCACGCGCTGCTGCTGGCCGCCGGAGAGCTGCGCCGGGTACTTCTCCGCCTGGGTGCCGACGCCGACCCGGTCGAGCAGGGCGCGGGCCTTGGCCTCGGCGGCCTTCTTCTCCGTCCTGCGGACCTTGACCTGACCCAGCATCACGTTCTCGAGCACCGTCTTGTGCGCGAAGAGGTTGAACGACTGGAAGACCATGCCGACGTCGGAACGCAGCCGGGCGAGCTCCCGGCCCTCCTGCGGCAGCGCCTTGCCGTCGATGGTGATGGTGCCGGAGTCGACGGTCTCCAGCCGGTTGATCGTGCGGCACAGCGTCGACTTGCCGGACCCGGACGGTCCGATGACGACCACGACCTCGCCGCGGGTGATCGTCAGCTCGATGTCCTGGAGGACATGCAGTGCGCCGAAGTGCTTGTTCACGCCGGACATGACGACCAGGTCGTCCGCGGCGCGCGGGGTGTCCTCGGGACCCTTGGACACAGACTCTCCGCTCATCGGGCTCTTGCTCCGTCCTCCTCGGTTGGGGAGGACACTAGAGACCCGATGTGACGAGCGTCATCACATCTGAGCGGAAATTGAGGATAACGATCCGGCTGCGACCGGACACGGCGGGTGAAGACGGTGCCCCGGGCCGTACCGGCTGCATAACGGAAACGGCGTCGTCACAGGGGGACACTTGACTGTGGCACCGATGTTCGGTGTTCATGCCCTGGTGCCACCTGGTACACAGAGAGCCGCCGAACGACAGATCACCACGGAGGAGGTACGTATGCGACTGCTGCTCGTCGAGGACGACGACCATGTCGCCGCCGCCCTCTCCGCGATCCTCGCCAAGCACGGTTTCACCGTCACCCACGCCCGCAGCGGCGAGGAGGCGCTCCAGGCCGTCCTGCCCACCGCGCAGGGCGACCGCCCGTCGTACGGCGTGATCCTGCTCGACCTCGGCCTCCCCGACCAGGACGGCTACCAGGTCTGCGGCCGCATCCGGAAACTCACCACTACCCCGGTCATCATGGTGACCGCCCGCGGCGACGTACGCTCCCGGATCCACGGGCTCAACCTCGGCGCCGACGACTACGTCGTCAAGCCCTACGACCCCGGCGAGCTCCTCGCCCGGATCCACGCCGTGAGCCGGCGCAACGCCGGACCCGAGGAGACCGCCGGCGCCGCCGACGGAACGCAGCTGCGCCTCGGCACCGTCACCGTCGAGCTGCCCACCCGCCGCGTCAGCGTCGACGGCGAGGCCGTCGCCCTGACCCGCAAGGAGTTCGACCTGCTCGCGCTCCTCGCCCAGCGGCCCGGGGTCGTCTTCCGCCGTGAACAGATCATCAGCGAGGTCTGGCGCACCAGTTGGGAGGGGACCGGCCGCACCCTGGAGGTGCACGTCGCGTCCCTGCGCTCCAAGCTGCGGATGCCCGCCCTGATCGAGACCGTGCGGGGCGTCGGCTACCGCCTCGTCGCCCCCGCCCCGTAACCCCCGGATCCCCGACTCGTGCGCACCCGACTCCTCCCGCTCCTCATCGTCCTGATGGCCGGAGTACTCCTCGCCCTCGGCTTCCCGCTCGCCGCCAGCCTCGCCGCCTCCGAGCAGCAGCGGGTCGTCGTCGACCGGCTCGACGACGCCGCCCGCTTCGCCGCCCTCGCGCAGTTCGTCAGCGAGAGCAGCCCCGGCACCGACGAGCGGCGCGCCACCCTCGGCGGTGAACTCGCCAGCTACCACGACGTCTACGGCATCCGGGCCGGGATCTTCTACCGCGACAACCGCGCCATGGTCGCCGCCCCCGAGGACTGGGTCGTCCCGTACGAAGGGGAGGGCCGGCGCGCCTTCAACGAGTCGCTCGTCGGCCGGCGCAGCCACGACCCGCCGCAGGTGTGGCCGTGGCAGGGCAACGCGCGGCTCACCATCGCCTCCCCGGTCGTCCGGGACGGCGACGTTGTCGCCGTCGTCGTCACCGACTCGCCCACCGGGCAGCTCCGTCTGCGCATCCTGCGCGGCTGGCTGCTGATCTTCGCGGGCGAGGCGGCCGCGATGCTCCTCGCGGTCGGCGCCGCCTTCCGGCTCACCGGCTGGGTGCTGCGGCCGGTGCGCGTCCTCGACTCCGTCACCCACGACATCGCCACCGGACGCATGAACTCCCGGGTCGCCGCGGCCGGCGGGCCCCCCGAACTGCGGCGCCTCGCCCGCTCGTTCAACGAGATGGCCGACAACGTCGAGGAGGCGCTCGAACAGCAGCGGGCCTTCGTCGCCGACGCCTCCCACCAGTTGCGCAACCCGCTGGCCGCGCTGCTCCTGCGGATCGAACTGCTCGCCATGGAGCTTCCCGAGGGCAACGAGGAGATCGCCTCCGTACGCACCGAGGGCAAGCGCCTCTCACAGGTCCTCGACGACCTCCTCGACCTGGCCCTCGCCGAGCACGCCGCCGCCGAGCTCCGGCTCACCGACGTCGGCGGGCTCACCGCCGAGCGGGTCGCGTCCTGGCGGCCGGTCGCCGAGGACAAGGGCGTCCTGCTCTCCGGCACGTGCGCGCCCGTCACGGCCTGGGCGGACCCGGTGGCCCTCTCCAGCGCCCTCGACGCGGTGATCGACAACGCGCTGAAGTTCACCCCCGCCGGCGAGGAGGTCGCGGTCTCGGTCGCGGCGTCCGCGGGCGGGGAGGGCGTCGACGTCGTCGTCGCCGACCGGGGGCCCGGACTCACCGAGGACGAGCTGGCCCGGGTCGGCGACCGCTTCTGGCGCTCGGGTCGGCACCAGAACGTCAAGGGTTCCGGCCTCGGCCTCTCCATCACGCGCGTCCTGCTGACGGCGGGCGGCGGCGGCATCGCCTTCGCGCCGAACGAGCCCCATGGCCTGCGCGTGAAGGTCACCGTCCCCCGCCACGCTCCCGCCGACCGGGACCGTGACCGGGACCGTGATCGGGAGCCCGGGGGCGCGTCAGGTCAGCGCTTCACGGAGCGGTAGCGGTCCACGGCCCGCGCCGGAAGTGGCTCCGGTCGGTCGTGCCGGTACGCGGCGGGCGCCGCAGGCTCAGGGCTTCACCGAGCGGTAGTAGCGGCGGGCGCCCTCGTGGAGTGTGAGGGGCTCGGTGTAGACGGCGGTACGGAGGTCCACGAGCTGGGCCGGGTGGACCTTGCTGCCGATGAGGTCACGGCTCCTGATCACGGTCCGGGTGAAGCCCTCCACCAGGTCGGCATCGGCCTTGTCCGTGGTGACCAGGAGGTTCGCCACCGCCAGTGTCTCGATCGGCCGGCCGTCCTGCGCCTTCGTGTACGCGTCGGCGGGGATCACCGCGGACCGGTAGTGGCGGGTCGACCCGCCGACGTCGTGCAGTCGGTCGACCAGGCGCGCGTCCAGCGGGATGAGGCGGATCTTGAGCCGCTCGGACAGGGTCTGCACCGCCAGGGTGGGCAGGCCGCCCGACCAGAAGAAGGCGTCGAGCTGTCCCCGCTCCAGGAGGTCGGGCATGGTGTCGATGCCCGCCGAGACCGGCTCGATGTCCCGGACGGGCGCGATGCCCGCCGCCGCGAGCACCCGGTCGGCGATCAGCCGCACGCCGGACCCGGCCTGGCCGACACCGACCCGCAGCCCGCGCAGGTCCTGGACCCGCTGGATCGAGGAGCCCTTGCGCACCACGAGCTGGACGTAGTCGTCGTAGAGCCGGGCGCAGCCGCGCAGCCGCTCGAAGCCGGGCCTGCGCTCCCGCTGGTACTGGGCCACCGCGTCGGCCGTGGCGACGGTGAAGTCGGCCTCGCCCGAGGCCACCCGGGCCAGGTTCTGCTGCGAGCCCTCGCTGTCGGTGAGCCGTATCGACACCTCGGGCAGGTCCTGGGCCAGTGCCTGCTTGAGGAGCGCGCCGTACCGCTGGTAGACGCCGGTGGGGACACCCGTGCTGAAGGTGACCGTGCCGCTCGGCGCGGGCGGACCGAAGGGAACCAGCCACCACACCAGTACCCCGCACAGCGCGAGCAGCGCGGCCGACGCCGCCAGGACACGGCGGCGGGCGGCACGGGAGAGCGAGGCGAGCATGGAGGGATCCTGCCAGCTCACCGCCGTTCCTGGCCAGGCTCGGCCGGGCGGTGGGCTGCCGCCCGGGTGTCGCCGGGCTGCCGTCCGGGTGTCGCCGGGGTCCCGCGCGGGACCCCGGCGGGCGGGACCGGCCGTGGCATCGGGGGCCGGCGAGGGCCCGGGGCCGATGCGCACGGGCCGGACACGGGCCCGAGCCGGTCGTGGCCCCGGCCTCCTCCGCCCCGGGCCGGCGAGGGCCCGGCCCGGATGCGGCCCCGCCGGTCGTGGGCCGGTCCCGTCAGTAGGCGAAGCCGGACTTGCCCGTCATGGTCGTGGCGACGTGGGTGATGCCGCTGCCGGGCGGCAGCGCCACCGTGGTGCCGGTGGGGTTGGTGGTCGAGCCGTCGCCGAGCTGGGCGGCGGCGTTGGCACCCCAGCCGATCACCGAGCCGTCGTCCAGCGCGGCCACCGTGAAGTCGGCGCCGCCCGCGATGCTCTGGACGCCCTTGAGGCTGTCCAGGACGACCGGTGTGGTGCGGTTGGCGTTCGTGCCGTCACCGAGCTGACGGTCGGTGTTCTTGCCCCAGCCGGCCAGGCTGCCGTCGTCGAGGACCGCGAAGCCGGACGCCGAGGTGGCGAAGATCCTGGCCACGGCGTCGAGGTAGGCGACGTCGACGGGCTTGTTGCTGTCGGCGGTGGAGTCGTTGCCGAGCTGGCCCTCGGCGCCCTTGCCCCAGGACTTGACCGTGCCGTCGGCGGTGAGCGCGAGAACGTGGTCGCAGCCCACGGCGACGGACTCGACGTCCGCGAGGTCGGGGACCTTCTGCGGGGTCTCGCGGGTGGTGTTGTTGCCCGTGCCGAGCCGCCCGTTGTCGCCCTTGCCCCACGTCCAGACCGTGCCGTCCTGACGGAGCGCGACGCTGAAGTCGCACCCCGCGCCCACGTCCTTGACCTTGTCCAGGCTCTGCACGGGGATCGGGGTCTTGTACGGGTTGGTCGTGTCCTGGCCGGTGCCCAGCTGCTTGGAGGCGTTGCTGCCCCAGGCGAGGACCCGGCCGCCCTTGACGGCGAGGACGTGGTTGAGGCCCGCGGAGACCTCGCTGACGCCGGAGAGGCCCGCGACGGTCGCCGGGAAGGACTGGGCGGTGATGGTGCCGTTGCCGAGCTGGCCGGTGGCGTTGGAGCCCCAGCTCTTCACCGTGCCGTCCTTGAGGAGGGCGACGGCGAAGGGGTTGGCGGCAGCGGCGGCTCCGCCTCCGCCGCCGGAGAGCTCGCGCACGTCGTCGCGGGTGATGCCGGTGACGGCCGCGGGGGTCTGCTGGGCGAGGACGCTGCCGTTGCCGAGCTGGCCCTGGGCGTTCTCGCCCCAGGCGCGGACCCAGGGGTCGGTGCCGGCGGCGGCGTGGGCGGGGAGGCCGGGGAGGGCGGCCGCGGCGGCCGCCGTGAGGGCGGCGAGGAGGGTGCTGCGCAGGGTGGGGGACATCTGCGGAACCTTTCGGGGTTCAGTAGGCATAGCCGGTCTTCCACGCGGCGGCGCTCGCGAGGCGGGTCGTGCCGCTGCCCGGGGGCAGCGCGACGACCGGGGACAGGGAGGGGGTGGTGGTGCCGTCGCCGAGCTGGCCGACGTCGTTCCCGCCCCAGGCGAGGACGGACTGGTCGTCCAGCACGGCGAGGGAGAAGTCGTAGCCCCCGAGCAGGCTGGAGACGCCGCTCAGCGCGGGCACGGGGACGGGGGTGGTACGCCTGACGTTGGTGCCGTCGCCGAGCTGGCCGGACCAGTTCGCACCCCAGGCACGGACGCTGCCGTCCGCCAGGAGGGCGAGGTTGTGGTACGGCCCCGCGAAGATCTCGGTGACGTCGTCGAGGTGCCGGACGTCGACGGGGGAGGAGCTGGGATCGGTGGTGTCGTTGCCGAGTTCGCCGTTGCCGCCGCGGCCCCATGCCTTCACCGTGTGATCGGCGGTGAGGGCCAGCACGTGCCGGCATCCCGCCCGGACCGACACGACGTCCGTCAGGCCGGGCACCCGCCGGGGGGTGCTGCGGTCGGTGGTGGTGCCGTCGCCGAGTTGGCCCTCGTGGTTCCGGCCCCAGGCCCACACCGTTCCGTCCTCGCGCAGGGCCACGGCGAACTGGCAGCCCGCCGAGACGGTCCTGACCTTGTTCAGGCTCTGGACGGCGACGGGCCGGGTGGCCGGTTCCGCCGAGTCGGGGAGACCGTTGCCGAGCTGGCCGTAGGCGTCGTTGCCCCAGGCCAGCACGCGACCGTCCCTGACGGCGGCGGCGAAGTCGAGCCCCGCCGCGATGTCGGAGACGCCGTGGAGGCCGGCGACGGCGGCCGGGAAGGACCGGTTGGCGGTGCTGCCGTCGCCGAGCTGGCCGTTGACGTTGCCGCCCCAGGACTCGACGGTGCCGTCGCGCAGCAGGGCGAGGGCGAAGACCTGGTGGGTGGTCCAGCCGCCGCTCGTCACCTCGGTCACGTCGTCGCGGGCGAGGCCCGTCACGGCCGTGGGTGTGAGCTGGTCGAGCGTGGAGCCGTTCCCGAGCTGGCCCGAGTTGTTCTGGCCCCAGGCCCGTACCCAGGGGTCACGGGGTTCGGCGTGGACCGGGGTGGTGGCGAGCACCGCCAGACCGAGGGCGGCGGCGAGACCCCGTATCAAGGTGTACGTCATCGGAGCGCACCCCGGTTCAGTACGCGTACGTCGTGTTGCCGCCCAGGGAGACGGCCACCGCCTTGATCGCCGAGCCCTCGTTGAGGATCTTCACCGACTCGTACCGGGAGACCGTCGTGCCGTTGCCGAGCTGCCCCTCGCCGTTGTGGCCCCAGGTGAAGACGTCGTCGGCGGTGACGGCGACGCCGTGGCGGGCGCCGGCGGCGAGATGCTGGACGCCCTCCAGGCGCGGGATCTCGACGGGCGCGGTGCGGTTGGTGCGCGAGACGTTGTCGCCGAACGCCTCGTCGCCTTCCAGGAGCTGGCCGTACTGGTTGTTGCCCCAGCCCCAGACGTGGCTGTCGCTGGTCTTGACGTAGTTGTGGAAGGCGCCCGCCTCGATGTCGGAGACGCCTTCGACCCAGTCAACGTCGACGGGGAGGGTGGCGGACTTGGTGGAGGAGTTGCCGAGCTGGCCGTAGAGGTTGTAGCCCCACGACTTGACCGTGTCGTCGGCGGTCAGGGCGAGGGCGTGGTGGCAGCCGGCGTCGACTTCCACGATGTTCTCCAGGCCCGTGACCTGCCGGGGTACGGAGCTGGTGGCGCGGCTGCCGTTGCCCAGCTGGCCGTGGATGCCGCGGCCCCAGGCGTACACCTTGCCGTTCTCCAGGAGGGCGAGGCTGAAGTCGCAGCCGGCCGAGATCTGTTTGACCTTGGGCATGCCCTGGACGCGGTCGGGGACGGTGCGGCTGTCGCCGGTGCGGTTGTTGCCGAGCTGGCCGTAGGCGTTGTCGCCCCAGGAGTAGACCTGGCCGGAGGTGTCGAGGGCGAGGGCGTGCTTGCCGCCGGCCGCGATGTCCTTGATGTTGGCCAGGCGCGGGACGGTGGTGGGCACGGCCTGGTTGGTGTTGCCGCCGTTGCCGAGCTGGCCCGAGGAGTTGTGCCCCCAGGACTTGACCGTCTTGTCGGTACGGGCGAGGACGAACGAGTCGGCCGACGAGGTGCCGCCGGCCGAGACCTGGTCGACGTCGCCGCGGAAGAGGCTGGTGACCGAGGACGGGCTGAGGCTGTCGGACAGGGTGCCGTTGCCGAGCTGGCCGGTGCGGCCCGCACCCCAGCTCAGCACGGTCGGGTTGCCCTCGTTGGCGCTCGCGGCCGGGGCGAGCGCCGGAACGGCGGTCAGCGCGGCGGCGGCCGTGAGGACGGCGGCGGCCGCCAATGGCCGCCGGGGGAAGGGGGGACGCAGGGGACTGCGGCGTGTACGGGACATGGCTCTGCTCTCCTTCGACGGGGACACACGGGAGCGCTTGCGCCCGGGGCGTCCCGGTGGCCCCGCGGGGAGGGCGGGGACAGGCGGGCCGGGGCCGGGTGCGGGTCATGCGGACAGGCCGTGCCGGGCCTTCGGGCATGGGGCGCCCACGGCCGGGTGCGGCGGCCGGGACGGGCCGCCGGGCACATGAGCAGACTGGCCGAGAACGATCACCACGGCGAGCGGGACCCGCTGAAACACCCGTCTGACGGACGTCCGTTCGGGGTGGTGCCTCGGGGGGCGCGTTCGGCTTCGGCGTACGCCCTGCGGGACTGTTCGGCCCGGCGGCCGGCGGGCCGCCGTTCGGCGGCGTCCGGGGGAGTGAGGGGCCCCGCCGCGCACGGTGCCCCGGCCTCCCGCCCGGCGCCCCGAATCCCTACGAACGGGTGGACCGGCGCGCCGGCCGAGCCGCCCCCGGACGTCCCCGCGCCGGGCCCCCGGGGCGGCTCCGAGTGCGCTCCGCCGAAGTGGTGAGCGGGCCCGTCGGCGGGCGCCGCGCCGTGTGTCCTGCCGGGGCGCCGGGGCCCCGGGGGCTAGCGTCGGAATGCGCTCGGTGATCTTGAGGGCAGTCCCCTGTCCGCCCCTGGCGTCCCCGCCCGAGCGCCCCAAGTCACCCCTGTCCCAAGGGAGTTCCCATGCCCGCACTGAAGGCATCGGCACGTCGTGTGCTGACCGCCGCCGTCCTCGCCGCCGCCCTCGCCCTGCCCATGACCGCCGTCGCGCACGCCGAGGAGTGCAAGCCCGACGACCAGGCATGTCAGGACAAGGAGGCCAACGCCAAGGAGGCCAAGGAGATCGAGGAGCAGCAGAAGAAGACGCAGGAGGCCGCCGGCAAGGCCGACAAGGACATCGCGGACGTCGGCAAGAAGCTCGACGAATGCCCGCCCGGCTCCAGCTCCTGCATGGGCAAGCTGACCGGGGGCAAGGGCGCCGCCGAGGAGAAGGGGCTCGCGGAGATGACCACCACCATCTCCACGTACGAGCCGGAGCCCACCGACAACGCGCAGACCGCCGTGACCTCCACCTGCACGGCCTTCCCCGCCTCCCTGCCGCAGGGATCCGACGGCCAGGGACAGTCACCCTTCCCGGTCTCCCAGCTCTGCTCCCTGCTCGGTTCCTGAACCACCCCGCCCCCCACGTCCTCCCTCGCACGAAGGGTTCCTCCGTCATGCCTCCGCGCCGTCCCCGCGCCAGCCTGCCGTCCCTCGCCCGCCCCCTCGCGCTCACCCTCGGCCTCGCCGCGCCCCTCGGCCTGCTCGTCCAGCCCGCCGCCGCCGAGGAGGGGCCGGGCGAGACCCCCGCGCCCCGGGCCGTCCGCGCCGACGGCCGCCCCGCGAAGATCGCCGACGTCCTGGAGTACTGCGGGACGAAGCGCACGGCCTGCACCTTCACGATCGACCCGAAGCAGGACCGGGAGTACGCCACCGCGGTCAAGTCCCTGGGCAACGCGGTCGTCAACTGCACCACGAGCGACATGAGCGTCGACCGGGCCGTCACCCTGCGCACCAGCAGCACCGACAACATCGGCGGCGAGATCTCCGGGAAGATCGCCGCCGAGGGCACGGTCACCGCCTCGGGCGAGGTCACCACCAACCTCACCAACGACATCACCAGCGAGAACAAGACCCCCAACCTCAAGGACGGTCCGACCTCGACGAACGGCACCAAGACCAGCGTCGCCGCCGGAGGCAAGGTGGCCGGCTCGATGAGCGCGAAGCTCGCCTTCGAGGCCGCCTTCAAGGCCACGTACTCCAAGTCCTGGACCATCGAGAACTCCGAGACGACCACGTACAAGACCACCGTCAAGCCCTACGACATGCTGGTCTTCGGGGCGAGCGCCGCCATGCGGCGCGTGGTCGGCAGCCTCGTCACGGACAACGGGCAGAAGGTCCTCGGCATCCGCGTCGACAGCCCCTCCATGGTCAACAGCAGCACCTTCGTCGCCCAGACGTACGCCGTCCCCGACGGGCTCTGCGGCCGCAAGCGCCCCACCGGCGACACCGCGCCCGACAACGACAACGCGCCCCCGCCCGGCGGACTCCGCGACGCCGTACGGGAGGTGCCGGCCGTGCGGGCGGTGCCCCCGGGCGCCGACCCGAAGCGCGAAGTCGTCCTGTCGTCCCACGGTTCCTGAGCCGGAGGAGTCCCGCCATGCACCGTTCGCTCTCCGCGCTCGCCGTCCTCGGCGCCGCCGGGCTGCTGCTCCCCGCCGCCGCCCTCCCCTCCTCGGCCGCCGCCCCCGCAGAGCAGGCCGTCCCCGTCCTCAACGGCGACTTCGCCGACCCGGTCATGAAGGGCGACGGCCCGACCACCGTCGGCATCGACTTCTGGACCGGCCTCAACCAGCGCTACTCGCCCGCCGCTTCGGGCCGCACCGACGCCTCCCACGGCGTCGCCCTCCAGAAGGACGGCAACACCCTGCGGCAGCGGCTCCGCGGCGTGCGCGCCGGGGCGCGCGTCACCGTGACCTACGAGGACAGCCCCGCCGTCTCCAAGGAGTGCACCGGGGAACAGGTCGCCGACGGCCAGCCGTACGCGGTCACCGCCTCCGGCGGCCCCGTCCAGGAGGTCACCACCGCCGGCGACCCCGACCGGGTGAAGGGCACGCCCGGCAAGGGCCGTTGGACCGGCCGCGCCTATGTGTTCACCGCCGGCGAGAACGAGCCGCTGCTCACCTTCACCTCCCGGGTCACCGACACCCGTACCCATGTGACCTGTTCGCCGATGATCGCCCGCGTCCGCGCGGCCGAGGTGCCGCCCGCCCTCGACAAGACCGTCGACAAGACACGCCTCGGCACGTCGGAGGCGTACAAGGGCAACGACCGCGAGAGCACCCTCCACAACGCGGCCGCCGCCTGCAACGGCGAGAACGCCTGTGTCTTCCGGCCCGACGCCCGGATGTCCTTCCGCTACTACGACGAGGCGCGGGTGGTCGGCGAAGCCTTCGTCAACTGCACCCGGAACACCCTGGAGCACAGCCGGCTCCTGTCGTACGCCGAGCGCAGCCACGACAGCATCGCCCAGACCTACGCCGACGCCGGCCTCGCGCTCAACGAGGTGGCCAGACTGCCCACCAGCGGGGTGCGGGAGGAGGACGAGAAGCGGGTCAAGGAACGCCCGATGGCCACCCAGTTCGCCCTCGCGTACGAGAAGGGCTGGCAGCGGCCCTGGCAGTGGTTCAGCAGCGACCAGCGGACGATCGTGGAGCGGATCCAGCCCGGAGAGGTGAGCTGGGTCGAGATGCAGCCGAGCCGCGAACGGGTCGAGGGCTGGTTCGTCAGCAAGAAGGACGACTACCGGCTGCACGCCGTCGTCGACGGCCCCTCCCGGGCCGTCCCCGACCGGCTGCTCCAGCGCACCGGCCCCATGTCGGAGGCCGAGAAGCAGCGTTGCGCCGCCTCCCGTCCCATGACCACCACCCCGGTGGGCGCGGACGCGCCCGCGAGCTCCAGCGACAAGGGGCTCCTCAGGACACCGGCGCCGACGGCCCCGGGCGTCCGCGCCGCGTCCCGGAGCCTGCCGCTGGGGTGACGGGCACCTCCACCGCGGGACCGGGACCGCGCCGTCTCACCGCGCCACCGCGGTGAGACGGCGCAGGACCTCGTCCCGGCCCAGGGCCCGGGCCACCGCGAAGAGGTCGGGGCTGCGGGTGGCGCCCGTGAGGGCGACGCGGACCACGTTCGCGACCTCCCTCGGCGGCCCCGCCCAGCGGCCCGGCTCCCGGCGCCAGGCGGCGGTGTCCGGGGCGAAGCCGTGCCGCTCCGCGAGCTCCCCGAGCCGTCCGTACCACGCGTCGGGGGAGGCGCCGGGCCCGGTGGCGAAGGCGGCGTCGGCGGCGAAGTCCGCGGCGATCCGGCGCACCAGCTCCGGGGCGAGGCCGCCGTACCGGTCGTCCCCGGCCGTCGGCACCGCGCCGAACAGCTCCGCGAAGAAGAAGCCGTAACGGTCCCGGAAGCACGACCAGCGCTCCAGGTCCTTCCGGGCCGGCGCCCCCTCCGGGCGGCCCGCCGCGACGGCCGCCAGGGCGAGCCCCTCCTGTCGGGCGAGGACGGCCGCGAGCTCCGGGTCGTACTCCTCCGCCCAGGCGAGGAGCTGCGCGTACACCTCCCGCGGAGGCAGTGAGGCGATGAACTCCCGGCTCAGGGAGTGCAGTTTGGGCAGATCGAGCAGAGGGCCCGAGGGCCGCATGCCGTCAAGCCGGACGGTCGCGGCGAGCGCCTCGGCCGTGGGCACGTCCATCAGCCGGATGTTGGCCAGACCGCGCAGATAGTGCTGGACGGCGGCCGGCGGATAGCCGGCGGACAGGTAGTAGTCCACCGACGCCTCGGGGTCCTTGCGCTTGCTGAGCTTGCGGCGCGAGGCCCCCTCGGCCTTCATCAGCGGCGCGAGGTGCGCGTACGCCGGCGGCTCGAAGCCGAGCGCGCGGTGCAGCTGGAGGTGGACCGGCGTCGAGGAGAGCCACTCCTCGCCGCGCACGACGAGCGTCACCCGCATCAGATGGTCGTCCACCACGTGCGCGAAGTGATACGTCGGCAGCGGCAGTTCGTCCTGCGACGACTTCAGCAGCACGATGTCGTTGCCGTTGTCCTGCATCGTGACGGAGGCGCGGATGCGGTCCGCGAACCGCACCCGGCCGGGGAACTCGTACGGGCAGCGGAACCGCACCACGTACGGCTCGCCCGCCGTGATCCGGCGCGCCGCCTCCTCCGGGGCGAGCGTCCGGCACGGCGCCCAGCGGCCGTAGTAGCCCAGCGGGGACCGGCCCGCCCTCTGCTCCACGCCGCTGTGCGCCAGCAGCTCCTTGCCGCAGAAGCAGGGGTAGGCGCGGTCCTGCCTCAGCAGCTCGCGCACATGGCCGAGGTAGACGTCCCGGCGCTCCGACTGGAGGTACGGACCCCACGCCCCGTCCCCGGAGACGCCGCCCTCGTCGGGCGCGAGACCGAAGGCCCCGAGCAGCCGGGAGAACTCCTGGGCCGCGCCCGCCACTTGACGCGCACGGTCGGTGTCCTCGACGCGCAGCACGTGCACACCGCCCGACTGGTGGGCCAGCGCCCGGGCCACGGCCGCCGTGTACAGGCCGCCGATGTGCAGATGTCCGGTGGGGCTCGGGGCGAAGCGCGTCACCTCCGCGCCGTCCGGCAGGGCGCGCGGCCGGAACCGGCGCTCCCAGTCGGCCGGTTCCGGAAGGTCGGGCGGGAACATCGCGTTGATGACGGACAGGTCGAGCACGGTGGACTCCCTCCTG
Organism: Streptomyces sp. NPDC059534; assembly: GCF_042743475.1. Classification (NCBI taxonomy): domain Bacteria; kingdom Bacillati; phylum Actinomycetota; class Actinomycetes; order Kitasatosporales; family Streptomycetaceae; genus Streptomyces; species Streptomyces sp. NPDC059534. The sequence goes on from NZ_JBHWAQ010000034.1 coordinate 55,957, forward strand.
GGGTTCCTGGAGAGATCCACCGTAGGCCGGTGACCGGCCGATTCGAGAGGCCCGGCGGCGCGAGGCTGCGGAACCCCGAACCCTCTTCGGCGTTGGAGGCTGCGAGGGCCGTGCCCGGTCAGTAGCGTCCCGAGGACCGCTCCGTACGGAGCACGACGGGGCGTGACGTCCGGGGCACGGGACGTCCCCGAGCACGGGACCTCCGGAGCACGGGACGTCCCCGAGCACGGAGACGTACGCCGTACCGCGACGGACGGCCGTACGACGCACGGAGACGCACGACAAGGAGGGTGTGATGGGCGGTACGCGCGCCGTGGGCCTGCTGGCGCTCGGCTCCTTCGCCGTCGGGACCGACGCCTATGCGATGGCCGGACTGCTCCCCGCCATCGGCGCCGACCTGCACGTCTCCGTCTCGCTCGCGGGCCAGACGGTCACCGCCTTCACCCTCTGCTACGCGCTCGCCGCCCCGCTGTTCTCGGCCGTACTCGCCCGCTGGGGCACCCGTACGCTCCTCGTGACCGCGCTGGTCGTCTTCGCCGTCGCCAACGCCGGGAGCGCCCTCGCGGGTTCGTACGCCGAACTCCTCGCCGCCCGCGCGCTCTCCGGCGCCGGAGCCGGCCTGTTCACCCCGGCGGCGGCGACCGCGGCCGTCGCGCTCGTCCCGCCCGAGCGGCGCGGGCGCGCCCTCGGCCTGGTCCTCGGCGGGATGAGCGCGGGCACCGTCCTCGGCGTCCCGCTCGGACTGCTCGTCGCCGCCGGCTCCGGCTGGCGGGCCGCCCTGTGGCTGATCACCGGCCTCGGCCTGGTGGCGCTCCTCGGCGTCGCGACGGCGCTCCCGGCTGTCGAGGGGGCCGCGGCGCCCTCGCTGCGGGCCCGGCTCGGCGCCCTCGCCCGCCCCCGAGTGGCCGTGGTCGTCGCCGTCACCTTCACCCAGACCGTGGCCAGCCTCGGCCTGTACACCTACCTGGAACCCGTCCTCCACCGGGCCGCCGGCGTCGGCAGCGCCGTCCCGTACCTCTGGGCCTGGGGCATCGGCGGGGTCTGCGGCAGCCTCCTCGCCGGAACCCTCGTCGACCGGACCGGGAGACCCGCCCTCCTCGCGGTGACCCTGCTCGGCACCCTCGGCGGCGCCCTGGCACTGCTCCCGTGGACCGGCTCGGTCCCCGGCCTTGTCCTGCTGCCGCTGATCCTCTGGGGCGCGGCCGGCTGGGCCTTCGTCGTGCCGCAGCAGCACCGGCTGCTCGCCCAGGACACCACCGGGAGCGCCGCGGGCGCCGCAGCCGTCGGCCTCAACAGCTCCGCCACCTACCTCGGCGGCGCCGCCGGCTCCGCGCTCGGCGGCCTCGCCCTCGCCCACGGGCTCGACGCCCGCTGGCTCCCGCTCCCCGCCGCCGGGGTCGCGCTCGCGGGAGTCCTCCTCCACCTCACCGTGGCCCGCGCGGTCGCCCGGCGCGCCCCGCTTCCCGCGGACGCCGTCACCCCCGGCGCCGGCCACGCGACCGACCACCGCATCACGGACCATGCCAACGGGGGCGGAGCCGCGGACGCGACCGCGGCCGAGCCCCTGGAAAGGAACGCGCCATGAAGTTCGGCGTCAATCTGCCCAACTACGGGCCCGAGGCCACCCCCGACGCCCTCGCCGACTGGGCGCTGCGGGTCGAGTCGATGGGCTACCACTACGCCATGGTCTCCGACCACGTGGCGCTCACCCCGGACGTGCAGCACCTCTTCCCCGCACCGTTCTACGACCCCTTCGCGACCCTCGCCTGGCTCGCCGGGATCACCAGGACCGTCGGGCTCGGCACCACCGTGACGATCCTCCCGTACCGCCACCCGGTGCACACCGCCCGCGTCGCCGCCAACATCGACCGGTTCAGCAACGGGCGGCTCGTCTTCGGCGCGGCCGCGGGCTGGGCCGCCCGGGAGTTCGCGGTCCTCGACGTGCCGTACCGCAGGCGCGGCGCGATCAGCGACGAGTACCTCGCCGCCATCAAGGCGTGCTGGGCGAACGAGGTCGCCTCCTTCGACGGCGCCCATGTCTCCTTCCGCGAGGTGCACACCGGGCCGCTGCCCGTGCAGCGCCCGGGACCGCCCGTCTGGGTCGGCGGGCACAGCTACGGCGCGCTGCGCAGGGCCGTCCGGCTCGGCGACGCCTGGCACCCCACCTCCGTCTCCGGCGACTGGCTCCTCGGTGTCGGACTGCCCACGCTCCGCCAGGTCGCCGAGGAGCAGGAACGCCCCGTCCCCGACGTCTGCCCCCGGATCAAGCTCCGGGTCACCCCCCGGCCGCTCGGCCCCGGCCGTCTCCTCGGCGAGGGCACCCGGGCGCAGATCGCCGACGACCTCGGGCTGCTCCAGGACATCGGCGCGAAGGCCGTGGTCCTCGACCCCACCTATCCGGGCGACCGGCGCGAGGCCGGCCGCACCGCGCGGGACCTCGACGTCCTGGAGACACTGGTCAAGGAGGTCATCGACGTGGACGCCGGCTGCGTACGATGACCGAACGGCGGGAGCGGGAGGGGGTGCGGGACGTGGCCGATCCGGATCTGCGGAAGCTGCGGGTGCTGAGGGAACTCAGCGAGCGCGGCACCGTCAGCGCGGCCGCCCAGGCGCTCCACCTCACCCCGCAGGCCGTCTCGCAGCAGATCAGTGCCCTGGGACGGGAGTTGGGCGTGCCGCTCACCGAGCCGTCCGGCCGACGGCTGCGGCTCACGGGCGCGGCGCGGATCGTGCTCCGGCACGCCGACGCGGTCTTCACCCAGGTCGAGCAGATGCGCGCGGAGCTCGCCGCCCACCAGAGCGGCGAGCGCGGCGAGGTGGCGGTCGCCGGCTTCTCCACCACCCTGTCGGCGCTCATCCTGCCCGCCGTGGCGCGGCTGCGGGAGACCCGGCCGCTGCTGCGGACCTCGCTCGCCGAGGTCGACCCCCCGGAGAGCTTCTCCCTGCTGCACCGCGGGGAGACCGACGTGGTCATCTCCGCCGACACCACGAGCAATCCGGGGCCCGCGGGCGACGACGGCCGTCTCGACGGCCGGTTCCACCGGGTCGCGCTGTGCGCCGACCCGTTCGACATCGCCCTGCCGGAGGGCCACCGGCTCCTCGACAGCCCGAGTCTGCGCCTCGCCGACCTCGCCGACGAGACCTGGATCTTCGCCACCACCGGCATGTGCCACGACATCGGCGTCGCCGCGTGTACGGCGGCCGGGTTCACCCCGCAGGCGTCCCACGCCATCGGCGACTGGGACGCCACGCTCGCGGCGGTGCGGCTCGGCCTCGGGGTGGCCCTCGTCCCGCGCCTGGCCAAGCCGGCGCCGCGGCCCGAGGTGACGATCCGCGCGTTCAGCGAGCAGGCCCCCTCCCGGACGGTCTTCGCGGCCGTGCGGGAGGGCAGCCAGACCTCCCCGGAGATCGCCGCCGTCCTGGACGCGCTCCGCACCGTGGCCAGGGCGGCCGTCGCCGCCTGACCAGGCGCGACACGATTCGCCACGGCTGGTGGACGGTACCGTCCACCAGCCGTTGCTGGACCCGCCCGGGAGCCGGTGCGAGGCTCGTTCCCGTACCGCGGACCGCCGGGCGCGCGTCCCCCTTCGCCTCTTCTCTCACTTCTCTTCTCGTAGAGCGGGAAACACCCATGTCCAAAGCCACGTACGCGCGGCTGGCCGCGCTGAGCCTGATCTGGGGCTCCGTCTTCCTGTGGATCAAGATCGCCGGGTACGGCTTCTCGCCCGTGCAGATGGTCCTCATCCGGCTCGCGCTCGGCGCCGTCGTCATCCTCGCCATCGGGTACGCCAAGGGCCTCCGGCTGCCCCGGGAGGCGGCCACCTGGGGCCATCTGACGGTCGCCGCGCTGCTCGGCAACGCGGTGCCGTGGACGCTGTACGCCGAGGGCGAGATCGCCGGCTCCAGCAGCGTCGCCGCCGTCGTCAACGGCAGCGCGCCGATCTGGACCCTGGCGGCCGCCCTGCTGCTCGGCCAGGAGAAGAAGGTCTCCGGCTTCAAGGCAGGCGGGGTGCTGCTCGGTCTCGGCGGCACCGCGCTCATCGCCTCGCCGTGGAACTCGGCCTCGTCCGGCACGGGTTGGAGCATCCTCTGCTTCGTCCTCGGCTCGATCAGCTTCGGCGCCAGCTTCGCCTACATGGGCAAGTTCCTGGTGGGCAGGGGCATCCCGCCCCTGATGCTGGCGGGCGGCCAGCTCAGCGCGGCCACCGTGCTGCTCCTGGCCGTCTTCCCGTTCCTCGGTCTGCAGACCATCACCTGGCGCACCGACTCGGTGGTCGCGGTCCTCGTCCTCGGCGTGGTCTGCACCGGCTTCGCCGCGCTGCTCAACTTCGAGCTGATCATCAAGGACGGGCCCACGGTGGCCTCCACCGTGACCTATCTGATGACCGCGGTGGCCGTGGTCCTGGGCGCCGTCGTGCTCGACGAGCCGCTCGGCTGGACGGTGTGGCTCGGGGCGGTGGCGGTGCTCGCCGCCACCGGGCTGCTCCGGCGCAAGCCGCGCCCGGCCGTCGCACCGGTGCCCGAGCCCGCCCCCGTGCCGACGGCAGCGGCGGCCGATTAACGGGACACCGTCGAAATTCGGCAGCACAAGGCGATACCCGGCCGTTTTCCGGCGGCCGGGTGGGCGCCATTCCCTCCGTACCCCCGGGGGCCCCTCGTATTCCCCGCGACCCGGTTCTCGGGGCCCTCGGATCCCCGTTAATACGGGGCCGCGGCCCGCAACATTGTGTTCATTCTTCGGGCCGGTGGCGGGTGGTAGCGTCGGATGTGGAAACACCCGGCCTTTATGGGGGAGTCGTACGTGGCTTTTGTGGTCGAACTCGTTTTCCGTGGCAATGAGACGGACCGGCTGAGTTTCGGAGAGGCGCACCGGACCTACTGGAAAAGGATGGCCGCGCGCGGCATCCTGCTCGGTGGCGGACCCTGGCGGGACGGCACCGGCGAACTCCTCGTCTGCGAGGCCCCGGACCGCCGCACGCTCTTACGGGTGCTGTACGCCGACCCGTACGCGCAGGCACAGGTGATCGGGGAGCTCCGGGTCCGGGAATGGAACGCGGTCATGGGGCACGTGGTGCTCGCCGGCCTGGAGCGCTCCACCGGCGGCGCCGGGACCCACGAACGAATACGCGGGGGCGTTCCGGCGCCCGTCGCACCGATCGTCTCGTCGCGCGCCCGTGAGGAACTGACCGCCCACGAGCGCCGCATCGCCACGATGATGCTCGACGGCCTGACCAACAAGCAGATCGCCGAGTCCTTCACGGTCTCGACCCGGGCCGTGGAACTGCACATCACCCGGATCTACCGCAAGCTCGACATCCGCCGTCGCGCCCAACTGGCCGCTGCCATCGACCGGTTCGAGGCCGCGCTGGCCTGCTGAACCCGCTGCCGCAGCCGCGGCCGCGCCGCACCCGCACCCGCACGCTCACACGATGGGAGTCACCATGCCGCTGGTCGAGATAACCGTTCCCGAGGGCACCCTCTCCGAAGCCGCCGCGGGGGTCCTGCAACAGCAGGTCGCCGACTCCGTGCTGAGGGCCATGGAGCTGCCCCGCACGGAGTTCTTCGCCGCCGCCACCTGGGTCTACGTCCGGGAGGCCGCCAAGGGGTTCGCGACCACCGGAGCCGGCGCGCCGCCGGGCGTCCTGGTCGTCCTCACCCCGCTGGAGGGCTTCCTCACCCCCGAGCGGAACGAGGCCCTCTCCGTCGAGGTCACCCGCCAGGTGCGCGAGGCGACCGGCCCCGACACCGTGGTGTGGCTCGTCGTCCACGAGGTCCCGGAGGGGAACTGGGCCGTGAACGGCGGACTGACCCGCCGGGCGAAGATCGACGAGTTCGTCGCCGAGGCGGCCAGGACCGCCTGAATTCCGCTTTCGCGCCCCGCTCCGCCGGCGCCGCACCGTATTCACGGTGCGGCGCCGTTCGCATTTCCGGGATCCGTCGGGCGGGTGCGGAATCCCGTATCGATGGACAGGTCGATCCGGCCGTACGGTCTTGTTATTGACAACGACGGATGGGAGACAAAGTCCATGGCTCTGCATTCGGCGCCGCGACTCGGTGTGGTGGTTCCCTCGGGAAATGCCGCCGCCGAACCCGAGATCGGCAGCCTTGTCAGCCCCGCATTCAATGTCCACACCTCGCGATTCCCGGTACTTCCCGGAAAGGACCTGCGCGGCCGGCTGGAGAAGTACAACGACGTGCTCCCCGAAGTGCTGGGGAATTTCGGCGGACTGCGCCTCGACGCGGCCGTCGTCTCCTGCACCGGTTCGCACTACCTCCTCACCCCGGACGGCGACCGGGCCCTGTGCGAGGAGCTCTCCGAGCGGGTGGGAGCCCCCGTACGCTCCGCCGCGCTGGCCATCCTCGACACCGCGCGGGCCGTCGGCGCCGAGCGGCTGGTCCTCGTCTCGCCGTACGAGCCCTGGCTCACGGAGCTCTCCCACGGCTACTGGGAGTCGGCCGGCCTCAAGGTCGACCAGGTCGTCAAGATCCGGGCCGGCGCCCGCTTCTCCCCGTACGACGTGACCACCGCCGAACTCGTCGCCCAGGTCCGCGAGGCCGAACTCCCTGAGGACGCAGCCCTGTTGTTCACCGGTACCGGAATGTTCACCTTCGACGCGCTGGCCGAGCTCGGCCGGGACGGCGGACACACCCTCCTCACCTCCAACCTGGCGAGCGCCTGGTGGGCCCGGGACACCCTCGGGCTCCCGGCAGAGGGCCCGGACGCCCATCCGCTGCTGCGCCGGCTGGCCGAGCGGACCGGCCCCCGTCCCGTTGCGGCCGCGGCCGCCGTGGCGACGCCGTGAGCGGCGGGTCCGCGGCCCTCCCGCCGGTCGCCGTCGTCGGCGCCGGACCGGTGGGCCTGGCCGCCGCGCTCGTCCTGGCCCGGTCCGGGGTGGCCGTGACCGTGTACGAGGCGCGGGAGGCGCTGGCCACCGAGTCGCGCGCCTCCACCTTCCACCCGGCCACGCTCGACCTCCTCGACGAGCTCGGCGTCGCGTCGGCCCTGCGCCGCCAGGGCCGTACCGTCGACCGCGTCCAGTGGCGCGACCTGGACGGCGGCGTCCACGCCGAGCTCGACTACGCCCTGCTCGCCGGACACACCGGCCACCCCTACCGGCTCCACGTCGAACAGGCCCGGCTCACCCCGCTGCTGCTCGCCGAACTGACCGCCACCGGCCTCGCCGACCTGCGCTTCGGGACCACCGTCACCGGCGCCGAGGACACCGGCGGCGGGGTGCGGCTGCGCGCCGAGGACGGGGCCGGGCGGGTGTCCCGCACCCCCCACCCGTACGTCCTGGCGGCCGACGGCAGCCGCAGCCGGCTGCGCGAGCTCGTCGGGCTCCCCGGCACGGCCGAGGTGTACCCGGACTACGCGCTGCGCGTGGTCACCGACACCCCGCTCGACGAACTGGTCCCCGGGCTGGCCCCGTTGGCGTACGTCCGCGACGCGCGGGCCTCCTTCAGCGCCCTGGGGATGCCCGACCACTGGCGGCTGATCTTCCGGATCCCGCGCGGCGTCGACCGGGACGAGGTGCTCGCCCCCGACGCCGTACGGGCCCGGGTCGCACAGGCCCTGCCGGGCGCCGCCGGACGGGCCGTACGGATCACCGACGCGCACACCTACCGGCTCGCCCGCTTCCTGCTGCCCCGCTACCGGGCCGGCCGGGTGCTGTTCGCCGGGGACGCGGCCCATCTGACGTCCACCGCGGGCGGCATGAACATGAACTGCGGGCTGCACGACGCGGTGGAGACCGGCCGGGCCCTCGCCGCCGTCCTGCGCGGCGACACCGCGGCCGAGGCGCTCCTCGACGCGGCCCTGGAACGGCGGCGCACCGTCGTCGAGTCGGCGGTCATCCCGCGCAGCGAGGCCCGTACGGCCGGACTGGCGGACCCCGGCGAACTCCCCGCCCGGATCGCCGCCCTGCGGCGCACCGCCGCCGACCCCCGCTCGGCCACCGACTACCTGCTCAAGGCATCACTTCTCGACGTCGCACCACGACCCCTGAAAGGTGACGCACATGCGGATCTGGTTTCACAAGCACACCGTTGAGGGACGGCTCCCGCTGCTCGACCAGTGGTACCGGGAACACCTCGACGCGATCGCCGCACCCGGCACCACCGTCGACATCAAGACCCTCCCGGCCGACACCTACCCCGACCGCACACCCTTCGGCCTGGTCGGCCACCACTCGGCCCAGGTCCTCTTCAGCCGGCACTTCTCCGAGTCCGCGCTCGTCGCGGAACGCGAGGGCTACGACGCCTGGGTGATCGCCGCCGGCCAGGACCCCGGCCTGCGCGACGCCCGCCACCTCGCCTCCATCCCCACCCTCGGCTACGGCGAGACGGCGTTCTTCCTCTCCGCGCTCACCGGGCAGCGCTTCGGCGTCCTCGGCTTCATGCCGCCCCTGGAGGAGCCCATCCGGGCCAACATCCGCCACTACCGGCTGGAGTCCTCGCTCAGCTCGTACGAGGTCGTCCCCGGCGGCTGGGACTCCGTACACCGTTCCCTCGAAGGGGACTTCGACGAGTTCGTCGAGGTGTACTCGGCCGCCGCCGAGCGGGCAGCCCGGGCCGGAGCAGAGGTCATCATCCCCGCCGAGGGCATCCCCAACGAGATCCTCTGGCACCTCGGCATCCACGAGCTGCACGGCCTGCCCGTGATCGACCCGGCCGGCCTCGCCGTCAAGCTCGCCGAGACCCTCGTCCAGCTCGGCGAACTGAAGCTCTTCCAGCGCAGCGGCCACGGCTACTGGTTCAGCCGCCCCGAGGAGCCCGTCGCCAAGCACCTGGAGCAGGTGTTCCTCGGCGAGGCCCTCTAGGAGATGCCGTGTCCCCCGCCCCGCACCGCGCACCGCACCCGCATTCCCACGCGCGCCCGCACGCCGCCATGCCCTCGAAGGAGACACGCTCATGACGTACGACGCCTACGGCCGCAACACCGCGGCCACCGACCCCGCCGCCCCTTACTACCGCCCCCGCCGGCTGCGCCGCACGCCCGCGCTGCGCCGCTTCGCCGCCGAGACCCGGGTCGGCCCCGCCAACCTCGTCCAGCCCCTCTTCCTCCGCGAGGGCCTCACCGAACCGCGTGAGATCCCCTCCATGCCGGGCGTCTTCCAGCACACCCGCGACACCCTCCGCAAGGCCGCCGCCGAAGCGGTCGCCAACGGCGTCGGCGGCCTCATCCTCTTCGGCATCCCCGAGCACAAGGACCCCACCGGCACCGGCGCCGTCGACCCGGACGGCATCCTCCAGGTCGCCCTGCGCGACGTCACCGCCGAGGTCGGCGACTCCACCGTGGTCATCGGCGACATCAACCTCGACGAGTACACCGACCACGGCCACACCGGCGTCCTGGACGAGCACGGCGACGTCGACAACGACGCCAGCATCGAGCTGTACGCACAGGCCGCCGTCGTCCAGGCCGACGCCGGCGCCCAGATCGTCGCCCCCAGCGGCATGATGGACGGCCAGGTCCGCCGTATCCGCGAGGCCCTCGACCAGGCCGGACACCAGTCCGTGGCCATCCTCGGCTACTCCGCCAAGTACGCCTCGCACTTCTACGGCCCCTTCCGCGACGCCGTCGAGTCCACGCTGCGCGGCGACCGCAAGGGCTACCAGCAGTTCCCCGGCAACATCCGCGAATCCCTCCTGGAGGTCTCGCTGGACGTGGCCGAGGGCGCCGACCTGGTGATGGTCAAGCCCGCGCTCGCCTACCTCGACATCGTCCGGCTCATCGCCGACCACGTGCAGGTCCCCGTCGCCGCCTACCAGGTCTCCGGCGAGTACTCGATGGTCGAGGCGGCCGCCGCCAAGGGCTGGATCGACCGCGACCAGGTCGTCCGCGAGAGCCTCGCCTCCATCCACCGCGCCGGCGCCACGCAGATCATCACCTACTGGGCCTCCGAGTTCGCCCAGAGCCTGGACCGGTGACCCGGTGACCTCGTCCGCCACCATGCTGGTCCTCGGCATCAGCCATGCCAGCGCCCCGCTCGACCTCCTGGAGAGACTCGCCGGCACCGACCGGCCAGCCGAGGACCTCGTCTCCGACGTGACCTCCGTCGACGGCATCGACGCCGCCGTCGTCGTCTCCACCTGCAACCGGCTGGAGATCTACGCCGAGACCCGAGGCGGCCCCTCCGACCTCGGCGAACTCGGCGACCTCGGCGAGCTGTTCGCCCAGCACACCGGCGTCGACCGCGAGGAGATCGCCCCGCACCTCTACAGCCACCACGCCGACGGAGCCGTCCGCCACCTCTTCGCCGTCGCCTCCGGACTCGAGTCGGTCGTCGTCGGCGAGGACCAGATCCTCGGCCAGGTGAAGCTCGGCCTCGAACGGTCCCAGCGGCTCGACCGGACCGGCCGGGTCCTCGCCAAGGCCGTCCAGACCGCCCTGCGGGTCGGCAAACGGGCCCGCAACGAGACCGGACTCAACGAGGCCGGCCGCTCGCTCGCCACCGCGGGACTCGCCTTCTTCGAGCGCGAGGTCGGCTCGCTGCACGGCAAGACCGCCCTCGTCATCGGCGCCGGCGCCTTCGCCGGAGTCGTCGTCGCCGCGCTGCGCCGCTCCGGCCTCGACCGGGTGCACGTCGCCAACCGCACCCCCGACAAGGCCCAGCGCCTCGCGGACACCACCGGGGGAGCGGGATACGGCCTGGAGGACGTGCCCCGGCTGCTCACCGAGGTCGACGTGGTGGTCGGCGCCACCGCCGCCACCGGCCACCTCGTCACCGCCCGGCAGGTCGAGGAGGCGCTCGCCGCCCGGGACGGCCGCGAACTGTTCCTGCTCGACCTGTCGCTGCCGCACAACATCGCCCCCGGCACGGCCGAGCTGCCCGGCGTCACCTTCGTCGACCTGCGCCGGATCGCGGAGGAGGGGCAGGAGGACGAGATCTCGGCGGCCAGCGTCCAGGCCGCGCACGAGCTGATCGACGCCGAGGTCGAGCAGTTCAGGACCGGTCTGCGCCTCGCCGGAGCCAAGCCCGTCCTCACGGCGCTCCGCACCGCCGCCACCGAGGCGGCGGAGGCCGAACTCGACCGGCTCGCACGCCGGCTGGAGGGCCTCGACGGCGCGGCCCGGCAGGAGATCGGCCGCAGCGTGCGCCGGATCGTCGACAAGGCGCTGCACCAGCCGACCGTCCTCGTACGGGAACTGGCCGCCGATCCGGACGGCGCCCGGCACATCGCCGCCTTCACGCGGCTCTTCGCCGCCGCGGAGGCCCGCGGCGACAGCGGTGACCACCCGAACGACCCGAACGACCCGAACGACGCGAACGACACGAACGAGAAGAAGATCGAGGCCATCGCATGAGTGACATCTCGGCTCTCTGGGAAGCCGAATCCATCGCGGTCATCGGCGCCAGCGAGCGCCCCGGCGCCCTGGGCCGCAAGCCGCTCGACTACCTCCTCCGGTATGGCTACAAGGGCCGCATCCTGCCGGTCAACCCGCGCTCCCCCGAGGTCCTCGGCGTCCCCGCGTACCCCAGCGTGAAGGACGCCCCCGGCCCCGTCGACCTGGCGCTGATCATGGTCTCCGCCGAGCGCGTCCCCGGCGCCGTCGACGACTGCGTGGCCGCCGGCGTCAAGCTCGCCGTGATCGCCTCCTCCGGCTTCGCCGAGACCGGCGAGGAGGGCGCCCGCCTCCAGGCGGAGATCGTCGCCAAGGCCCGCGCCGGGGGCCTGCGGATCATCGGCCCCAACTGCATCGGCGCCGTCGGCTACGAGAACCGCGTCCTGGCGACCTTCAGCCCCCTCTTCGGCGCCGAGTCCGTCCCCTTCGAACCCGGCACCCTCGCCTTCGTCAGCCAGAGCGGCGCCCTCGGCTTCGGGGCGGCCAGCCTCGCCCTGGAGCGGGGCCTGCGCCCCGGCTGGGTGGTCAGCACCGGAAACGACGCCGACGTCACCGCGCTCGAAGTCCTCCGCGAACTCGCCGCCGTCCCCGAGGTCACCGGCCTCCTCGGCTACCTGGAGGACACCCCGGACATCGGGACCCTGCGCGAACTGGCCGGCTCCGGCAAGCCCGTGGCCCTCCTCAAGTCGGGCCGTACGGAGGCGGGCGGCCGGGCCGCCGCCTCCCACACCGGTGCCCTCGCCACCGACGACCGCGTCCTGGACGCCGCCCTGCGCGGACTCGGCATCGTCCGTGTCGACGACATCGACGAACTCCTCGACGTCGCCCGGGTCTTCGAGTCCGAGCGGCGGCCCACCGGCAACCGGGTCGCCGTCGTCACCACCTCGGGCGGCTCCGGCATCCTCGCCGCCGACGCCGTCGAGGCGCACGGCCTGGAGCTCAGCGCCCTGGAGCCGCGCAGCAAGGAGGCGCTGGCCGAGATCGTCCCCGCCTTCGGGGCGATCGACAACCCCGTCGACATCACGGCCACGGTCCTCAGCGACCCCTCGCTGTTCGACCGTTCCCTGGACGTCCTGATAGCCGACGACACCGTCGACATCATCGTCGCCGCCTTCTGCGTGATGGCCGGCCCCGACGTCGAGAAGGCCGTCAACGCCCTCTCCAGGGCCGCCGAGAAGGGCGGCAAGCCCATCCTCGTCGCCCGCACCGGCGCCGACTTCCTCGCCCCGGACGCCCCCCGCGACCTGCGCGAGGCCGGGCTCCCCGAGTACCCGACGCCGGCCCGCGCCCTGCGGGCCGCCGCCGCCCTCTGGGAGGTCAGCCGCCCCCGTACGCTGCCGGACGCGCCGCGCCCCGGGACCGTCCCCGGCCCCGGCGCCGGAGCCGGCGAGCCCGAGCTGAAGAGGCTCCTCGCCGAGGCCGGCATCGCCGTGCCGAAGGGCCGGATCGCCCGGGACGCCGAGGACGCGGCCCGCGCCGTGACCGAGGCCGGCGGTACGGCGGTGCTCAAGGCCGTGGTCCCGGGCCTGCTCCACAAGACCGAGGCGGGCGGCGTCGAGATCGGCGTCACCCCCGGCACGGCGCCCGAGGCGTACACCCGGCTCGCCGCGCTCGGCGGGCAGGTGCTCGTCGAGGAACTCGTCGGTGAGGGCGTCGAGTTGATCGTCGGCGTCCACACCACCGACCTCGGCCCGGTGCTCACCGCCGGCCTCGGCGGCATCTTCACCGAGGTCCTCGACGACGTCGGCCACCGACTGCTGCCGCTGGCGCCGGGGGAGGGAGCCGAACTCCTCGCCGGGCTGCGCGGTGCGAAGGTCCTCGCCGGGGCCCGGGGCCGGGCCGCCGTGGACGTGTCCGCCGCCGCCGAACTCCTGCACAAGGTCGCCGAACTCGTCCAGGACTGGCCGGCCGGCTTCGCGCTCGACCTCAACCCCGTCCGGGTCCTCCCGAAGGGAGCGGTCGTCCTCGACGCGGCCCTCGCCTTCGACCCGGCCCCCGGCTCCGACGAGGCCCCCGGCTCCGACGAGGCCCTCGTGTCCGCCGCGGCCCCCGGGTCCGACGCGTCCGAGGAGGCCGGCCGATGAGCGGCGGCGAGAGCAACAGCAAGGCGCTCTTCGAGCGCGCCCGCAAGGTCACCCCCGGCGGCGTCAACTCGCCCGTCCGCGCCTTCGGCGCCGTCGGCGGCACCCCGCGGTTCATCGCCTCGGCGAAGGGCCCGTACCTCACCGACAGCGACGGCAACGAGTACGTCGACCTCATCTGCTCCTGGGGCCCGATGATCCTCGGCCACCGCCACCCGGCCGTCGTCGAGGCGGTCACCCGGGCGCTGGAGCACGGCACGTCCTTCGGGGCGCCGTCCACCGGAGAGGTCGAACTCGCCGAGGAGATCGTCGACCGGGTCGACCCGGTCGAACAGATCCGCCTCGTCAGCTCCGGCACCGAGGCGACGATGTCGGCGATCCGCCTGGCGCGCGGATTCACCGGACGCGGCAAGATCGTGAAGTTCGCCGGCTGCTACCACGGGCACGTCGACGCGCTCCTCGCCTCGGCCGGCTCGGGCCTCGCCACCTTCGCGCTGCCCGACACCCCCGGTGTCACCGGCGCCCAGGCGAGCGACACCGTCGTCCTGCCGTACAACGACCTGGCCGCCGTCGAGAAGGTCTTCGCCGAGATCGGCGACGAGATCGCCGCCGTCATCACGGAGGCCGCCCCCGGCAACATGGGCGCCGTCCCGCCGCTGCCCGGCTTCAACGCCGGCCTCAAGGAGATCACCGCCCGCCACGGCGCGCTCTTCATCTCCGACGAGGTGATGACCGGCTTCCGGGCCAGCCGCTCGGGTTGGTACGGCCGCGACGGCGTCGCACCCGACCTGCTGACCTTCGGCAAGGTCATGGGCGGCGGCTTCCCGGCGGCGGCCTTCGGCGGCCGCGCCGACGTCATGGCCCACCTCGCCCCGGCCGGTCCCGTCTACCAGGCGGGCACCCTCTCCGGGAACCCGGTCGCGACCGCCGCCGGCCTCGCCACCCTGCGGCACAGCACCGCCGAGGTGTACGAGCGGCTCGACCACGTCTCGGACACCATCGGCCGCGAGGTGTCCGCCGCCCTCGCCAAGGAGGGCGTGGCCCACCGGCTGCAGTACTCCGGCACCATGTTCTCGGTCTTCTTCACCGAGGACGAGGTCGTCGACTTCGACGGCGTCCGCGCTACCGAGGCGTACCGGTACACGCCCTTCTTCCACGAACTCCTCCGCCAGGGCGTCTATCTGCCGCCCTCGCCGTTCGAGGCGTGGTTCATCTCCGCCTCGCACGACGACCGCGCGATCAGCCGGGTCGTCGAGGCCCTCCCGGCGGCGGCGGCGGCCGCGGCGGCCGCGAAGCCCTGACGGCGGACCGGTGGACCGGCCGACCGGCCGAATAGGGAAAGCCCCCGTGGTGGAAACCACGGGGGCTTTCCCTCGTCATGCCGTCACGCGGCGAGGTTCACGCGGACCTCGACATTCCCGCGGATCGCCTTGGAGTAAGGGCACCGCCCGTGGGCGGCGTCGGCGAGCCGGCGCGCCTCGGCCGCGTCGATTCCCGGCAGTTCGACGGTGAGGACCACCGACAGGTGAAATCCGTCCTCCTCCTTGTGCAGGGCCACCTCGGCGGTGACCGTGTCGTCCGCCAGCGCGGTCCTCGACTCGCGCGCGGAGACCCGGAGCGCGCTGTGGAAGCAGGCGGCGTAACCGGCGGCGAAGAGCTGCTCGGGGTTGGTGGCGGTGCCGGAACCCCCCACGGCCTTGGGGCTCGACAGCGGAAGGTCGAGGAGCCCGTCGGAGGAGCGCACGGCGCCGTTGCGCCCGTCTCCGGTGGAGGCGACCTCGGCGGTGTAGACGACGGCCATGTGTCCTGCCTTTCGGAATCGGAGAAGGGGGAATTCCCCCAGCGTTCCCGCCAGTCTCGAACGCCGCCGAATGACCGGCGCTACGGAATTCCGCAGTCCTTCCCCCCTCGTGCCGAATTACCGTGGAGAACCTCACCGACCGCGGAATCAAAGGGAGTTGGCCATGGCGGGACCGTTGACCGGAGTACGGGTACTGGAATTCGCGGGCTCGGCCCCGACCGCGTTCGTCGGCACCGTCCTGGCCGACCTCGGCGCCGACGTCGTCCGCGTCGACCGGGCGCCCGCCGGCGCGCCGGACCCCGACGGCGACCGCGCTCCGGAGAACCCCCTGTCGCGGGGCCGCCGGTCGGTCGCCCTCGACCTGAAGAGCCCGGAGGGCGTGGAGCACGCCCTCTCCCTCGCCGAACGCGCCGACATCCTCGTCGAGGGATTCCGCCCCGGCGTCGCCGACCGCCTCGGCATCGGCCCTGAGGCGGCCCTCGCCCGCAACCCCCGTCTCGTCTACGGGCGGGTCAGCGGCTGGGGCCAGCAGGGGGAGTGGGCCGGGCGCGCCGCCCACGACCTCGCGGTCCTGGCGCTGACCGGCGCCCTGGACACCGACCCCGTCACCGGGGCCCCGGTGCAGCCGCCGACCGCGTACCTCTCCAGCTTCGCCGGCGGCGCCAACGTCCACGTGCAGGGGCTGCTCGCCGCGCTCCACGCGCGGGAACGCTCCGGCCGCGGCCAGGTCGTCGACACCGCCCTCGCGGACGGCGCCGCCCTCATCTCCACCCTCGTCCACCAGTGGCGCGAGGTGCCCGGCAACCACACCGTCACCGACGCCCCGCACTACTCCCTCTACCGCGCCGCCGACGGCGGGTACCTGGCCGTGGCCGCCATCGAACCCCGGCTCTATCAGAACCTCCTGGAGCAGCTGGGCCTCGCCGGAGCCGAGGATCTCCCGGACCGCGCCGACCCGGCAGCCTGGCCCGCGCTGCGCGCCCTCGTCGCCGCGCGCTTCGGGAGCCGGGACCGCGAGCACTGGGTGAAGCTCTTCGACGCCGTGGACGCCGGGGTGGCGCCGGTCCTCACCGCGGCCGAGGCGGCCGAACACCACCAGCTCGCCGCCCGCGGAGCCTTCGTCGAGGTCGGCGGCACCCTTCAGCCGGCCCCCGCCTCCCGCTTCGGCGCCACCCCCACCGGGGCCCCCGGCCGGGCGCCGCTCCCCGGCGAGCACACCGAGGAGGTCCTCGCCGAGTGGCGGGGATGAGGGACCCCCGGCGGCTCACCCCTCCAGATAGCGCAGCACGGCCAGGATCCGGCGGCTGTAGCCGTCGGTCCTGTGCAGCTCCAGCTTGTCGAAGACGGAGTTGAGGTGCTTCTCCACCGCGCTGAGGGAGAGGTGCAGCTGCCGCCCGATGGCCGCGTTCGTGTACCCCTGGGCCAGCACGTCCATCACCTCGCGTTCGCGCGGGGTGAGCCGGGCCAGCGGGTCGGCGTGGGTCGTGCGGACGACCAGCTGCCGTACGACCTCCGGGTCGATCGCCGCGCCGCCCGCGTGGATCCGGTCGAGCGCGTCGAGGAACTCCTCGACCTCGGCCACCCGGTCCTTGAGGAGATAGCCGACGCGTTCCGCGCCGGAGGCGAGGAGCCGGGCCGCGTAGCTCCGCTCGACGTGCTGCGAGAGGAGCAGCACCCCGATCTCCGGCAGCCGCACGCGGATCTCCTCGGCCGCCCGCAGCCCCTCGTCGGTGTGGGTCGGCGGCATCCGGATGTCGGCGACGACGACGTCCGGCCGCCGCGCCTCGGTCTCGGCGACCAGCGTCCGGGCGTCGCCGAGCGCCGCGAGGACCTCGTGGCCCTCCTCGGTGAGCAGCCGGACGAGGCCCTCCCGCAGCAGGGTCGAGTCCTCGGCGAGAATCACGCGCACGGCAGCTCCGCGACAAGAGTGGTGGGTCCCCCGAGGGGGCTGTCGACCCGCAGGACGCCGTCGAGCGCGGCGACCCGGCCGCGCAGCCCGGTCAGCCCGCTGCCGGCCGGGTCCGCGCCGCCCGTGCCGTCGTCCTCGACCCGCACGGTGAGGAGGGCGCCCTCGCGGGACACCCGCACGGCGACGGCCGAGGCCGAGGAGTGCTTGGCGGCGTTCGTGACGGCTTCGGACACCACGAAGTAGGCGGCCGTCTCCACCGGCCGGGGCAGCGGCTCGTCGCCCACCTCGAAGCGGACGCGCAGCGGGACGGAGCAGCGCTGCGCCACCCCGCCCAGCGCCTCTTCGAGCCCCAGGGTGTCGAGCGCCGACGGGTACACCCGCCAGGCCACCTCCCGCAGCTCGGTCAGGACGTCCCGGGCCTCGTCGTGCGCCTGCCGCAGCAGCGCGTCCGCCCGCTCGGGGTCCTGCTCGCGGTCCCGGCTCCGGCGGGCCCGGCCGAGCAGCATCGCCAGGGCCACGAGCCGCTGCTGGACGCCGTCGTGGAGGTCGCGCTCGATCCGCCGGCGCTCGCCGTCCACGGCCTGGACCACCGCGGCCCGGCTGACGGCGAGTTCCTCGATCCGGCGGCGCAGCAGCTCCTGCTCGGAGGGCCCGAAGCAGTCCCGGGCGAGCCGGGCGTCGAGCGCGGCCAGCGCGTACAGGCCCTGCACGTCGAGGAAGAGCAGGACACCGCCGAGCAGCAGCTGCGTGAGCAGCTCCTGCCAGCCGAGCGTCCCGCGCGCCACGCCCCGGGCGAGCAGTCCCGCCAGGACGGCACCGAAGCCGAGGAGTCCGAGGACGATCCCGCACACCAGCCCCGTCCAGCCGCGGACCGCCAGATAGCGCAGCAGCCGCGGGCCGGAGACCTCGTACGGTCCGGGGAAGCGGTCGCCGAAGAAGACGGAGCGGCGCCCGCGTTCCAGTGACGTCAGCCGCCGGGCCCCGGCCACCAGGATCTCCAGGGCGTGCGGCCGGGTGCGGGGCCACAGCAGGAACGGCCCGAG
Organism: Streptomyces sp. NPDC059534; assembly: GCF_042743475.1. NCBI lineage: Bacteria > Bacillati > Actinomycetota > Actinomycetes > Kitasatosporales > Streptomycetaceae > Streptomyces > Streptomyces sp. NPDC059534. The sequence goes on from NZ_JBHWAQ010000034.1 coordinate 74,138, forward strand.
GGAGATTCCGGCGACCAGGAAGTACAGGACGCCCAGCAGGGCGCTCAGACACCCGAGCACGACGCCGACGGCCCGCATCCCCCTCAAGTGGGCACCCGTACCGCCCCGTTCGTCATCCCTCACGGTTCCCGAGCTTAGGGGGCGCCCCGCCGACCCGGCGGGGCCCGTCGGCACGACACCCTCCGGCCCGGGCGCCGCGCCGTGCGGTACGGGGTCCGGCGCGCCCGTCACGAGGTGCGGCGGTGCTGGGCGCGCCCCCGCCCCCGGAGACGTACCGCGAGGAAGGCGCACAGCGCCACGACGACCATCACCAGGACGGCCTTCGACAGCACGCCCACGTACCCCTCGACCACGTCCCACCCGTCCCCGAGCCAGTAGCCGGCCAGGACGAGCACGCTGTTCCAGATGAGGCTGCCGAGCGTCGTGAGCATCAGGAAGACGGGCATCGGCATCCGCTCGACACCGGCCGGCACGGAGATCAGACTGCGGAAGATCGGCACCATCCGGCCCAGGAACACCGCCTTGGTGCCGTGCCGCGCGAACCACCGCTCGGTGCGCTCCAGGTCCGAGACCTTCACCAGGGGCAGCCGTGCCCAGAGCGCGTGCATCCGCTGCCGGCCGAACAGTGCGCCGATCCAGTACAGCGCCACCGCGCCCACCACGGAGCCGAGCGTGGTCCACACCAGCGCCGAGGTGAGGCTGAGCACCCCCTGCCCGGCGGCGAAGCCCGTCAGCGGCAGGATCACCTCGCTGGGCAGCGGCGGGAACAGGTTCTCCAGCGCGATGGCGAGCCCGGCCCCGGGCCCGCCCATGGTGTCGACGAGCCCGGCGGCCCACCCGGCGAACCCGTCGGCGGGCTCCCCGGCCAGGGCCAGGGGCGCGGGGGCGATGAGCGAGGTGATCGGCACGGTGGCCTCCAGATGGCGGTCGGACGAGGTCCCGGGACCCCTCGCCCCGGCACTCCTTCACGCTAGGAATCCCGGCTCCCCGCCGGTACGGGGCTTCCCGCCCGGCCACCCTGCGGAAAACCGCAGGCGGCGCTCCGGCGCCACCCCCTAGGGTTCGGCCCGGAGCGCCGGACAGCACCGAGGGGGAGCCATGGCCGACCGGACAGCGAGCGCACGACCGCTCCGGGACACGGAGGGCCGCGCGCGGTGAACGGCGACGAGCCCGTCTTCAGGAAGAGCCGCTGGGGCACCAACCGCTACGTCTACAACGCGCGCAACCCCCTCGGCCTCGCCCTCATCGTGGTCACCGTCGTCGGCGTCTTCGTGATGCTGATGCTCATGGAGAACCGTGCCGGCCCCTTCGCCCCGGACCCCGCCCCCACCTGGAGCCCGCCGCCCAGCACCGACCCGTGGCCGTTCGCGCCGCCGCGGCCGTCCGCGCGCACCCGCACCCCCTGACCGGCCCGACGCCGCTCGCCGGGCGGGGGCTCTCCGCGGACCGCCTACCCTTGGACACATGACGAGCAGCAGCGACCGGAGCACCGCAGTGAGCGTTGACGGATCCAAGACCTACGAAGTGCGCACCTACGGGTGCCAGATGAACGTCCACGACTCCGAGCGGCTCTCCGGTCTGCTGGAAGCGGCGGGTTACGTCCGGGCCCCCAAGGGTGCCGACGGCGACGCCGACGTCGTCGTCTTCAACACCTGCGCGGTCCGTGAGAACGCCGACAACAAGCTGTACGGCAACCTCGGCCGGCTCGCCCCGATGAAGACCACGCGGCCCGGCATGCAGATCGCCGTCGGCGGCTGCCTCGCCCAGAAGGACCGCGACACCATCGTCAAGAAGGCCCCCTGGGTCGACGTGGTCTTCGGCACGCACAACATCGGCAAGCTGCCGGTCCTCCTGGAGCGCGCCCGCGTCCAGGAGGAGGCGCAGATCGAGATCGCCGAGTCCCTGGAGGCGTTCCCCTCCACGCTGCCGACCCGCCGCGAGTCCGCGTACGCCGCCTGGGTCTCGATCTCCGTCGGCTGCAACAACACGTGCACCTTCTGTATCGTCCCGGCCCTGCGCGGCAAGGAGGAGGACCGCCGGCCCGGCGACATCCTCGCCGAGATCGAGGCGCTCGTCTCCGAGGGCGTCTCCGAGATCACCCTGCTCGGCCAGAACGTCAACGCGTACGGCTCCGACCTCGGCGACCGCGAGGCGTTCTCCAAGCTGCTGCGCGCCTGCGGGCAGATCGAGGGCCTGGAGCGCGTCCGCTTCACCTCGCCGCACCCCCGCGACTTCACCGACGACGTGATCGCGGCCATGGCCGAGACCCCGAACGTCATGCCGCAGCTGCACATGCCGATGCAGTCCGGCTCGGACTCGATCCTCCGGGCGATGCGCCGCTCCTACCGGCAGGAGCGCTTCCTCGGGATCATCGAGAAGGTCCGCGCGGCCATCCCCCACGCGGCCATCTCCACCGACATCATCGTGGGCTTCCCCGGCGAGACCGAGGAGGACTTCGAGCAGACCATGCACGCCGTCCGCGAGGCCCGCTTCGCGAACGCCTTCACCTTCCAGTACTCCAAGCGCCCCGGCACCCCCGCCGCCGACATGGACGACCAGATCCCCAAGGAGGTCGTGCAGGAGCGCTACCTGCGGCTCGTCGCGCTCCAGGAGGAGATCTCCTGGGAGGAGAACAAGAAGCAGGTCGGCCGCACCCTGGAGGTCATGGTCGCCGAGGGCGAGGGCCGCAAGGACGGCGCCACCGACCGCCTCTCCGGCCGCGCCCCCGACAACCGGCTCGTCCACTTCACCAAGCCGGACGAGGACGTGCGCCCCGGTGACGTGGTGACCGTCGAGATCACCTACGCCGCCCCGCACCACCTCCTCGCCGAGGGCGCCGTCGCGTCCGTCCGCCGCACCCGCGCCGGCGACGCCTGGGAGAAGCGCACCGCCGCCGCGGCCGCCAAGCCGGCCGGCGTCCTGCTCGGCCTCCCGACGATCGGCGTCCCCGCCCCGCTCCCCGCGGCCGAGGTCCCGGCCTGCGGCAGCCACTGACCCGACGGCCGACCGCCGACGGCCTGACCGCCACCGCCACCGCCCGCGCCCGGCGGTGGCGGTGGCGGTCGTGCCGTGACGTCCCGGTCCGTCAGGGAGGGCGCCGCGCGAGAGGGGCGCAGTAGGCTGCCGATCATGCTTGTCGCCGCAGCCGTCTGCCCCTGCCCGCCGCTCCTCGTGCCCGAGGTCGCGACCGGTGCCGCCCCCGAGCTGGACGCCGCGCGCGCGGCCTGTGCCGACGCCCTCGGGCTGCTCGCCGCCGCCCGCCCGGACGTGCTGTACGTCGTCGGGGCCGCGCCCGAGGGCGGCCACGGCGTCTACCCGGCCGGCTCGACGGGCTCCTTCGCCGGATTCGGCGTCGACCTGTCCGTACGGCTCGGCGACGTCCCGTCCGGAGACGCCGACGGCCCGCCCGCCCAGCACCGTCCCGCCGACGGCCTTTCCACCGACGGCCTTCCCGTCGACGGCCGTCCCGTCGGCGAGGACACCGGCGGCCGCCCCCTGCCCGCCTCCCTCGCCGTCGGCGCCTGGCTGCTCGGCCGGACCGGCTGGGCCGACGCGCCGATCGAGGGTCTGGGCGTCGAAGAGGCGGCCACGCCCGACGTCTGCGCCGCCCTCGGCCGCGGGCTCGCCGACTCCGCCCGACGGGTCGCCCTCCTGGTGCTCGGCGACGGCAGCGCCTGCCGGACCGTCAAGGCCCCCGGCTACCTGGACGAGCGGGCCGAGGGCTTCGACGCGGAGGCCGCCCGCGCGCTGGGCACGGCCGACGTGGCCGCGCTGCTCGCCCTGGACACGGAACTCGCGTACGAGCTGAAGGCGGCGGGCCGCGCCCCCTGGCAGGTCCTCGCGGGCGCCGCCGAGGGCGCGGGGCTCGACGGCCGCCTGCTCTTCGAGGACGCCCCGTACGGCGTCGGGTACTTCGTCGCCGCCTGGTCCTGACACGCGGCGACGCGCCGGCGGCCGGGCGCGGGACGAGACGGAGGCCGGGGCGCGACGGAGGCCGGGACGAGATGGCGGCCGGGTAGGCGACGGAGGCCGGGACGAGACGGCGGTCGAATAGGCGACGGAGGCCGGGGGCGCATCCGTGCACGGCCGGGGACGGAAACGGCGGACGGCCGCGGGGGGGGGGGGGGCCCCGGCCGGCCCCCGGGGGGGGGGCCCGGCCGGGTGCCGGGGCGGGCCGGGGGGGGGGGGCCGGCGGGCGC
>NZ_JBHWAQ010000035.1:0-75294 GCF_042743475.1 Streptomyces sp. NPDC059534
CATACGCGATATCAGGGGGTCTGGTGGGCTGGTTGTTGTTTATAAGAGACAGAGAAGGGGCCGTACCCGATCGGGTACGGCCCCTTCTCGTCGTCTCCGGCCGGGTCAGCGGTCCAGGAGGGCCGCGAACACCTCGGTCAGGGCCTGCTCCGGGTCCTCGACGGCGTCCGTGGCGCGGTAGGCGACGTGCCCGTCCGGACGGACCACGAGCGCGCCGGCAGCGGTGATCTGCCGGACGGCCTCCCAGCCGCCGTCCACGTCCTCGTAGTCGCCGCCCTCGCCGATACGGGCGGTGACGACCGGGACGGAGTACTTCTCCGCCACGCGCTCGGCCGCCTCGGTCCACGCCGTCCCCTCCGGGCCGGTGAGCAGCACGTAGCCGCTCGTGCCGGTGAGGTCGATCGTGGAGAGAAGCTCGCCGTCCCGGCTGATCCAGGCGTGCGGCACCCGGTGCCCGGGGCGGGACGTCGGCACGTGCACGTTCCGCATCGGGACGCGGGCCGGCCGCTCGGTGCCGTCGGGGACGAGCGCGCCCTCCTCGTAACCGAAGCCCACCTCCATGTCGAGCGACTGGCAGCCGCCCCGGTGGGTGTGGAAGATCTCCAGGGCCCGCGCCCGCACGGTGTCGCCGTTCGCCGACGGGTCGAAGTACGCCTCGAGACGCTGGAGGCGGCGGCCCGCCGGGATGTTGTGGCCGGCGCCGATGGCGTCGATGACCACCTGGTGGTGGCTTGCGGCGGACACGGCCCAGTCGACGTTCTCCCGGCCCACGGGGCGGCGCTCGGACTCGTACGTGTCGATCAGGCTGTCGGGCGAGCCGCCGTTGATCACCGCGGCCAGCTTCCACACCAGGTTGTGCGCGTCCTGGATGCCGGTGTTGAGGCCGAGGCCGACGGCCGGCGGCTGGCGGTGCGCGGCGTCGCCGGCGATCAGCACACGGCCGACCCGGTAGCGGTCGGCGAGGTGGGCGTGCACGATCCAGTCGGTGACCTTGTGGACCTCCACCTCGAGCTCCGGCAGGCGCAGCAGCTCGCGGATGCGCGGGATCACCGTCTCGGCGTCCCAGCGGCCGGGCGGGCCGGGGGCGAAGTGGAGGCCCCACTGCTCGCACGCCTTGCCCCAGCTCGGCCCCATCTCGATGAGGTTGCTGGAGAGGTCGGGGTCCTCCGGGCTGAGGAAGTGGGTGATGAGCGTGCCCTCCTCCCACCACTCGGACAGGTCGGCGGAGAAGTAGGCGGTCGTGGTGTTGACGAGTCCGGGCGGGCCGTCCAGCTTGATGCCGACCTCGGGGCCGACGAACCGGCCGCCGTCGGCGCCTATCAGGTACTGCGCCTTGACGGTGGTGACCTCGCCGGTCTCGACGTTGCGCACCTCGGCGCGGACGTGGTCGCCCTCGTCGGAGAAGGTGGTCAGCTCGTGGTGGAAAAGGACGCGGCCGGGGCTGCGGTTCTCCGCGTGGCGGCGCAGGATCGGCTCCAGCCACATCTGCGGCAGCTTGGCCGGCAGGACAGGCCCGACCTCCTCGTAGCTCTCGCGCAGTTCGCCGCCGCCGAAGGCGTCCATCTCGTGGATCAGGCGCCGGTCCATCGGCCCGTCGCCCGCGAGCGTGGTCTGCCAGCGCACCTTGCCGAACATCTCCAGCGGTGCCGCCTCGGCGAGCACGTCGTCGGCGATGCCGTGCTGCCGGAAGATCTCCATCGTGCGCTGGTTGAGATAGTGCGCCTTCGGAATCCTCGACGTGTCCGGGTGCCGTTCCACCAGCAGATGGTCGACGCCCTGGTCGGCCAGGAAGACGGAGGCGGACAGACCGCATCCGCCACCGCCCACGATCAGGACCGGAACCTCGATTGTCCCCATGTTCGCCCTTCCAGAAATATTGACGGATGCATTGCCGTCGCAGCCTGACAAAGGGTTCTTCAGGGCCGGTCAAGAACGGCTGGACCCGGACGGCGCCGGACGCCCGCCGGCCGGTCACGGGGACGTGACCGGCCGGCGGGCGGAGGGGAGCGGTGTCCCCGCGGGGTCAGCCGAGCCAGGCCCCGTCGCGCATGAGGCCGCGGCCCGCCAGCTCGTTGGCCTCCCGCCACGCCTGGATGCGCTGCGGGCGGATGCGGAAGTACTGGTAGGGCTGGTCGAGTTCGCGCGGGTCGAAGCCGGTCTTCGCCGCGAAGGCGTCACCGGCCTCCTGGCCGAGCTCGGCGACGTCCACCGGCTCCGCGACGCCGTCGACGATCACCACGTCGCGGGTCGGGCCGAGGCCGAGGCGGACCCGGGCGTCGGCGAGCAGGTTGCGGCCGGTGACCGAGGCGCGCGGCGTCGAGACGAGGAACGCGGCGCCGTCCCACAGGTAGGAGAGGGGGATGAGGTGGACCCCGCCCTCGGCGCCGGACGTCGCGACCCAGAGGTCGATGTCGTTCTCGAGCCTGGCGCGGGTGTCCTTGAGCCGCTCCTCCGGTCCACGCGGTGGCGTGTCGGTCATGCTTCCTCCATCGATGTCACGGAGCCCTCCCCGTCCGGGGACGGCTCGTTCGGTTGCCGGCCGGGCCCCGCCGGCAGGGTGGCCGCCACGGCCGCCAGCGCCCTGACGGCCGCGCGCACACTGATCATGTCGTGTGACCGGTGCGCCACGAAGCGGACATGCCCGTTCGGCAGCGGCAGAACGCGAACTCCGTACGCGGCGAGTCCCGTTGCGCACTCCTCGGCGGCCATCCCGGCGAGTCGGGCCATGACCATGTTGGTCGGCCGCGGCGGGCGCATCACCTCGGCGCCGGGCACCGTCGCGAGCCCGGCGGCGAGCAGCGCGGCCTTCTCGTGGTCGGTGGCCAGCTCGGACAGCCGCCCCAGGGCGACCAGTGCGGGCGCCGCGACGATCCCCGCCTGGTGCAGGGATCCGCCCAGCCAGGTCCTCGCCTCCCGGGCGTGCGCGAGGTACTCACGGGTGCCGCAGAGCAGTCCGCCGACCGGGCCGCCGAGCCCCTTGGAGACGGAGAAGGCGACGCTGTCGGCGGGTCCGGCCAGCTCGGCGAGCGGGACGCCGAGCGCCACGGCCGCGTTGGCGAGGCGGGCTCCGTCGAGGTGGAAGTGCGCGCCGTACCGGTGGGCGAGCGCGGCCACGGAGCGGGTCGCCGCGGCGTCGAGGGCGTTCCCGGAGCGCATCATGCTGGTGTTCTCCAGGCACACCACGGTCCTGCGGTCCTCCGTGCCGGCGGCGAGCAGCGCGGTCAGGGCGTCGGGGTCGGGCAGGCCGTCGGACCGCTGCCGCACCGACAGGAGTTCGACGCCGCCGAAGCGGCGCAGGCCGTCGGCTTCGAGGAACGCCATGTGGGTGTCGGCGCCGGCGATCAGCCGGGGCGGGGGCGAGCCCGGCGGGCCGGCCGCGGCGAGCGGGGCGACGAGGTTGGCCATCGTGCCGGTGGGCATGAGCAACGCGGCTTCGGTGCCGAGGAGTTCGGCGACCGTCTCCTCCAGGAGAGTGACGGTGGGGTCGTCGCCGTACACGTCGTCGCCGACCTTCGCCTCCGCCATCGCCGCGCGCATCCGGGCGTCCGGCAGGGTGCGGGTGTCGCTGCGGAAGTCGAGCCTCGGGGAGGTGGCGGTCGCCATCGCCGGCTACCTCCCCGTCCGGTGGGCCACCCAGACGGCACGCGGCCGGGTGTAGCCCTCCACGGCGTGGAGGCCCAGTTCGCGGCCGTATCCGGACCGCCCCATGCCGGAGACGCTGACGGACTCCTCGGTGTCGCCCCAGGTGTTGACCCAGACCATGCCGGCGCGCAGGTGGCGGCCGAAGTGCTCGACGCGGTCGGCGTCGGAGGTCCAGACGGAGGCCGACAGGCCGTACGCGGTGTCGTGGGCGAGGTCCAGGGCCTCGACGTCGGTGTCGAACGCGGCGACGGACAGCACCGGGGCGAAGACCTCCTCGCGCCAGGCGCGGCTGTCGGAGGGGGCGTCGTCCACGATGGCCGGGTGGACGTGGAACCCGCCGCCGAGGTCGTGGCGGACGCCGGTGGCGCCGGGCGGCAGGACGACCCGCGCGCCCTTCGCCGCCGCCTCCTCGACCACCTCGGCCGCGCGGTCGGCGGCGGCCGCGCTGATCAGCGGGCCGAGGTCGGTGGCGGGGTCCTCGGGCGGCCCGACCCGCAGGGCGGCGGCCAGTTCGGCGACCCGGGCGACGAACGCGCCGTGCACGGCGCGGTCGACGACCAGGCGGGTGCCGGCCACGCACATCTGGCCGGTGTTGCCGGTGAAGCCGGTGACGACGGCGCGCGCGGCAGCGTCGAGGTCGGCGTCGCGGAAGACCACCACGGGGCTCTTGCCGCCGAGTTCGAGCGAGACGGGCTTGAGGCCGTCGGCGCAGCGGCGGGCGACGTCCCGTCCGGCATCCGTCGAGCCGGTGAACGACACCGTGCCGACGGCCGGGTGCGCGCAGAGCAGCCGGCCGGTGTCGGCGCCGCCGTAGACGGCGCCGAGGACGCCTTCGGGGAGCAGTTCCCCGGCGCGTTCGACGAGGTGGCGCAGGGACAGCGGGGTCTCGGGCGCCGGTTTGACGACGACGGTGTTGCCGTAGGCGAGCGCGGCGGCGATCTTCCAGACCGCGAGGAGCAGCGGGTAGTTGTTCGGCGCGATCGCCGCGCAGACGCCGACCGGCACCCGGTCGGTGTAGGTGCGCATGCCGGGGCCCGCCGGATGGGTCTCCCCCACCGGGTGGCGGGCGGCCGCGGCGAACCAGTCGACCACCCGGGCGGCGAAGTCCACCTCGCCGAGGGCGCGGGCCGTGGGTTTGCCCGCGTTGCTCCGCTCCAGGGCCGCGAAGACCTCGCGGTCGTCGCGCAGCAGGGTGGCGAGCGCCCGCAGCAGGTCGCCGCGGTGGGCCGGGGAGGTGTCGCCCCAGCCGCCGCGGAAGGCGGCGTCCGCGCGGGCCACGGCGTCGTCGACGCCGGCCGCGCCGGTGTCCGGGAGCCGGGTGAGGGACCGGCCGGTGGCGGGGTCGAGCACGGTCCGCCCCGCCGTGGTCATCCCAGCACCTCGGCGTTGCCGGCGAGGCGGAGGCCGGCGTCGAGGCCGGCGACCAGGCCGAGGAAGGTCTCGCGGCCCATGCCCTCGCCGGCGCTGCCGAGCAGGCGGAGGTCGTAGCCGTCGGGGTGCTGCCACCAGGCGTCGCAGGCGCCGTACTCGGCGTCGAGGTAGCCGAGGTGCAGGGGCCGGCCGCCGAGGTCGTGGAGTTCCTCGGCGGCGGGGTGCTTCTCCCGGACGGGCGGGAACTCCAGTCGGCCACCGCCGGTGCGCTGGGCGGTGAGGCGCAGTTCGCCGCCGCCGGGCGAGGCGTAGACGACCTCCAGCTCGCGGACGGCGGCGCCGTCCCCGAAGGTGGCGGCGCTCTCGGCGTGGAATCCGCCGGCCGTGACCGGCACGCCCTGTGCGGTGAGGAAGGCGGTGACGTCGGCCGAGGGGATCCAGTCGCCCTCGTGCTCCTTGCCACGCCGGTGGAAGGAGAAGACGCCGGTGGGCACGGACACCATGTCGGCGCGGTGCCTGGCCCAGTAGCTCAGTTCGGCGAACGGGGTGGCGAGGACGCGTTCCACGGCCTCCGGTACGGCCGGGCGGAGCGCGGCGAACAGGGCGACGAGCTCGTCGTCGGTGAACTCTCCTTCGAGGACGGAGAGTTCGACGGTGGTACGGGCCATCCGGGCGCTGCCGGCGACATGTCCCAGGTAGTCGGTGCCGAGCCAGGCGACGCGGCCTTCGCCGATCTCGTACGGCCGGGTCTCGCCGCCCCACAGGCAGGGGTGGTCGGCGGCGGGGAAGGCCCAGTCGTAATGGAACTGCTTGAGGCGCAGCCGTCGGCCGCCGCCGGAGATCTCGGTGCGGTAGCCGGCCGGGTTGGCGTCGCTCCAGGGGGTGCGGCCCTCGGCCTCGACGCGGCCGGGGGGCGCCTCGCGGCGGAGCGTTCCGACGCTGGTGTCGCAGCCCGCGGGCAGGGCGGCCGGCTGCCACACCACGAAGTTGCAGCCGTCCTGGGCCGCCGCCTCCGTGAGCACCGGCGGTACCGGGTCAAGGTCGGCGGCGTGCTCCAGGATCCGCCAGCGCCACTGCGGTACGGGACTGTTCACCATGACCATGACTCCTCGGTTCGGTTCTGAACTCCGCGAGGTGGTCGAGCCAGGCGGAGGAGGACGCGAGAAACATCCATTCGCCGACGCCCAGTTCGGCGCGGAGGTCGGCGGGCAGCGGCGGCAGCCCGAACGGGGTGCCGAGTCCGTCGGCGAGCTCGGTGAGCCGCCGGACGTAGCGCGGGTCGGTGGGGGTGGGGAAGCCCTGCTTGCGGCGGTGGCGTACCGACTCGGGCATCAGGTCGGCGAGCGCGGCCTTCAGCAGGCCCTTGTGGCTGCCGGGCTTGTTGGTGTCCTTGAGGTGCTCGGGGCAGCGGAAGGCCAGCTCGGTGAGGGTGACGTCCTGGAAGACGGGCCGGTCCTCCAGGGTGAAGGTCGACGAGGTGGCGTCGACCATGTCGTTGACGTAGACGAGGAAGCGGCGCATCAGGTGGTGCCGGCCGCGCTTGAGCGGCGACGCCGTCTTGAGCGCCCGGTACTCGTCCATGGTGCGGGACCACACCCGGTCGGTGACGACGTCCATGTCGACGTCGAGCTCCTGCGCCATCCAGCCGACGAGGCGGGCCCAGACCGGCCGTTCGTCGGCGTGGAGCCGGTGGGTCAGGTAGTGGCGTCCGTGGATGTACGTGGGGGCGAGCGGGTCGACGACGGGGAAGTAGCGGCCGTCCTGGTAGCCCCAGAGCTCGTCGGCGCCGTGGCCCGAGTAGACGACCACCTTCCGGTCGCCGGCGATGGTCCCGTAGAGGTGGTGCATGGCGAGTTCGGCGCCGTGCAGCAGCGGGCGCATCAGCCGGGTGGGCAGGACGGGCACCAGGTCGGCGGCGGCGTTCCGGTCGAGGTCGCAGACGGTCAGCCTCACCCCGAGGTGTTCGGCGACCTCGGTGGCGTAGGCCACGTCGTCGCCGGAGCCGCCGATGCCGTCCTGGTAGCGGAGCACGTACCCGTCGAGGGGTACTCCGGCGGCGGTCAGGCCCGCGGCGATCGCCGTGCTGTCGACGCCGCCGCTGAGCACCGCGGCCCGGGGGACGTCGGACACGGACCGCTGCTCGATCGCCCGGTCGAAGGCGGCCCTGATCTCCTCGGGGCCGACCAGGCCGTCCACCGAGGCGGGCCGCCAGTAGCGCGCGGTGCGGGTGCTGCCCCCGTCGGCGACGAGGTACTCGGCGGGCTGGAGGGAGCGGACGCCGCGCAGCCAGGTGTGGTCGTCGGCCGCGTCCATCCGGATCCAGGAGCGCAGCAGGTACTCCTCGGCGTCGACCTCGGGGGTGATCAGGCCGGTGCTGAGCAGGACCTGCTGCTCGGAGGCGAACAGCAGCCCGCCGTCGGTGAAGGCGTAGAAGAGCGGCTTGACGCCGAAGTGGTCGCGGGCCAGCACCACCCGCCCGGTCGAGGTGTCGTGCCAGGCGAGCGCGAACATCCCGTCGAGCGGCCGCAGGGCGTCGGCGGGGTCGTCCTCGCGGCAGACCTGCTGGAGGGCGAACTCGGTGTCGCAGCTGGTGCGGCGGGGCCACAGCGGCGGCGCGGGCGCCCGGGAGCCGTAGACCTCGCCGTTGTGCACGAGGACGACCCGGCCGGTGGGGTCGGCCATCGGCTGGTCGCCCGCGTGGCTGCGGTCGCGGACGGCCAGCCGGGTCGCGCAGAGCATGACGGTGCCGCACGCCGAGACGTACGGGGCGCGGGAGCCCTCGCCGCGGTGGGCCATGGCCCGGGTCATGGTCCGGCCCAGCGCGTCCAGCGCGGCGGGGTCCCGGCGTCCGTCGAAGCTGATGAAGCCCGCTATACCGCACATGTGCCACTCACCCAACTCACCGCCGGTGTCTCGCTCTTCGGGGCCGGTACCGGCTCGGGCGCGGCCGGTTCGCGCCACACGCGCCAGAGGCCGGCCAGGGCCTCGGTGAAGACGTGCTCGATGCCGTGGTGGCCACCCTCGTGCTCGCGGTAGACGTGCGGGACGCCGTGCGCGCCGAGTGCGGCGTGCAGGGCGCGGACGCCCCAGTGCATGCCGTACTCGTCGCGCTGTCCGACGTCGAGGTGGAGCAGGCCGAGCCCGCTGAGCCGGCCGGCGTGCGCGGGCAGCATGCGCACCGGGTCGTGGGTGAGCCACCGCTGCCACACGTCGTCGCGGAACAGGCCCGTCGCGGGGTCGCACGGCAGCGCGTCCGACGGGCTCGTGCCGGCCTTCTCGGCATAGCACATGCCCATGGCGATGATGCTCATCGCGACCATGAAGGGCACGTCGTGCGGGCCGCCGGTCCGGCGGGCGAGCAGGGCGTCGACGCCGCCGGCCGCCCTTACGGTGTCGAGGGTGCCGGGCAGCAGCGGCAGGTAGCAGTGCTCGAAGCTGGCGTCGGGCGAGCAGGCGACGACCGACCCGAACAGGTCGGAGGTCATGCCCGCGACGAGTGCTCCGTAGCCTCCGCTCGACTTGCCGCCGACGGCCCGCCAGGCCGGTTCGGGCCGGGTCGCGAACCGGCGGTCGACCTCCGCGACGATCTCGGCGAGGTGGCCGGCGTACTCCCCCGAGGCGGCGGAGTCGAGGTACTGCGAGCCGCCGTAGGCGGTGGTGCAGTCCGGTACGACGAGCAGCGCGGGCGGCACCCGGCCGTCCTCCATCGCCTGCCGGAGGCGGTCGGCGACGGAGGCGCCGAAGGCCAGCGCCCGGCCGGTCAGGCTCGGGTGGGCACCGAATCCGGGCAGCCAGTACACGACCGGGAAGCGGCGGACGCCGTCGTAGCCCGGCGGCAGGTGCACCTCGGTACGGCGCCGGTACGGGTCTCCCAGCGGGTTGCCGCGCAGCCGGACGCTCGCGTGCTCGAACACGACGGGCGCGGACGCGGCGGGGTCGGACCCGGCGGGCGCGGACACGGCGGTCCCGGAGACGGCGGAGTCGTTCATGAGCGGCTTTCCTCCCACAGGTGCCGGTCCACGTGGCGGGTGTAGAACGACGGGTGGTGGAAGACCGCGGACAGCAGGACGCCGTCGCTTGCCCACAGGCCGAAGGAGCTGCCGAACAGCAGGTCCGCGCCGAGCATGGCCTCCAGGGTGCTCGCCGCGATCTCCGTCCAGCCCTCGCCGCCGGCGACATGGCCGCGGGCCGGGCCCGGGCCGAGCCGGGTGACGCGGCCGGCCACCGGGTCGAGCAGGAACGCGGTCTCGCCGCCCCCGCCGTCCGCGCCGCCGTCCTCGTACAGCGAGACGACGTGCCGTCCGGCGCCGTCGTCGAGCGCCCGGTACCAGTAGTCGGTCGCGACGAGCCGGTCGAGGACCTCGTGGAGCAGGTCCTCGGCGGGGCGGGTCTGGCCGCCGTACCGGTCGAGGGAGGCGTCGAACGGCGGCACCGGCGTGTCCGGCCGGAGCCGCACCTCGTCGTAGACCTCGTCGAAGTCGTACGCGTCGGGCGCGACGGGTCCTTCGGTCAGCACGGCCTTGCCGTCCGCCACCTCCATGACCTGCCCCGGGCCCCACAGCAGGCCGTCGCGGCCCAGCTCGTCGAGGCGTGCGAGGGCCTCGGTCGGGGTGAAGGGGAACATCGTCCGGTTGCACCACGAGTAGTCGCGCTCGCCGTCGCCGCTGACCCGCCAGCCGAACGAGGAGGGCACGGTCACGGTCGCCGGGAGCGTCGAGACGTACCGGTCGAAGTTCGCGACGGCCCGGGCCCGGACCGCGTCCGGGTCCGTCAGCGCCCGCCGCTCGGTGAGCACGCCGGGCGGCGAGACGCTGTGCGCGGGGACGAACACGGCGTCGAGGCGGGGCGCGTCGTCGCGCGCGAAGGCCGCGACGGTCGCCTCGTGCAGCAGGGCGTCCCCGCAGAGCATGACGGCCGCGTCGGCGGTCTCCACGAGCACGCTCATCTCGGGGAACGACACGGCCGAGGGGAACGTCCGCAGGGTCGCCCCGCCCAGGGTCACGGTGTCGCCGGGCGTCACCGGGTGCAGGCGCTCGAAGCCGAAGCGGCGCAGCGTCCAGGCGATCGCCTGGTGCCCGAGGCCGGAGGCGGTGAGCTGCGGCGGCACGGGGCCGGCGGGGTAGACGCAGGTGACGCCGGCGCTCTGGCGCGGGCTGTCGTCGAAGTCGACGTCGGCGCCGTCGACGAGCCGGTGCAGCGACGGGAAGTGGTGGTGGTCGTAGTGGTGGTGGCTGAGGACCACGTAGTCGACGCCCTCGTCGAGCACCTGGCGGACCAGGCCGTCCGGCAGCGGCGGGTGGTGTTCCCAGAAGCGGTCCAGGCGCTGGGTGAGCCACGGGTCGAAGAGGATGCGCTCGGTGCCCGTCTCGACGAGGACCGCGGCGTGGCCGAGGGAGGTGAGCCGCATCAGCCGGCCGTCTCGTACACGCAGCGGAAGCCGACCTCCATGTGGCGGTCGGTGATCAGGTCCTTGCCCCGGTAGAACGTGGTGAGGCAGGCCGGCGGCGACGTCCACGTACCGCCGCGCAGGACGTGGAAGGCGTCCTTGCGGTTCATGAAGTCCAGCGGGTGGCGGCCCTTGAAGAAGGGGTCCATGTCCTCGCCGGTGTAGAAGTTGGTCCGGGTCAGCTCCCAGACGTTCCCCGAGGTCTGCAGCACGCCGTACGGGCTCGCGCCCTCCGGGAGGGCGTCCGCGGCCAGCACCGGGTGGGCGGGGTTCTCGCCCTGCTCGACGGTGACGAGCAGCGCCTCCAGGGAGTCGAGGTCGGCGACGTTCTCGCCGAAGGACCGCTCGACGTAGTTGACCCGGGCCGGGTCCCACTCGTCGCCCCACGGGAAGCGGCGGCCGTCCGTGCCGCGCGCGGCCTTCTCCCACTGGTTCTCGCTGGGCAGCGCGCCGCCGGCCCACTTCGCGAAGGCGTAGCCGTCGTACCAGTCGATGCCGACGACCGGGAACTCCGGCGCGTTGAAGCGCGGGTCGTGCCAGTGCGCGGGGCGGTGCGAGCGCTCCTCCGGCTGGTCGGGGTGGTCGAACTCGCCGGAGTCGCCGACCTCTTCGAGGAACTCCCGGTAGCGCGCGTTGGTCACGGTGGTGCGGTCGACGAGGAACGCGGGCACGTCCACGGCGCTCAGCGTCAGGTCGTCGGTCAGCATGCGGAAGGCGTCGGTCTCCTCGATCGCGCCGATGATCGCCGGGCCGCCGGGCACCAGGACGACGTCGTCGTTGCGCCGGGGCCGCTTGCGCGCGGCGTCGATCCGGGCCCGCATGTCCGCGAAGTACTCGTCCTCCAGGCGGCGGAGTTCGGCGGAGTCGCGGGTGCCGAAGACGCTGATGAGGGCGCGCTTGGTGAGCGCCGCGCCACAGCCGACGGGCTTGCGCGCCCAGCCCGGCTTGGTGAAGTTGCTGGGCCAGCCCGAGATGCGGATGAGGTCGGGGACGGCGGCCGAGATGCGGTACTCGGTGATGACCTTGAGGGCCGTGAACGCGACCCAGTCGACGGTGTCGTGCGTCGCGGCGGCCACCGCGGAGCCGGCCGCCGGGTCGTCCGCGTGCCGCTCGGCGAGCAGGCGTACGGCGCCGGCGCGCACCGGCCACTCCGGGTGCGTGATGGCGATGCTCGCCAGCAGCGGCACCCCGTCGGCCGCGCGCCCCTTCTCCCCCGCCAGACCGACGATCCGGTCCACCGACGCCCAGTAGCGGTCGTCGGTGGAGTCGTCGATCACCAACAGGTCGGCGGGAATGTCGATGACGTGGGAAACGCGATTACCTACCATCTCAACCTCTCTCTCGGGACGACGGACGACGAGCCGCCCGTACGGAATGCGAATCCGTACGGGCGGCGCATTTCGCTTGTCAGCGGATTACCACTTGCTGGTCTCCTGCTGCGCGTCACGAGTCTCCATGAAGGTACCGTCGCTCATTGTGAACTCCCTTCGTATTTCTCTTCATGCGGTCGGTCGACCTCATGTCCAAGGAGCTTAGGGAGAGGCAGGGAGGCACTACAACGGAAAAGTCCGCGAACGCCGAAAGAGAGCATTCTGCGATAGGTCGGGGGTACGTTCGCGGCAATCCGACGCGAGGAGAGAGGAACAGCGGAATGACTGACACCGAATCCCGTGACCTGCGGGAGAGCGGGTTCACCCGGCTCCCGGAGCTGGTGGCCGGCGACACGCTCGACCGGCTCCGCGGCGCGGTCCGCCGCCTGGAGGAGCTCGCCCGCGACCGCACCGTCTCCAGCGGGGACTTCGTCCTCGAAGCACCCGGCATCGGCGGTTGGGCGGCCTGGCAGCAAGGGGCCGGGGCGCTCGCCGGGGTGCTCCGCTCGGCCGACCGCATCCATGAGCACGTCCCCGAGTTCGACGCGGTACAGCGTTCCCTCGGGCTGGCCGACGGGCCGGTCGCCCGGGCCGCCGGCGGTCGTCCGGGCACCCTGGTGAACGCCTTCCTGTGGGCCAAGCCGCCCGTGGTGGGCTCGGCGAAGCCCTGGCACCAGGACCTGGCCTTCGCCCCGCCCGGCTTCGGCACGGACGAACACGGCATCGTGACGATCTGGATCGCGCTCGAGGCCGCCACCCCGCGCAACGGCTGCCTGGAGTTCCTGCCCGGCTCGCATCTGCTGGGGCTGCTCCCGCACACCGGGGACCGCGAGCGGCTGCCGGGCGAGGCTCCGCTCGCGGCGGCGGTCGAACCGCACGTCGCGGACGGGCACCTGCCGGCGATCGCACCGGTGGCGATGCCCCTGGCGGCCGGCTCGGCGGTGATGTTCGACGGCATGGTGGTGCACCGCTCGGCGCCCAACACGACGGCGGCCGAGCCCCGTACCGCGGTCAGCTTCGTCTACCGGGTGCCGCGACCCTCCTGGACGCGACGCGAACCGGCCGCCGCCCGCGCCTGACGTTCGACTGCGGTCGGTCCGCGGTCGAACGGGGGGCGGGTCGGCGGCCGGTCGGGGCCCGGTCGGACGGCGGTCAGGAACCGTCGAGGGCGTAGAACCCGACACCGTCGAGGTGCCGGATGGTGTTCAGGTCGCGCTGCACGACCTCGTCGAGGTCGTGCAGCAGCGTCACGATCACCGGGTAGGTGAGGTCGTCGACCGTCCGGCGGATGTCCTGGCCCGGCTTCACCAGGGTCGCCAGGGCGTGGAAGCCCTCCAGGCGCTCGATCTCCTCGATGCCCCGGTACGCCCCGAGGACCCCCTCCACCGGGGAGACCATGCCGGCGATCGCGCAGTACCGCTTCACCTCGTACGGGGTCCCCGCGCGGGCGTGGAACAGCTCGGGCCGCAGATACGCCTCGACGGTCCACTCCAGCTGCGAGGCGCCGATGCCCAGACCGGCGGCGGCCGGGATGCCGCCGCCCGCGATCCGGGCGCCGACCTCGACCAGGCACGGTCCGTCCGGGGTCATCCTGATCTCCAGGTGCGCGGGCCCGTGCCGGATGCCGAGGGCGTCCAGGACCTGGAAGCCGTACGCCGTCAGGGGTTCCACGACCCGGCTGCCGGAGTCGACGAGGGAGAGGGCGTCGCAGAGGTCGACGACCCCGTTCGCGCTGACGCGGCCGGTGCGCCAGACGTCGCACACGTGGTGGCGGCCGTCCCGGCTGACGGTGTTCACCATGTACTCGGTGCCCGCCAGGTACTCCTGTGCCACGGCGCCCCGGTTGGGCTGGGAGAAGACGTCGTCGGCGTCGGCGAGGGAGCGGTAGGCGGCGACCGACTCCTCCGGGGTGTCGCAGAAGGAGACGCCCTGGCTGCCGGCGCTGCGCGGCGGCTTCACGACGACGCGGCCGCCGAGTTCGCGGTGCCAGGCGGCGAGTTCGTCCGCGTCGGTGGCCCACAGCTGGCGGGCCGCGCGGAGACCGGCGGCGCGCAGGGTCTCGATCATGAGGTGCTTGTCGCGGCGTGCGGCGCTGAGGGCGCTGCCGTTGCCGGGCAGGCCGAGCCGCTCCGCGAGCAGGTCCGCGAGCTCCACCCCGATCTCGCCGCCCGAGATCACCGCGATCGGCGTGAACGCCGCGATCGCGTCGGCCGTGGCCGCCACGTCGCCCTCGTGGACGATGTCGGCGACGAAGTCGTCGGGAACGTGCGGGGCCGACCGGTACACGTACGGCACGTCGCGGGTGCTCTGCACGCGGACGACGGAGCACCCCTGCTCCCGGAATTCCAGAACGAGCGAACGGACCGCGGCATAGGCATCGACCATCACGATGCACGGGCCGCCCTGTGTGGCTGCTGTCATACGTTCAACGATAGACAGACTTCTGCTTGGCCGAAATCCGTTCAGCTCTGCCATCCTCCAGCCCTGGAGGGATACTTCATGACGTTTTCCACCGCGACATTTCGGTCGCCGCATTTCACTCCCGCATTGCTGTTCGTCAACACGTGCGGGAGTTTTCTGGTTCTTGTGAGCCTGTCCACCCACGTGGGGTCGGTGACCGGTTCCGGCCTGCTCGCCGGCGCCGTGCTGAGCGCCCCCTGGCTGCCCGCGCTGCTGCTCGCCGCGCCGCTCAACCGGCTGCTCGCCCGGCGCGCTCCGGAGCGGCTCGTCCGGCTGGCCGAGGCGGCGAGCCTGCTGCTCACCGCGGCCGCCCTCGCGGCGCCGGGATCCGCGCTGCTCGCGGTCGCCACCGGACTCGTCCTGGTCCGCGGCTTCTTCGAGGCGGTCACCCGCTCGGCCACCTCGGTGGTGCTGCGCGGAGCGGTCCCGCCGGAGCGGCTCGACCGGGCCAACACCATCGCCGAGATCGGCAAGTTGACCGGCCTCAGCGTCGGCGCCGCGCTGGCCGGCCCGGCCGGCTCGGTCCTGTCGCTGCGGGGTCTGATCGCGGTGAACGCGGTCACCCTCGCGCTCTCCGCGCTCCTGGCCTGGGCGCTGCCGGTGTCCGCGGGACGGACCGCGGACGACGCGAAGGCCGACGGGAAGGCCCCGGCCGACACCCGCCTGCGGGTCGAGGACCCGGTGGTGCGGCGGCTGTTCGCCCGCTTCCTGCTGGTGGCGTTCTGGCAGGGCTTCCACACGGTGGCCGTCACGGTGATCCCGCTGCGCCTCCTGGAGGGCGGGACCCGCCTGGTGGGCGTGTTCGTCGCGATGTCGGCGGTCGCCATCTTCGCCGGTTCGCTGGCCGCGCTGCCCGCGCAGCAGTACCTCGACCGGGTCCCGTCGGCCGTCTGGGCCGTCCTGCCCATGCCGCCGCTGCTCGCCGCGGTGCTGGTCGGCCGCACGGCGGCGACGCTCGCGCTGTACGCGCTGTTCCTGGTGCTCTTCGAGGTTGCCTTCGTCCACTTCAACAACCGGCTGCTCGCCGCGGCCTCCGCCGAGGAACTGTCGTCGGTGGTGACGCTCCGGGCGACGCTGCTCCCGTCGGGCGTGGCGGTGTCGATCCTGGTCATGGGCGCTCTGTGCGACCTGGTGGGCCCGGTTCCCGCGGCCCTCGTGGTCGCCGCCGTCACGTTCCTGGTGACCGCCGCAACCGGTGGTACCCGGCAAATCTGGAGAAGACCCGTGCCTGATGCATGAGCATGATGATCGGGACCGGCAAGGGCGGAGTACCCCCATGAACTCCCCCGGCCCCGACGCTAAGGCGGTCCGTCATGCGCGTGCTCATCGTGCCGTTTCCCTTTAAGACGCACCTGTTCAACCTGATTCCACTGGCCTGGTCGCTGCAGACCGCCGGTCACGAGGTGCGCGTGGCCGGCTGGCCCGACCTCCTCGACGACGTCACCGGGGCCGGGCTCACCGGCATCAGTGTCGGTCCGGGCGAGACCGCCGAGGTGCGCAGGGAGCGCGACCAGCGGGACCAGCGGAAGAAGGCCGCCAAGGCCGGCTCCGGCGGGGCCGGTCAGGGACCGCAGCAAGGAGGTGGTCTCGAGCCGCTGTTCGACGTGCGGCCGGACCGGGAGCGGCTGGACTGGGAGCAGGCGACCCGGGTCTTCGAGAACCTGGTGCTCCCGCAGGCCCGGCGGTCGAACGACACGATGATGGACGACGTCGTCCGCTTCGCCCTCGAATGGCGGCCCGACCTGGTGCTCTGGGGCGCGAAGGCGTTCGCGGGAGCGGTGGCGGCCGCCGCGGTCGGCGCGGCGCACGCCCGGGTGCTGTACTCGGTGGACGTCTACAGCCGGATGCGCGAGGACTTCCTGCACGCCCAGGAGCGGCAGCCGCCGGAGGACCGCGCCGACGGGCTGCGCGACTGGCTGTCCGGCTGGGCGGGGAAGTACGGCGTCGAGTTCTCCGAGGACCTGGTGAACGGACAGTTCACGATCGACCCGCTGCCCGGGGCGTTCCGCCCCGACGCCCGGCCGACGACGCTCCCCATGCAGTTCGTGCCCTACAACGGGCCGACGGTGGTGCCGCGTTGGCTGGCCGAGCCGCCGCGGGCGCCCAGGGTCCTGATGACGTTCGGCGACGCGGTGAACGACGGGCCGGTGCGGCAGCTGCTGCCCGTCGAGAAGATCCAGGAGATCCTCGACTCGGTCGGTGATCTGGAGATGGAACTGGTGCTGACGCTGCCGCGGGAGTCCCAGGAGCAGCTGCGCCGGGTGCCGGACAACACGCGCCTGGTGGAGTCCGTGCCCCTGGCCGACGTCCTGCCGACCTGCGCGGCCATGGTCCATCACGGCGGGACCTGGTCGTTCGGCTGCGCACTGCGCTACGGCGTCCCCCAGCTGCTCGTCAGCCGGGCGTTCGACGTGCCGCTGAAGCTCCAGTGCCTCGACCGGACGGGGGCGGGGCTGGCCATGAAGCCCGCCGAGGTGGACGGGCCCGGCGTGCGCGCCGCGATCGTCCGGCTCATCGAGGACCAGACCCTGCGGGCCAATGCCCGGCGGCTCCGTCTGGAAGTGCTCACGATGCCGGCGCCGAACGAACTGGCGCGGACTCTGGAGCAATTGGTCGACGCCCATCGGGCAGACGCGGCCACCACCGCGCACTGACCCGACGGGCGTCGCTCCGGGAGAGCCGTCCCGGAGTGTGTCCCGGAGGGCAGGGGCCCCGCATGTCTCGCTCATGCGGGGCCCTTGCCCGTCCGCTCAGGCGCCGGCCGGAACCGGGTCGGGCGCTGCCGCGCAGGTCGCGTCGACGCCCCACTTGGAGGCCGGCCGGGTGCCGTCCCTCAGGTAGTCGCTGACGTAGGCGTTGAGGCAGGTGTTGCCGTTCGCCGAGAGGGCCGCGCCGACGCTGTGGCCGCCCTTCTCCATGACGAAGCGGGAGTTCGGGAACCGCAGGTGCGTGTCGTAGGCGCCGAAGACGCCGTGCGCGGTGTCGAACTCGGGCTGGATGATGAGGACGTCCACCGAGGAGTTGCCGACCTGCGCGGGCGTCTGGGAGGGCACCGGCCAGAAGGCGCACGGCGCGGTGTACCAGGCGTTGTTCCAGGTCAGGAAGGTGGCGCCGAGGGCGTACTGGGCGGAGTAGGCGGCGCTGTACTGGTTCCAGTCCCGCGGCCAGGGGCCGTCGGTGCAGTTCACCGCGTTGGTCATGGTGTGGCGGTTCTGGTGCGGGAAGCCCGGCGTCGAGAAGTTGGCCTTCAGGGCGGTCGGGTCGTTGTTGACGACGAAGTCCGAGAGGATCTTCGCGCGGTTCAGCCAGAGCCAGTGGCGGTAGACGACGGGCTCGAAGACGTCGGCCCACTCGGCCGGGCCTATCTTGCCGTCGATGGGCGCGTCACGGAGGCTGTTCTGGGCTGTGTAGTACTTCTCCTCGACCTGGGCGGCGGTCGTGCCCAGGTGGTAGACGGAGTCGTACTTGGCGACCCAGGTGAAGAAGATTCCGGCGTTCTGCTCGGTCGTGAAGTTCTTGCCGAGCTGGTTCAGGTAGCCGACGCCGCTCGGGCTGACCACGCTGTCCACGATCATCCGCTGGATGCGGTTGGGGTACATGGAGGCGTAGACGGAGCCGAGGTAGGTGCCCCAGTCGGTGCCGAAGTAGGTGATCTTCTCCTGGCCGAGCGCGATGCGCATCTGGTCCAGGTCGCGCGCCGCGTCCTTGGTGGTGAGGTGGTTGAGCACGTCACCGTACTGCTGGCCGCAGCTCACCGCGTACGCGCGGGCCCGGTCCACCAGCAGCTGCTCGGCGGCGGGCGAGTCCGGGACCGGGTCCGGCAGGGCCTGCCCCGGGTTGATGTAGGACGGGTCGCAGACGACCGCCGGCTCGCTGGCGCCGACGCCGCGCGGGTCGAAGCCGATGAAGTCGTAGGCGGTGCCGACGTCCTGCGCGAGGCCGGTGGTGCCCTTGGCGTACCGGGTGGGCAGGTCCCGTCCGATGCCGCCGGGCCACTGGCCGCGGTTCAGGATGACGACGCCCTTGTACTGTGCCTCGGCGACGGTGTGCTTGGCCCGGGTCAGTGCCAGACTGATCTTCTGGCCCTCGGGATGGGCGTAGTCGAGCGGCACCTGGATCGAGCCGCACTCGAGGCCCTTGAGCAGCGCTCCGAGGTTCGGGTCGTTTTCCGGACACGGCGACCAGGCCACGCTTGCGGCCGGCGTGACCGCCTCCACCGCCGCCACCGGGGTGACGGCCGGACCCACCAGGCCGGTCACGATCACCGTTGTGACCAATGCGAGCTTCTTCACGTGATTCCCCTTCTGGATGCAACGCGCTCGCAGCCTGACAAGTCCCTCTGTAATTCCGGTCAAAGATGGCTGGATTCCCACTTGAGTGAGCAAGAACGGAGAAGCGTTTCGACAGGGCTTTTCCCTAGCATGCGGTCACACGATCCCGACCTAGGAGTGATCATGTCCCACCCCGCCACCCAGGGAATCAAGACGGTGCTCCACCCCGTCAAGGACCTGGCGACGGCAAAGACGGTGTACACCGCGCTGCTCGGCGTAGAACCGCAGACCGACGAGGACTTCTACGTCGGCTTCGACGTCGCGGGACAGCACATCGGGCTGGTCCCGGGGGCGGGCACGCAGGGCATGGCCTCGCCGGTCGCCTACTGGCATGTGCCGGACATCGAGGCGAAGTTGGCGGAGGTGATCGCCGCCGGCGCCGTCGTGCAGAACCCCGCCGCCGAGGTCGGCGGCGGCCGCCTGGTGGCCACCGTCACCGACGTCGACGGCAACGTCCTCGGCCTGCTGCAGGAGCGCTGAGACCGGCCCGCCCCGCCGCGCCCGCCCGGAGCGCCCCCGCCGGCCACCCGGCGTTTCCCCCCTGCGACTCGAATCCCCCCTGATTCCCGCTCGAATTGCCCTCAAGCCCCCCGCGAGGGGAATTCGAGCGGGATTCGAGGGGGATTCGAGCATGCCCGCCTAAGCTCGCCGGATGGGGCCGGGCAAGGGCGGCCCCATCCGGAGAGATGGAGAGACCATGAGCAAGGACACCGGGACGGACGCGCGCTCCGACGAGCCGCACGTCGCCGACCGTCACGATCTGATCCGCGTGCACGGGGCACGGGTGAACAACCTCAAGGACGTCAGCGTCGAGCTCCCCAAGCGCAGACTGACGGTGTTCACCGGGGTGTCCGGCTCGGGCAAGAGCTCCCTGGTGTTCGGCACGATCGCCGCCGAGTCGCAGCGGATGATCAACGAGACGTACAGCGCCTTCGTCCAGGGCTTCATGCCGACGATCGCGCGCCCCGAGGTCGACGTCCTCGAAGGACTGACGACGGCGATCGTCGTCGACCAGCAGCGGCTCGGCGCCGACCCCCGCTCCACGGTCGGCACCGCCACCGACACCAACGCGATGCTCCGCATCCTCTTCAGCCGCCTCGGCACCCCGTACATCGGCCCGCCCAGCGCCTTCGCCTTCAACGTCCCCAAGCGGGTCGCCAGCGGTGCCATGAGCATCGACAAGGGCAAGGGCGAGAAGCTCGTCGTGACCAAGGCCGTCTACCACGGCGGCATGTGCGCCCGCTGCGAGGGCCGCGGCACCGCCAACGACATCGACCTCACCCAGCTGTACGACGAGTCGAAGGCGCTCGGCGACGGCGCGTTCACCATCCCCGGCTGGAAGCAGGACAGCTTCTGGACCACCCGGGTCTACACCGACTCGGGCATCCTCGACCCGAAGAAGCCGATCCGCGACTTCACCGCCGAGGAGATGGCGGAGTTCCTCCACGGCGAGGCGCGCAAGGTCAAGGTCGACGGCGTCAACCTCAACTACGAGGGCCTGATCCCGAAGATCCGGAAGTCGATGCTCTCCAAGGACAAGGACACCCTCCAGCCGCACCTGCGGGCGTTCGTGGAGCGCGCGGTCACCTTCACCTCGTGTCCCGAGTGCGGCGGTTCCCGGCTCAGCGAGGAGGCCAGGTCGTCGAAGATCGGCGGCGTCTCCATCGCCGACGCCTGCGCGATGGAGATCAGGGACCTCGCCGCCTGGGCGCGCGGCCTGGACGAGCCGTCGGTGGCGCCGCTGCTCGCCAAGCTGCTGCACACCCTGGACTCGATCGAACGGATCGGCCTCGGCTACCTGTCGCTCGACCGCCCCGCCGGCACCCTGTCGGGCGGTGAGGGCCAGCGCATCAAGATGATCCGGCACCTCGGCTCCTCGCTCACCGACACCACCTACGTCTTCGACGAGCCCACCACCGGCCTGCACCCGTACGACATCAGCCGGATGAACGACCTGCTCCTCGAACTGCGGAACAAGGGCAACACCGTCCTCGTCGTCGAGCACAAGCCGGAGACCATCGCGATCGCCGACCACATCGTCGACATCGGCCCGCGCGCCGGCTCCGGCGGCGGCCAGGTGATGTTCGAGGGCACCCTCGACGGGCTGCGCGCCAGCGGTACGGTCACCGGCCGCCACTTCGACGACCGGGCGGCCGTCAAGGACACCGTCCGCAAGCCGACCGGGCACCTGGAGATCCGCGGCGCCTCGACGCACAACCTGCGGAACGTCGACGTCGACATCCCGCTGGGCGTGCTGTGCGTGGTCACCGGCGTCGCCGGCTCCGGCAAGAGCTCGCTCGTCCACGGCTCGGTGGCCCGCCGGGAAGGCGTCGTCTCCGTCGACCAGGCGCCGATCAAGGGTTCGCGCCGCAGCAACCCGGCGACGTACACCGGTCTGCTCGACTCCGTCCGGAACGCCTTCGCCAAGGCCAACGGCGTGAAGCCGGCGCTCTTCAGCCCCAACTCCGAGGGCGCCTGCCCCACCTGCAACGGCGCCGGCGTCATCTACACCGACCTGGCGATGATGGCGGGCGCCGCCACCACCTGCGAGGACTGCGAGGGCAAGCGCTTCGAGGCGTCGGTCCTGGAGTACCGCTTCGGCGGCCGCGACATCAGCGAGGTCCTCGCGATGCCGGTCGACGAGGCCAAGGACTTCTTCGGCGCCGGCGAGACGCGCATCCCCGCCGCCCTGCGCATCCTGGAGCGCCTCTCCGACGTGGGCCTCGGCTACCTCGACATCGGCCGGCCGCTCACCACCCTGTCCGGCGGCGAGCGCCAGCGGCTCAAGCTGGCCACGCACATGGCGGAGAAGGGCGGTGTCTACGTCCTGGACGAGCCGACCACCGGACTGCACCTCGCCGACGTGGAGAACCTGCTCGGCCTGCTCGACCGGCTCGTCGACGCGGGCAAGTCGGTGATCGTCATCGAGCACCACCAGGCCGTGATGGCGCACGCCGACTGGATCGTCGACGTCGGCCCCGGCGCCGGCCAGGAAGGCGGCCGGGTCGTCTTCGAGGGCACGCCCGCCGACCTCGTCGAGAGCCGCTCGACCCGCACCGGCGAGCACCTGGCGGCGTACGTCGGCAAGGGGTGACCCGCACGGGAACCACGGGGGCCGGCAGCGGGATTCGTCCCGCCGCCGGCCCCTTTCGGTTTTTCAGCGGTTGAACCCGCAATCTGAAAGATGCCTCTCATCAGGCATTTCTTTAGCGTGAATTGCATGCCATCCGTCCCCCTCATCGAAAAGGGTTAGACACATGCCTCGACCGTGGAATTCCGAATGCGATGTGATCTCGTGAAGATCCTCGTCACCGGCGGAGCCGGATTCATCGGCTCGCATTACGTGCGGACCATGCTCGACGGGGGGTACCCGGGCTACGAGGACGCGCACGTCACCGTCCTCGACCTGCTGACGTACGCGGGCAACCGCGACAACCTCCCCGCCGCCCACCCGCGGCTCACCTTCGTCCGGGGCGACATCCTCGACCGGGAGCTGCTGCGCTCGGTCCTCGAAGGCCAGGACGCGGTGGTGCACTTCGCCGCCGAGAGCCATGTCGACCGGTCCATCCAGAGCGGCGCCGCGTTCGTCCGCACCAACGTGGAGGGCACGCAGGCCGTCCTCGAGGCCGCCCTGGCGGCCGGCGTCGAGCGGGTGGTCCACGTCTCGACGGACGAGGTGTACGGCTCCATCGACGAGGGATTCTGGACCGAGGAGTCCCCCCTCCTGCCCAACTCCCCGTACGCCGCCTCCAAGGCCGCGTCCGACCTCGTCGCCCTCGCCTACTTCCGTACGCACCGGCTGAACGTCTCCGTCACCCGCTGCTCCAACAACTACGGGCCGTACCAGCACCCCGAGAAGTTCATCCCGCTCGCCGTCACCAACCTCCTCGAAGGACGGCGCATCCCCGTCTACGGCGACGGACAGCAGATCCGCGAGTGGCTGCACGTGGACGACCACTGCCGCGCCATCCAGCGGGTGCTCACCGCGGGCCGGGCCGGCGAGGCGTACAACATCGGCTCCGGCTCGTCCGTGCCGAACCTGACGCTGGCCCACCGGCTCGTCGAACTCTGCGGCGTGGACCCGGACATGATCGACCACGTCGCCGACCGCAAGGCGCACGACCGGCGCTACGCCCTCGACCAGACGAAGATCGAGGAGGAGCTCGGCCACCGGCCGCTCACCTCCTTCGACGAGGGCCTGGCGGCCACCGTCGCCTGGTACCGCAACAACCCGCAGTGGTGGAAGCCCGTCAAGGAGAGCGGTGGTCGGCCGTGACCGTGGAGACACGACTGGTCCCGCGTCACCGGGCCGGCATATCCGAGCGCCTCGCCCTGTCCGCTGCGACGGCCGAGGGCGTCCACATCGCGACGTCCGAGGTCCCCGGCTGGCTGGAGTTCCACCGGGTGACCTGCGGGACGGCGATCCGCCGCATCCCCTTCGCCGAGCTCGACCACTGGTCCTTCGCCCCGGACACCGGCGACCTGCGGCACAGCAGCGGCAAGTTCTTCACCGTCGAGGGCCTGCACGCCGTCCGGCCGGAGGGCGCCTGGCAACAGCCGATCATCGTCCAGCCGGAGATCGGCATCCTCGGCATCCTGGCCAAGGAGTTCGACGGCGTCCTCCACTTCCTCATGCAGGCGAAGATGGAGCCGGGCAACCCGAACCTGGTGCAGCTCTCCCCCACCGTGCAGGCCACCCGCAGCAATTACACGAAGGCCCACGGCGGGGCGGAGGTGAAGTACCTGGAGCACTTCCTCACCCCGGACCGGGAGCGGGTGCTCACCGACGTCCTGCAGTCCGAGCACGGCGCCTGGTTCTACCGGAAGCGCAACCGCAACATGATCGTCGAGGTGACCGGCGACGTCCCGGCCGACGAGGACTTCCGCTGGCTCACCCTCGGCCAGATCGTGGCCATGCTCCGCCTCGACAACGTGGTGAACATGGACGCCCGGACCGTCCTGGCCAGCGCCCCGATGGCCCCGTCCGAGATCGGGGCGCTGACGTCCGACGCCGACCTGCTCGCCTGGTTCACGGGCGAGCGGGCGCGCCAGGACATCCACACCCGCCGCATGCCGCTGCGGGAGATCTCCGGCTGGCGCCGCGACGACCATTCCGTCCGCCGCGAGGACGGTCGGTTCTTCCAGGTGGTGGCGGTCTCCGTGGAGGGCGCGGGCCGCGAGGTCGCCGGCTGGACCCAGCCGATCATCGAACCGGTCGGACAGGGCATCGTCGCCTTCGCCCGCCGCGTGTTCGACGGCGTCCCGCACGTCCTCGTGCACGCGCGCGTCGAGGGCGGCTTCCTCGACACCGCCGAGCTCGCGCCGACCGTGCAGTACGTCCCCGAGAACTACGCCCATCTGCCGGCGGAGCACCGCCCGCCGTTCCTGGACGCGATCCTCGGCGCCTCGCCCGACCGCGTCCGCTACTCCACGGTCCACTCCGAGGAGGGCGGCCGGTTCCTCAACGCCGAGAGCCGCTATCTGATCGTCGACACCGACGAGGACACGACACCGGCCGCGGCGCCCCCGGGATACCACTGGGTCACCGCCGGACAGCTGAACTGGCTCGCCGGACACAGCCGTTACGTCAACGTCCAGGCCCGCACCCTGCTCGCCGTGCTCACCACGAACGCGGCCGGCCGCGCCCCGCTCTCCTTCTGACCCCGGGAAAAGCATCAGGCCCTGTTCGGTGGAATCTCCACCGGACAGGGCCTGATTGCGAATGCCTGGAAACGAAACGAGTCAGTGGGAAGCCGAGGGCTGCGCCTGTGCCTGAGCGAGCCGGGACGTCATCGGGGTCCACTTCTTGGGGTTGATGCGCCAGTCGACCGGCTCCTGCTTGGTGGCGACGTTGACGCGGTTCCACAGGTTGACCAGACCGATGTGGAGGACGATCGCGCCGAGTTCGACCTCGTTCCAGTGCTTGGCGGCCTCCTCCCAGACCTCGTCCGAGACCGGGTCCTCCCGGTCGTTGATGCGGGTGGCGGCCTCGGCAAGGGCGAGGCAGGAGCGCTCGGCGTCGGTGAAGCAGTCCTGCTCGCGCCAGGTCTCCACGACCGGCAGACGGTGGTCCTCCTCCCCGGCGGCCTCGAACTCGGCCTGCTTCTTCGGGATCTGCACCGGGCGGCCGTTGATCTGGCTCACCCGCAGGTGGATGAGGACGAGGGTCTTCAACGGCACACCGACGCTGTTGACGGCCTTGACCAGTGCACGCATGGGCGGCAGAACATCGGGAACGACCAGCGACGGGTTAGGCATCCGCGGCGACATCTGTAATTCTCCTTCGGATCGGGATCAGATAACAGCTTGCCCACCGGGCAGCCTTTTCTCAAGTATTCCGAATTTCGACGGATCAGTTGCTTTTCCGGCTTCCGGCGGCTTGTACAAGTGCTTCGTGGAGCCGGGTGTCGGGAGTGTGTCCGGCCTCCCATTGCACGCCGATCGCAAAAGGGTGGTCCGTGACTTCGACGGCTTCGACGGTGCCGTCCTGGGCCCGTGCGGTGACGGTGAGACCGGCACCGAGCCGGTCCACCGCCTGGTGGTGGTGGCAGGCCGTCTCCGGCTCGTCCTCGTCGAGGACGCCGGCGATCCGGCTGCCCGGCGTGAGCTTCAGCGGGTGGCGGCCGAGCGTGAACGAGGGCGTCCGCGGCTGGTGCTCGTCGTGACCCGTGATCTCGGGCAGGTGCTGGTGGAGGCTGCCGCCGTGCAGCACGTTGAGCAGCTGCATCCCGCGGCAGATGGCGAGGACCGGCAGTCCGACCTCAAGTGCCGACCTGACCAAGGCCAGTTCGGCCCGGTCGGCGTCGGGGCTCATGGCCCGCGTCACCGGGTGGGCGGTCTCACCGTACAGCGCCGGATCCAGGTCCGGGCCGCCCGGGACCAGCAGGCCGTCGATCCGGTCGACCAGGCTCTCGGCGCCGGGCAGCAGCGGGAGCAGCACGGGCGTGGCACCGGCGGCGGACAGGTAGGACACGTGTGCCTGGAGGGCGAGACTGACCAGCATGTCGCTGCCCTGGAGCGTGACCGGCGCGGTCCGCGCGCAGATCCCGATGACCGGCCGGCCGGCGGCGGGCGCCGGGCCGTTCACGTCTGAATTCATGACCACCCTCATGGGTTCCGTGGGTTCCGTGGCTTCCCTCGATTGGTGTTCAACTGAGGAAATCGAGCAGATGGAACAACCGCCGACTCGGAAGGACGGCACGGTCAAAATTGCCACGGACGGGAAACGGAGGCCATCGTTCAATACCGGCCCCGTAGGGGCCTACTGAACAGAATGCAACCCTGGTACCAAGGTGGGTGGGGATTATTGCATCCCCGGCTAATCTCTCGCAGCCCAGTAGACCGAGGTAACCCATGATCGAAGCCAAGAACCTCACCAAACGCTACGGTGACAAGACCGCCGTGAACGATTTGTCGTTCACGGTCGAGCCCGGTCGCGTCACCGGCTTCCTGGGCCCCAACGGCGCGGGGAAGTCCACCACCATGAGACTTCTCCTCGGCCTGGACCGGCCCGACGGGGGCTCGGCGACCGTCGACGGCATGCGCTACAGCGACCTTCCGCAGCCGATGCGGGTGGTCGGCGCGCTTCTGGAGGCCCGCGCCGTCCACACCGGCCGCAGCGCCTACGACCACCTGCTCTGCCTCGCCCAGACCCAGGGATTCGGCAGACGCCGGGTCGACGAGGTCATCGACCAGGTCGGCCTGACGCCGGTGGCCCGCAAGCGGGCCGGCGGCTTCTCGCTCGGCATGGGACAGCGGCTCGGCATCGCCGCCGCGCTGCTCGGCGACCCCGCCGCGCTGGTCCTGGACGAGCCGGTCAACGGCCTGGACCCCGAGGGCATCCTCTGGATCCGGAACCTGATGAAGTCCCTGGCGGCCGAGGGCCGCGCCGTCTTCGTCTCCAGCCACCTGATGAACGAGATGGCCGTCACGGCCGACCACCTCATCGTCATCGGGCGCGGCCGGCTCGTCGCGGACTGCTCCACCCAGGAGTTCATCGAGCGCAGCACCGAGCAGTCCGTCCTCATCAAGACCCCCGACCGGGAACGGCTCTCCGCACTCCTGAAGAGCCACGGGGGCACCGTCACCGAAACCGAGGAGGGCGACCTGGACGTCGTCGGCATCGAAGCACCGCGCATCGCCGAACTCGCCGCCGCCGACGGCCTGGTGCTGCACGAACTGTCCACGCGCCGCGGTTCGCTCGAGGACGCCTTCATGGAACTGACCAAGGACGCCGTCGAGTACGACGCCGGCGTGCGCACCGCCGGAGGTGTGAAGTGACCGCCGCGACCGCATCCGCGACCGTCCCCGTCGCGGGCGCCCACAAGCCGACCTTCGGGCGACTGATGCTGTCGGAGTGGACGAAGATCCGCTCCGTCCGCTCCACGGTCTGGTCGCTCGCGATCCTGGTCGTGGTCACCCTGATCTTCACGGCGCTCTTCATCCAGATGGGCGTCGCGAACTGGGACAAGACCGACCCGGCGCAGCAGGCCGCCATGCGCCTGGACCCGACCGGCACCATCCTCGGCAGCGGCATCCTGATCGGCCAGCTCGCGGTCTGCGTGCTGGGCGCGATGGTCATGGCGTCCGAGTACTCCACCGGCATGATCCGTGCCAGTCTGCTCGCGGTGCCCAAGCGGGTGCCGGTGCTCCTGGCCAAGGCCGCCGTCTTCGGTCTCCTCGTCCTCGCCATGGGCGAAGTGACCGCGTTCGGCTCGTTCTTCATCGGCGCGCCGATGCTCGACGGCAAGGCGCCCGTCGCGCTCGGCGACCCCGGCGTGCTGCGGGCCGTCGTCGGCTGCGGGTTCTACCTGTCGCTGCTGGGCCTGTTCGCGCTCGCCGTCGGTGCGATCATCCGCCACACGGCGGCGAGCATCACCGGTGTCATCGCGTTCGTCCTGGTGCTCGCGCCGATGGCCAGGCTGCTGCCCGGTACCGTCGGGGAGCACGTGCACGCCTACCTCCCCACCGAGGCCGGGTTCCTCGTCACCCAGCAGCACTCCCGCGTGGACGACCTGCTCGGCCCGTGGCAGGGCCTCGGGGTGCTCGCGCTCTGGACCGCCGTCCTGCTCGCCGTCGCGGCCGTACTGCTGCGTCGCAGGGACGCCTGACCCCTCCCGAACACCGCGGGTGCCCGCCGATACAGGCGGGCACCCGCGGTGTCGTGTTTCCAGGCGGCGTCCAGCTTTCCTCGACTGGGCCTGAAGACCCTCCTGCGACGCTCGACGGCAGCGGCAGCAGAAAGGGAGTGAAGGGAATGGCTCAGAGCAGTGGGCAGGCCGTCTTGATCACGAGTGCATTCAGCCCCGTCAGAACGGAGAGCGCCGAAGCAGCGACCCGCAGCGAATTCGATCTCAAGAATTTCGAGAAACTGCCGGCACGCGACGTACCCGTCAGCGCGCTGTCGCCCGGCGTCTCCCTGCGCCAGAGCGGTACGGACGCCGCTCACATCCAGCTTCTCGTCGACGCGGCGGGGTCGGCGGAACTGCCGCCCATTCTGGTCCAGATGGACGGCTACCGCATCATCGACGGTCTGCACCGCCTGGAGGCCGCCCGGCTCCGGGGTGACGTCAGCATCAAGGCGCGCTTCCTCGACTGTTCGAATTCCGAGGCGCTCGTCATCGCCATGAAGGCGAACGGCTCGCACGGACTCCCGCTGTCGAAGGCCGACCGGGTGTCCGGGGCGCAGCGCGTCCTGAGTTCCCACCCCGACTGGTCCGACCGGGCCATCGCCGGCATCACCGGGCTGAGCGCCAAGACGATCGCGTCGCTGCGCGACCGGTCGTCGGACGGGGCGCCGCTCGACGGCAAGCGCATCGGCCGGGACGGCAGGCGGCGTCCGGTGGACGCCGGCGAGGGCAGGCGGCGCGCCGCCGAGTACATCACCGCCCACCCCAACGCCCCGCTGCGTCAGGTCGCCCGGGAGACCGACGTGTCGCTGGGCACGGTCCACGACGTCAGCGCGCGGCTCCGCCGCGGCGACAGCCCCGAGCGGGACGGGGGGCGCCAGGCGCCCGTCGCCCGGCCGGAACCGGTACAGCCCGTGCGGTCGGTGCAGTCCGTACGGTCCGTACAGGCCATCCCGGCCGTGCAGTCGGTGCCGACCGTACGGCAGACGGTGCGGCACCCCGGCGAGGTGACGCGGCCCGTCGGCCCGGCGGCGTGCGGCACGGCCCGGGGACCGCTGCGGGTGGCCCCGCATCCCGACGCCGCGCCGGCCCCGCGCAGGAACCACACCGAGGCGCCGCCCGCGTGGGCGACGGTGGCGGCCAAGATGGCCACCGACCCCGCCATCCGGTACAACGCGGGCGGCCGGGAGTTCCTCCGCTGGATGCAGCTGCACGCCACCGATCCCGACGAGGACTGGCGCGAGCTCGTCGACGCCGTCCCGCCGCACTGGCTCGGTGTCATCGCGCCGATCGCCGAGCGCATCAGCCGGGAGTGGAGCCTCCTGGCCGAGCAGCTCAAGACCAAGCAGGACATGGTGCCCTGATCCCGCTCCCCCTGCTCACGAGGCCGTCGGCGCCGGTGCCGCGGACGCCACCCTGAGGTGGCCCGCGGCCTGGCGCCGTCCGCCGGGCTCCTGCGCCGGATTGACGGAGGCGCACCCCGGGTGGGGTACGACGTCGGCCGGGGGTTCGAGCTCCGGGAGCGCCAGCAGGACCGGCGGGTCGGCGGGCCGGGCCGGGCGCAGCCGGACGGCCGCACTGGTGACGGTGTCGGCGGTGACGGTCACGGTCTTC
Organism: Streptomyces sp. NPDC059534; assembly: GCF_042743475.1. Classification (NCBI taxonomy): domain Bacteria; kingdom Bacillati; phylum Actinomycetota; class Actinomycetes; order Kitasatosporales; family Streptomycetaceae; genus Streptomyces; species Streptomyces sp. NPDC059534. The sequence goes on from NZ_JBHWAQ010000035.1 coordinate 29,363, forward strand.
GGTCCGTGCCCTCCGACGAGCGGGGCCCGTGACGCGCCGGGTTCGGGCCCGAGGCCGTCGGCGACGGCCACGGCGAGCAGGTACCAGCTGCCCTCGGGGACGTTCTTCAGCGAGTAGCAGGACGGCCGTCCGCTGGGTACGTCGATGACGCCCGAGGCGACCGACGGGTGCTGGACGATCGGCGTGCCGAAGGCCCCGAGGAACACCCGGGCGTTGCCGTGGCCGGCGGGCAGGCTGATGGTGCCCGCGATCGTCCCGAACCCGGTCCACGCCGTCGGCTCGGGTCCCGGCAGGCCGTCCCCGCCGTCCCGCGCGAGCCGGCGGAACCGGCTGGGTGAGACGCCGACGCTGGCCGTGAAGGAATTGGTGAAGGAACCCAGGCTGTTGTAACCGACCGCGTAGGAGATATCGGTGATGCTCATCGAGGTGGTCTCGATGAGCCGCTTCGCCTGGTAGATACGGATCGCGGCCAGGAATCTGCCGGGCGTGAGCCCGGTCTCTTCTTTGAACAGCCGCGTGAAATAGAAACGGCTGAGCAGAGCGCTTTCGGCGATCTCCGTGAGGGTCAGCGGTTCGCCGTAACGCTCCCGGATGCACTCGATCGCCCTTTCTACTGCTGTATCCATATGCACCTCACTACGTGTCGACCCACGCAGCAGTGTGGCCCGCGGTTATCGCGCTCGGCTCGCGTATCGCTAGTGAACCGGTCGAGTTTTGTTCACCGGATTTGCGGCGGACCCGCGGCTTCCTGTTGGCTGGCGGCGGGACATCTGTCCGCACGTACGAGAACACCCGTGCCCCGGCTGGGAAAGCCGGGGCACGGGTGTTCTGCGTGAAGGCGGAGGATCAGCGGACGGGGCGGTTCAGCCGCACCCGGACGAGGGTGGTCTCCACACCGCTGTCGACGAGACGGCCGGCCGCGTCGAAGGCCGCGGGGCCGTCGGTCATGCCGAAGTCGTTGTCGTTGAGCAGGACCAGTGTCGAGGAGCCTTCGAGGGCGATCCCCTCGATCTTCCCGGGGACGCCGGGGACCGTGTTCAGGTCGACGACCAGGCGCTTGGCGAGGACCGGGACGTCGGCGGCGCCCTGGTCGTCCAGCTGCTCCAGGGTGGGGGTGGCGGCGGTGTCCCAGGCGGAGCCGAGGATGTCGGAGCCGCGGCGCAGGCGCACCTCGTGGACGCGGGCGGACTTGTCGGTGCGCTCCTGGACGAGGAGGCGGTCGCCGCCGAGCGCGACGAGCGCGGAGATCTTCAGCTCGGAGGTCTTGGTCTGGCCGGGCTCGACGTCGCCCACGGCGTCGAAGCGGTAGGCGTACTCGGCGGTGACCCGGTTCTTCCGGGGCGAGAACCGCAGCAGCCGCGTGGTGCGGGAGTTCTCCCCCGCGACCTTGTCCGGGTTGAGCAGCGGGCTCTGCAGCGCCATGACCAGATCGCCGTCGGGGAGCAGCGCGAGCCCCTCGAAGCCGCGGTTGACCTTGCGCTGGAGGTAGATCGACGGCAGCGACTCGACGACCGGGTAGTCGGCGCCGGTCAGGCCGAGCCCCCGGGGGACGTGCCGGGCGAGCACCCGGCCCTGCGCGGACACGTGGACCAGCGAGGGGCCGTACTCGTCCACCAGCCAGAAGCTGCCGTCCCGGTCCCGCACGAGGCCCTCGGTGTCCAGGCCGTTCGGGTCGTACCCGAGGGGGGTGGAGGCGTCGTAGGTGTACGGGGCCTCGTCGCGGCCCGGCTGGTTGGGCAGTCCGGTGACGGGGGCGCCGGAGGCGGTGGTGAGCGGGATCGACTTCAGGACCTGGATCCGGCCGCCGACGGCGCGGATCTTCACGATGGCCGGGTCGAAGCCGGGCACGGGGAAGGTACGCCGCTTGTCCTTGCCGACGGCTATCTGCCCGTTGGGGCCGCGGTCGGTCACGGTCCAGTACTCGCCGCGCCGTTCGGCCGGGTACAGGTCGCTGCCGATGCCGCCGAGGTCGACGCCCCGGTCGTCCCGGACGCTGCCGGGCAGCAGCCCGTTGCTGAAGGCGGCCAGCGGGATGTCGGGCAGGGTCGCGGTGGAGACGACCCGGGCGGTGGCGGGCCCGTGGTGCGCCGGCGCCGCGTCGGCCGTCCCCACGACCACCGGGAGCGCGAGCGCGACGGCGAGCGGAAGGACGACGGCGGCGGGCCGGCGCAGGAGGCGCGGATTCATCAGAACTCCCTGGAGTGCGTGGAAAGTCGCCGGTGAGGGCGGCCCCATGGTCCAGTCCTGCACGCAACTCCGGGCAACGCGTTCACGACACCCGGGCGAGCCCTGGGTGAACGCGCGTGTGCGACCTAGTAGCGGTCGAGGATGAGCCGGGTCTTCAGGATGTCGCCGTGGTAGAGCCAGCCGTTGGCCTCGGCGACGGAGATGGCGTCCGCGTGGAGGTCGGCGGCGTCGGCGTACGAGTCGGTCTTGAAGGACAGCTCGACGACGTACTCCGTACCGGTGCCGCCCGCTCCGACGACCGGGAGCACCTCGATGCTCGCGTCGTCGGAGGCACCCCAGGCGCCGCCGTACACCTTGGCGGTCACCGGGCCGTGGACGCGGGAGGTCTGGAGGGTGGTCTTGCCCCAGCCGGTGCTGCCCCAGTTCTCCAACTTGCCGGGGATGTCGTTGACGAGCCAGGTGCGGCCGGTGGTGTTCGTCGGCATCGCGGTGCCGGAGTAGCCGCTCGCGCTGTGGCTCTTCTCGGTGCTGAAGCTGAGGGTCTGCTTGGCGTAGCCCCAGTCGACCTCGGCGTCGTAGTTGGTGTCGGAGCTGTCGAAGCCGGCGGCGTTGGCCGTGGTGAGCGCGGCGTTGATGTCGCCGCCGGTGACCGGGAACCGCTTCTTGTAGGTCTCCTCGAACGACGACCCGCTCTTGTGCCGCAGCCGTACGCTCCACCCCTCGGCGTCGAGCGCCAGGCCGTCGGTGTCGTAGTAGCCGTACGAGCGCGCCTTCGCGGAACCGGTGATGCCGAAGGCCGACTTCACCGCCGAGGTCGGCGCGTGCGCCGAGTCGAGCGCCGCCGCCGTGAGGTTGATCTTCACCTCGTAGGTGGGAACGGCGTTGGAGGCGGCGTGCGCCGGGGAGGCGGGCGCGAGGAGCGCGACGGCGGCGGCGAGGGCGACGGCGGACGCGGCGGCGGCCGGGCGGCCGGCCCGGGAGGTGAAGGTCATGCGCCGATCCTCACGACCCCGGGTGAGGGCCGCGTGACCCCTCGACGTGCCCCCGGTGAACCGGCGGCGTCCAGCGCGCCTCGGCGGAACCTCCTCAGCGCAGCAGCAGGTTCACGCCCACGTCCGGCGGGACGGCCTCGCGGACCGGGGTGCTGCCGGGGCCGGGCAGGCGCATGCCGGGGATCGGGAGGGGGGTGGTGCGGTGGAGGAGGACGGTGCCGTCCTGCCGCCGGACCTCCGTGTAGCCGTGGGCGAGGAGGAGCCGGACCCGCTGCCGCTGGTCGTCGGTGGACGCGAACGGGAAGGTGCGGTCCTCGGTGCGGAGGAGGACCCAGTCGGCGCCGCGGGGAGTGGCGTCGGCGATGACGACGTGGGTGCGGGCGGTCAGGCGGGGGGCGATGGTGTTGTCGGCCTCCACCGTGGCGCCGTCGGGGATGAGTTCGGCCGCCGCGGCGAGCGGGCGCTTGTCCGGCGAGGGCTGCCAGGAGCCGGGGCGGACGAGGAGGCCGAGGCCGAGGGTGACGGCCGCCGCCGAGGAGAGGGCGACGGCGGCGGCCGCCCAGCGGCGGACGAGGGCCCGGTCGCGTGCGCGGTGCAGCCTGGCCGCCGTCTCCAGGGCGGCGGTGACCAGGATCGGCCACAGGAAGGCGTCGTAGTGGTTGATCACCGGCCAGTGGTTGGGGTTGTCGGAGAGGACCCGTTCGGCGAGCAGCGGCAGGGCGAGGAGGAACGTCGGGGAGCCGAGCGGGAGGAGGGCGAGGCTGCCCAGGATCCAGGCCGCCATGGCGACCTTCACGAACGGGGTGACGGCGACCTGGAGCAGGATCCAGGGGGCGGTGAGGACGTGGGACAGCGCGGCGCCGGGGTCGGCGCCGAGGCGCCCGTACGACCAGTAGTAGCCCTCTGGTCCGCCCATCGCCGGGATGAACCAGCAGATGGCGAGGGCGGAGACCAGCGGCCCGGCGACGGCGAGGACCGCCCCGGTGGCCCGGCCCGCGCGGTGGCCGGCTCGGTGCGCGCGGACCGCGAGGACGAGGCCGAACGCCCCGGCCACGAGCCCCATGTCCTCCTTCGCCGTGCACAGCAGCGCGGCCCAGCAGGCCGCCGCGCCGTACCGGTGGGCGAGCCCGCGCTCCAGCATGAGGAGGGTGAACGGCACCGCGAAGGCCACCTCGTGGAAGCCGTTGTACGAGGCGTCGAGGAGCGGCCAGCCCAGCGCGTACACGAGACCGCCGAGGTCGGCGGCCCGGCGGACGACGTGCGGCGCGGCGCCGGCGAAGGCGTGCCGGGCGATGCGCCGCACCACCGGCACCCCGGCCGCGAACAGCGCCGCCTGGGCGAGGAGGAGGACCCGGGGGTCGTCCCGGATCCAGTACAGCGGTGCGAGGAGGGCGAGCGCCGGTGTGAAGTGGTCGCCCAGGAGGGAGAAGCCCGGCGGGAACTCGTGGTGCGTGTTCTTGATCGGCGACCGGGGCAACTCGAAGTGCGCGTACGCCCGCACCGCCTGGTCGAAGATGCCGAGGTCGAACCCGGTGAGCCGCAGCGCGGTCCAGGACTGCAACCCGAGCCCGAAGCAGACGGCGAAGCAGAGCAGCGTGAGCGCGACGCCCCGGCCGCGCCCCCCGGCCCTCCCCGGCCCGCCGGTCTCCCCCGGCCCCGTGGTCTCCGCCGGCCCCGCGGTCTCCGCCGGTCCGCGGGTCTCCGCCGGTTCCGCCACCGCGGTCCCCCGCGGTCCCGGTATCCGGGTCGACAGGTGTGTCGGTGTGCGTGTCGGTATGTGCGCAGGTGTGCCTGTCGATGCTGCCCCCATGGCCATGACCCTACGCTGCGTGTCCGTCGCGTCGGGCAGGCAGAATCGGGCCATGGCGATCACCGCGCGCACCCTCAACCGCTCCACCCTCGCCCGGCAGTTGCTCCTCGACCGCGAGCCGCTCGACGTCGGGGACGCCGTACGGCGGGTGGTGGCCCTCCAGGCCCAGCAACCGGGTTCGCCCTACGTGGCGTTGTGGAACCGCGTCGCGGGATTCGACCCGGTGGCGCTCGACGGGGCCGTGGGCGACTTCGCGTTGGTCAGGTCGACCCTGATGCGGCTGACGCTGCACCTGGTGCACGTCGAGGACTACCGCGCGTTCCGCGAGGCCATGGAGCCGACCGTGCGCGGCTCCCGGCTGCACGATCCCCGGTTCAAGGCGGCGGGGTTCACTGCCGACGACGCCGACGCCCTCCTTCCCGACCTCCTCGCGTACGCCGAACAGGCCAGGACCGGGGCGGAGATGAAGGCACGCCTGGAGGCGGGCAACGGCGGGCCGGTGGAGTCGGTGGTCTGGCGGATGATCCGGCAGTACGCCCCGCTGTGGCACGCGCCGACGGGCCTCCCGTGGTCGTTCGGCACCGCGCAGTCCTTCGTCACGGCGAGCGACCGCCCGGCGCTCGCCGACCCCGAGGCGTCGGCCGCGGGCCTGGCCGTCCTGATCCGCCGCTACCTGGAGGGCTTCGGCCCCGCGTCGGTCGCCGACATGGCGCAGTTCACGCTGGCCCCCAAGGGCTCGGTGCGGAAGGCCGTGGAGTCCCTCGGCGGCGCGCTCGACCGGCTGGAGGGCCCGGACGGCACGGTCCTCCACGACGTGCCCGGAACCGCCCTGCCCGACGAGGACACCCCCGCACCGCCCCGGCTGATGGCCATGTGGGACAGCGTCCTCCTGGCGTACGCGGACCGCGGCCGGATCATCCCGCCCGCCTACCGCAAGCACGTGATCCGCGTGAACGGCGACGCCCTCCCGACGCTCCTCGTCGACGGGTACGTGGCCGGCGTCTGGCGCCCGGTCCCCGGCGGGATCGAGGCGTCGGCCTTCCACCCGCTCCCCACCGACGCCTGGGAGGCCCTCGCGTCCGAGGCCGCGGCGCTCGGCCGCCTCCTCGCCGACCGGGACCCGCACGTCTACCGCCGCTACGACCACTGGTGGGTCAAGGGCCTGCCGACGGTCGAGTCCCGTGTCCTGCCGGCCGCCTGAGCCGCACCCGGCTCACAGCAGCCCGGCCGTCCGGACTCCCAGCCACGCGGCGCCGAGTCCGGCGGCCAGGCTCCCGGCCACGTTCAGCACCGCGAACCTCCTCGCCCCGTCCTCGTACAGCCTCAGCGTCTCGTACGAGAAGGTCGAGTACGTCGTCAGCGCCCCGCACAGCCCCGTGCCCAGCAGCAGGTGGAGGCGGCCGGAGCCGACGCCGGTGAGCAGCCCGAGCACGAACGAGCCGACGACGTTCACGAGGAACGTGCCCCAGGGGAAGGCCGAGCGCTGCCGGGCCCTGACCGCACGGTCCGTCAGATAGCGCAGCGGAGCGCCGACGGCCGCTCCGGCGACGACGAGCAGCCAGTTCACCCGCGCCCCGCCCCCGTCCGCGCAGGTGACCGTGCGGCCCTGGTGGCCGCGGTTCCCGCCCACACGGCGGCGAGGGAGGTGAGCGCGGTCCCGCCGAGATAGAGCAGACCGCGCGCGGGGTCGCCCGCGTCGAGCAGCCGCTCGGTGTCGAGGGCGTACGTGGAGAAGGTGGTGAACCCGCCGCAGAAACCGGGCCCGAGGAACGGGCGCAGCAGCGGGTGCGGGGGCGTGTCCCCCTCCGTGAGGAGGACCATCAGCACGCCGAGCAGCGCGCAGCCGGTCGCGTTGACGGTCAACGTCGTCCAGGGGAAGGCCCCGTCGGGGGTGGGCCAGGCGAGCGCGAGGCCGTAACGGGCGCACGCGCCGAGGGCGCCGCCGGCGGCGACCGCCGCGACGACCGGCAGCTCCGCGCGCAGTCCCATGCGCCCAGGGTACGAAGCGGGCGCCGAGGCGAGGCGCACAGGCACGGATCCCGGCCTGGGGCATTAACCGGATTCCGGCCCGTGCGGCCTCGCTCTGCGATGGTCCGGCCACTCCCTGCTACGGGTCAAAGCGGGTCCGGTGAGTCTGTCAGATCCCCCGAGCGGTGTCCGGGGCACACCGCGAGGGTGTCCGCGACCCGTTCCCGAGCCCGGCCGCGAGGCCCGCGCGAGGGCCACGGGGACCGCTCCGACCTGCGGTGACGCCCGGGGAGGTGGTCCGGCCACCATCCGGCGGCCGATTCGGGTGCCGGGTACACCTCGTGCCCGGGGGCGGTGACGGGCGACGGTGGTGGGGCAGCGGGAGGGAGCTGCGCAACCTTCGGGCAGGAGTGTCGTGAGTACATCCGTCGCAATCAAGCGCAGGGCCACCACCGGGACCGTCACCCCGGCGGCGTCGCTGGGCGTCGTCCGGTCCGCCGGCGCGGCCGGCTCGGACGGGGACGTCCACGCCGAGCTGTGCAGCACGCTCTTCGCCGGCTTCCCGCGCCGCGACCAGCGCCTGAAGGCCGAGCAGTACCTGCACGGCCTGCTGACCGCGCAGGGCCGCAAGTCGATCCGGAACATCGCCGCCCAGATAGGCGGGCCGGCGGCCGAGCAGAGCCTGCACCACTTCGTCTCCAGCTCCACCTGGGACTGGCAGCCCATGCGGGCGTCGCTCGCCCGCTACCTGGAGCGCAACAGCTGCCCGCAGGCGTGGGTCGTGCGGCCGATGCCGATCCCGAAGGCGGGCGAGCACTCGGTCGGCGTGGACCGGCGCTTCGACCCGGAGCGGGGGCAGGTCTTCCACGGCCAGCAGGCGTTCGGCGTGTGGCTCGCGAGCGACGAGCTGAGCGTGCCGGTGAACTGGCGCCTGTTCCTGCCGGACGAGTGGGTCAACGACCGCACGCGGCGCGACCGGGCGGAGGTTCCGCAGGAGGCGGGCGAGGAGACCCTGGAGGAGTGCGCGGTCGCCGCGGCGCTCGACACGGCCCGCTGGCCCGACGTCACCCGCAAGCCGGTGCTCCTCGACATCCGCGGCGGCGCGGGACGGGCGGCCCTGACCCGGCTCGCCGCGGCCGGGCTGCCGGTCGTGGCCCGCATCAACCCGGGCTCCCGGATGGCGATCGCCGACCGGTCGCTGCCCGGCTTCGGGGCGGGCCCGCTGTCCGCCCTGCAGATCCTGGAGTCGCTCAAGGGGCTGCGCAGGCCGGTGAGCTGGGTGGACACTGTGGCCGGCGCGCGGACCTCGCGGACCTCCCTCGCCATCGCCGTCCGGGTGGCGCTGCCCGCGCCGGGCGGGGAGCGCATGCGGCCGCTGGTGCTGCTCGGCGAGTGGGACGACCCGCGGCGTCCTCCGGCCCGGGTGTGGGTCAGCGATCTGACCAACTCGCCGGTCGGCTCGCTGGTGCGGCTGACGAAGCTCGCGCGCCGGGTGGAGCGGGACTTCGTCGAGGTCGGCGAGGGGGCGGGGCTCCGCGACTTCGTGGGCCGTTCGTTCCGCGGCTGGCACCGGCACATCACGCTGGCCTCCGCGGCCCACGCGGCGACGGTCCTGTCCACCGGCTGGCAGGCGGCCTACGACGCCGAGTACGGCTCGGGGCGCACGGCCAGCTGACGGGCCACGCGCCTCCGGACCCGGCCGGATCCCCGGCCGCTCCCCCGGCCGCGCTCCCGGTCCCGCTCCCGCTCCCCGGCGCGTGCCACCCCGCAGGATCCTTCCCCGCGACCGCGACGCGACCGCCCCGGTCCGCCCCAACGGGCCGGGCGGCGGTCAGGTGGTGCGGTCCTGGGGGGCCTGCGGGCGGGACGGGTCCGCCGCGGCGCGCCCCTGGGCGAGGACCTCGCGGGTGCGCTGGAGCCGCAGCGCGAGCTGGACCTCCAGGACCTGGCCGGGCTTCTGCCACTCGGGGCCGAGGAGTTCGCCGATCCGCTCCAGCCGGCGCGAGACCGTGTTGGGGTGGACGTGCAGTGCCTCGGCCGCGTTGGTGGGGCTGCCGCCGGAGGCGAAGTACGCCTCCATGGTGCGGGTGAGGTCGGTCAGCCGCTCGGCGTCGTAGTCGAGTACGGGGCCGATCGCCGTCTCGACGAAGCCCTCGACGTCGTGGTCGTCGGAGAGCAGCAGTCCCAGGAAGCCGAGGTCCTGCACCGAGGCCGCCGAGCCGGTCCCGCCCAGCGCGCTCATGGCGTCCAGGCAGCGCCCGGCCTCCTGGTGCATGCGCCCGACGCCGTCCGGACTCCAGCCGGGTCCGGCGGCGGCGACCGAGACGGGGTGGCCGAGCAGCGGGGACAGTTCGGCGGCGACGGCCTTGGCCGCGGCCGAGGCGTCGATGCCGGGGAGCAGCAGCACGATGCAGCCGCCCTGCACGGTCTTGAGGCCGGAGAGGCGATAGGCGTACGAGGACGCCCACACCACCGCCCGGCCCTGCTCGCCGCCCTCCGGCCGGGCCACCACGAGGACGTGCGGTTTGCGCAGGTCGACGCCGAGACGGCGGGCCCGTTGGGCGATCTGCTGCGGCGCGTGCGGCGGGTCGGCGATGAGGTCGTCGAGGAGTTCGTCGCGGACGGGGCCTTCGGCGACGGCCGTGGAGCGCCGCATGAGGAGGAGGAAGGCGACGGCCTGGGCGGCGAGTTCGAGGAGCCGCTCGTCCTCGCCGGTGAGTCCGCTGGCGGCGCGGACGACGAGACCGCCGAGGTCCTCGGAGCCGGCGATGACGGGGGCGACCCAGGTGTCGTCGTCGGCGAGGACGGGGCGGCGGCGGGCGTGCGCGTCGAGGGACGCCTTCGCGACGGCCTCCTCGTCGAGGCCGGGGATGTCGCCGGCGGTGGCCAGGCAGCGGCCGCCCGGGTCGCGGATCGTCACGGTCGCGTCGAGCGCGTCGGCGGCCGCCTTGGCCACGTTGCACAGGTCGCCGCCGGACAGGACGAGGTTCATGATGCGGCCGTGGGTCTCGCTGACGTGCCGCATGCGGGTGAGGCTGGTGCGGACCCGGGAGCTGTCCCGTTCGAGTTCGGAGACCTCGGCCCGCGTCCGGTCGAGGAGCCCGGCCTTGTCGACGGCGAGGGCGGCCAGGTCGGCGAGCGCGGCGAGGAGGCCGACCTCCTCCGGGGTGTGGTCGCGGACCCGCCGGTCCGCTCCGTGCAGGGCGCCGATGACGGTGTCGCCGCTGCGCAGCGGCGCGGCCATCATCGCGTGCAGTCCCTCGGCCCGCAGGGCCGTTTCGGCGGCCTCGTCGAAGGCGGGCGCGTGGACGCCGGCGTCGAGGGAGCCGGAGGGCGCGAAGCGTTCGTCGGCGAGGTAGTCGGGGGTCCAGACGGGCTCGCCGTGGAGCTGGACGGCGCCGCCGAGCCCGTACCCCTCGGCGATCTTGAGCCCGGGGGCGAGGCGCGGCCCGCCGGCGCGGTCGGTGCCGGCGCGGGAGCCCTCGGTGGTGTGGACGTAGCAGGCGCCGTGCGGGCCGCGCAGGGTCACGTACGCCAGGTCGAGGCCGAGCAGCCGCCGGGCGCGGCGGGTGATGACGCGCAGCAGGCTGTCGAGGTCGTACGAGAAGGTCAGGTCGCGGGCCGTGTCGGTGAGGGTGGCGAGGCCGGCCTCGCGGCGGGCGTCGTGCTCGCGTCCGGCGTGGATCCGGCCGGCCAGTTCGACGGCCCGTTCCAGGCGGGCCAGCCCGGCGCCGTCGAGGCCGGTCAGGCGGGCGTCGTCGAGGAGGGCCTCGAAGCGGGCGGGCGGGGCCTGCCCGGCGACCAGTTCCAGGACCGTGAGCAGCGCGTCGGCACCACCGGCTCCGTCCGCGCCGTTCAAGGTCATGGCCCCACCCCCGTAGTCGAGCGAAATCGGGCACCTCGGAGGAAACCCGTACTGCTCGCCGAAGTTAATTCGGCTTCGGGAGTCGGTCAACGGTGACCTGCCGCACTTCATTCCCGCTCGAACCGGCCGGCCCCGCCGCTCCGTCAGCCGACGGAGCCCGCCGGGACGAGGCGGGAGCGCGCCGGGGTGTACTGGGCGGGGATCCTGGGGGCGTACGCGGCGGGGGTCCGGGCGGCGTAGACGGGCCGGCCGGCGGTGTGCCGGACGGCGAGGATCGAGCGGTGGAGACGGCGCAGCCGCGCCGAGGGTTCCATGCCGCTCTCCCCGGTGAGCGCGCCGCGCAGCCGTTCGTAGGCGGCGAGGGCCTCGTCGTGCTGGCCGCAGCGCAGCAGGGCGACCATGAGGTGGGCGTGCAGGGGCTCGTTGGTGCGGTAGCGGGCGACGAGTCCGGTGAGTTCGGAGACGAGTTCGGCGTGCCGGCCGAGGCCGAGCTGGGCTTCGACCCACTGGTCGAGGACGCTCAGCCGAGAGGTTTCGAGGCGTTCGATCTCGCGGCGGAGGCGGGGGCCCGCGGCGACGCCCGCGTAGGGGTCGCCGCGCCACAGGGCGAGGGCCTCGCCGAGGCGGAGCGCGGCGCGCGGGAGGTCGCCCGCCTCCATGGCGCGGTAGCCGGCGCCGGCCGCCCGCTCGAACTGCCAGACGTCGTGGACGCCGCCGCCGGTGTCGAGCCGGTAGCCGCCGGGCTGGGCGACGAGGACGGCGTCGGCGGTGCGCCGCTCCGACCAGCCGGGGCGCGGTTCGGCGGGTTCGGCGCCGCGCAGGGCACCGGCGATGAGGGTGCGCAACTCCGTTATGTGTGCCTGGAGTTCGGCGCGGGCGGCGCGGGGCGGGCCGGACGGCCACAGCTCCTCGGTGAGGACCGTCACGGGCACGACCTGGTCGGCGCTGGCCGTGAGCAGGGCGAGCAGCTGCCGGGGTGCGGCAGCCGTCGGGGTGATCGACACCCCGTTCTCGCGTACCGACAGTCCCCCCAGGATCCGGACGTCCACCTTGCCCCCTCAGTGCCTGTGCGGTGTCTGCGCGCGGGATGACCTCTCGATGATTAGAAAAGACCCCCGTAGGCATGTCAATAAGAAACCGTAGGGTACGGAATACGGAACCGGGATATCGGGGTGATTCACCCCCTTTATGGTGGTTTTGAACCGTCAAGTTTTCGTCATTGGCGCAGACATGTACCCGGCGGAAGACTGTTTCCGGACTCGGGGGTACGCTTTCCGGGGGTCCTCGCGGACCGCGGAGGCACCAGGAACCGCGAGTTCCGGCCAGAAACCGACGCGGGGGTACGGTTCGCGAGGACCCCTGCCGCACGGCCTAGAGCACGGCGGCGGCGGTGAGCAGGCCGAAGGCGACGGTGACCAGAGCCGTGCGGACGCGGTGGAAGAGGTTCCACCGCCCCTCGAAGGCGGCCCGGACCGCCGCCGGGTCGTCCCCCGCACTCCCCTCCGACGCGGCCAGCGCCACGTTGAGCGGGACGTTGCCGGCGACGGTGACCACGTGGTTGAGGGCCGCGCAGACGAGCCCCGCGAGGACGAGCCACTTCTGGGTGTCCGTACGCCCGTCGACGGGCACGAGGAAGGCGGCGGCGGGGAAGGCGATCACCCCGAGGAAGACGGTGAGGAACAGCGGCCTCGGCACGTACTCGTTGATCCGGCGCATCGCCGGGACGAACTCCGCGTCGGTGAGGCGGGCGAGGGCGGGCATGATCCCGGTCTGGAAGATCACCAGGAAACCCGCGTAGAGACCGGTGCATCCGACGGCGAGGGCGAGCAGCAGGGTGGCCATGCGGCCATTCTGGCCCGCCGCCCGCCCTCCGCGCCGGTGGTACGGACAGTTCCCCGGACACGTGTACGAGCCAGGGGGTGCCGGGTCGATCACGCCGCGAGCCCGGCCCGATCGGCAAGCCACCGCCCGGGGCGCGGCTCGGCCGACCGGCCCGGTCGCGCGGCTCAGCTGTACGGGTCGCCCGACCGCAACTCGCCCTCCCTGGACGGCCCTTCGCTCCCGCCCTCGTCCGGGCCCATGAGTCCGTAAGCTTGCCGGACGGCGTCCGCCAGCTCCTGGACCACCGCCGAACCCGACCGGCCGGCGATCGCCCCGGCGTGGTTCGCGAGCGCCCTCAGCCCCGGGTCGCCCGGCAGGTCGCCGCCGCGCAGGGTGTCCGCGAAGTAGGCCGAGATCGCCGTCAGTTGCAGGCTGTCGTGACCCTCGTCCCAGAGACCGGCGGTCAGCGCGCCCGTGGCGACCGTGCCGGACCGCTCGTGCGGCGCCCGGGTCGCCGGGTCGAGCCAGCGGACCGTGGCGGTGGCGACCGGGCCGCTCGCCCCGGGCCGGGTCTTCACCGCGTACAGCGCGGTGACGGTGTGCCCGGCGCCGATCTCACCGCCGTCCACCCGGTCGTCGCGGAAGTCCTCGTCGGCGACGCTCCGGTTCTCGTACCCGACCAGCCGGAACTTCTCGACGGTCCGCCGGTCGAAGGCGACCTGCGCCTTGGCGTCGCGGGCCCGCAGCTCCACGTGCGTGGGCAGCTGGTCGACGAAGACCTTCCGCGCCTGCGCCGAGTCGGCGACGTACGTCGTCTGGCCGTCGCCCCGGTCCGCGAGCCGTTCCATGAACGCGTCGCCGTACTCGCTGCCCACCCCGACGCCGAAGAGGGTGATCCCGTACTCCCGGCGCTCCTCCTCGATCCGGGCGAGGATCGTCTCCGCCTCGGTGGCGCCGGTGTTGGCGAGCGCGTCCGACAGCAGCACGACCCGGTTGGTGGCGCCCGCGCGGTGGCCCGCGACGGCCACGTCGTACCCGGTGCGGACACCCGCCTCCACGTTGGTCGACGAGCTCGTCCCCAGCGACTCCACCACCTCGTGGATCCGGCCGCGGGCCGCCCCGACCCGCGTCATGGGCAGCCGGGTCTCGGCCTCGGCGCTGAACGTGACGAGCGCGATCGAGTCGTCCTCGCGCAGCCGGTCGGCGAGCAGCCCGAGGGACTCCTTGACGAGGTCGAGCCGCCCCGGCTCGTCCATCGAGCCCGAGACGTCCACGACGAAGGTCAGGGCGGCGGGCGGGCGTTCGGCGCCCCGGTCCGCGCCGCGGGTGGCGAGCCCGACCCGGACCAGCGACCAGCCGTCCTGCCCGGTGCGGGCCCCGTCGAGGGTCACGCTGAAGCCGTTGTCCGCCGGGCGCGGGTAGTCGGGCCGGAAGCTGTTGACGAACTCCTCGGGTCGCACGGTCCCCGGCTCGGGCAGCCGCCCCTCGGCGAGCGTGCGGCGGGCGTAGCCGTACGAGGCGGTGTCGACGTCCAGGGCGAACGTGGACAGGTAGTCGGGGGCGGGCGGCGAGGAGCGCTGCTCGCCCTCCTGGGGCGCTCCGGTTCCGGTGCGCCCGCCGTCGGGGGCCGCCGGGGCGGTCCTGCCTCCCCCGCCGAACCCCCGGTCGGAACTGCTGTCCCCGCTCCCCGCGCCACAGCCGGTGACGGCCAGTCCGGCCGCGAGCAGCCCGGCGACCACGGCCGGGAACCGGGCCCCGCGGCGCCGGGCCGGCCGCGTGTTCTGTCGTCCCATGACATCTCCCCCTCTTCGTACGGCACTTGTGAATGTGACGAACGAGGAGCCCCGATGGAGCAGTCGAAGAAGTTGCGGATGGATCTCGATGCGGCAACGGCGACCGCTCCACACCCGGGTGGCATGGATTCGCCATCCTTTTCAACAGGGGTTGTCACCGTGTGCAGTCGCATGCGTACATGGAGTGGACATCGATCGGGCGGGGGTGGTCAGCGGTGGCAGAGAGCGCGGGCTCCGTGATGCTCGCCCGTTCGGCGATGAACCGGGCCGCGACCGAGGGGCAGCGACCCGCGGGACGCCCGGTCCGGGGTGCGCGGAGCATCAGCGCCGCGCTCGCCGGGCTGGCCGCTTCCACCCGGTTCGAACTGCTGACCTTCGACGACCCGGTCGCGTCCGCGGGCTGCGCCCTCCCCGGGCCGTTCCTGGAGCTGGCGGGAGCGTGCATGCGGGCCGCGGCCGAGCGGGCCGGCGAGGTCAGACGGATCGTCCCGAAACACGCGCGGCCCCGCCTCGAAGGGGGGCTCGGGATCCCCGGCCGGGCCCGCCTCGCCGAGGCGATCCCCTTCAAGATGATCGTCGTCGACCGCACGGTCGCCGCGGTCCCGCTCGATCTGGAGCTGCTCTACAACGGGCTGCTGCTGATCCGCGACCCGGTGGTGGTGCAGGCCCTCGTCCGCGCCCACCACGCCTGCTGGGCGGCGGCCGAGGAGCTGACGTCCATACCCCCGCCCCTGCCCCCGCCGTGTGGCCTGCCGTCCCAGCTGCGGCCGGTCCTCGACGCCCTCCTGTCGGGGCTCACCGACGAGACGGCCGCGGCCCGGCTCGGCATGTCGGCGCGGACGTACAGCCGCCGGGTCGGCGAGCTGATGGCGGCCCTCGGCACGACGAGCCGCTTCCGCGCGGGCGCGGAAGCGGCTCGAAGGGGGTGGGTATGAGAAGACCGTGACGACAGGCCCTAGGACACGATGTCCTTGCGGGCGAAGCCGCGGAAGGCGAGGGCGAAGAGGACCACGGCGTACGTCACCGAGATCGCCGTGCCCTTGACCATGCCGCCCCATTCCAGCTGGGGCTGGAGCGCGTCGATCCAGGCGAACTGCCAGTGCGCGGGCAGGAAGTCGCGCCAGTCGCCGAGCGCCGTGACGGCGTCCAGGACGTTGCCGACGATGGTGAGGCCGACCGCCCCGCCCACCGCGCCGAGCGGGGCGTCGGTACGGGTGGAGAGCCAGAAGGCGAGCCCCGCCGTGACCAGTTGGGAGGCGAAGACGAAGGCGACGGCGACGGCGATCCGGAAGACCGCGTCCCCGGCCCCCACCGAGCCGCCGGTCGGCAGCCGGAGCGGCCCCCAGCCGTAGGCGACCGTGCCGACGGCCAGCGCCACCAGCGGGAGGAGGACCATCGCGGCCGCGCTGTACGCGAGCGCGACCACCAGCTTGGAGGCCAGCAGCCGGGACCGGGGCACCGGCGCCGCCAGCAGATAGCGCAGCGAGGACCAGCTCGCCTCGGAGGCGACCGTGTCCCCGCAGAACAGCGCCACGGGAATGACGAGGAGGAAACCGGCCGAGACGAAGAGACAGGTCGCCGCGAAGTTGGCGCCGGAGGACGTCGCCGTGTCCATCAGGGTGATCCGGCCGTTGCCGCCGCCGTCCGCCGGGCCGCCGATCGCGAAGGCGGCGACCAGGATGAACGGCAGGGCGACGAGGATGCCGCCCATCACCAGGGTGCGCCGCCGCTTCCACTGGCGCAGGGCCTCCACGCGCAGCGGCAGGGTGCGTCCCGCCCGGTAGCCGGGGGCGGACTCCGCCGCGCCCGGAAGGGTGTCGGTGGCACTCATGCGGATCCTCCTCCGATCAGGGTCAGGAACGCGTCTTCGAGGCGCCGGTGCGGCCCGACCCCGGTCAGCGGCACGTCCAGGCGGACGAGTTCGCCGATGAGGGCGGTCGCGTCGGCGCCGTCGAGGCGGACCAGGAGTCCGCCGTCGGCGCGGGTGGCGGAGCCGACGCCGGGCAGGGCGGCGGTCTTCTCGACCAGGGCGTCGTCGATCTCCCCGGCCAGGGTCACCAGCAGGCTGTCGCCGGAGCCGGTGATCTCGGCGACCGGTCCGGCCTGGACCAGCCGTCCCCGGTCCATGACGACGAGGTGGGTGCAGGACTGCTCGACCTCGGCGAGGAGGTGGCTGGAGACGATGACGGTGCGGCCGCCGGCCGCGTACCGGATCATCACCTCGCGCATCTCGCGGATCTGCGGCGGGTCGAGTCCGTTCGTGGGCTCGTCGAGGATCAGCAGGTCCGGCAGGCCGAGCATGGCCTGGGCGAGGGCTAGCCGCTGCCGCATGCCCTGCGAGTAGGTCCGGACGGCGCGTTCGAGTGCGCCGCCGAGGTTCGCGATCCGCAGGGCCTCGTCGACGTGGGCGTCCTCGGCGGGCCGGCCGGTGGCCTTCCAGTACAGGTCCAGGTTCTCCCGGCCCGAGAGGTGCGGCAGGAAGCCGGCGCCCTCGACGAACGCGCCGACCCGGGAGAGGACCGGGGCGCCGGGCCTGATCGCCTGGCCGAAGACCCTGATCTCGCCCTCGTCGGGGGTGATCAGGCCCATCAGCATGCGCAGGGTCGTGGTCTTGCCCGCGCCGTTCGGCCCGAGCAGGCCGAGGACCTGTCCCTGTTCGACGCGGAAGGACAGCTCGCGGACGCTGTAGCGGTCGCCGCCCGCGTACTTCTTGGAGAGCCCGGTGATCTGCAGGGGCACGGCGAGGAGTTCCGGGTCGGGCGCGGGGGCGGCGGTCCTGCGGCGCGCGGTGAGCAGCAGGGCGGCCGCGGCGGCCAGGCCGAGGAGCGGCAGGCCCCACACCCACCAGGGCAGGGCGGCGGCCTGGGTCGCCAGGCCGGGCGCGGTGGGGACGGTGAGCGGGCTCTCGACGGCGACGGTGTACGTCGCGGGGACCGTCGGGGACGCGTAGCCGAGGTCGGTGGCGGCGAGGACCAGCCGCAGCCGGTGCCCGGCCTCCACCTCGTGGTCGATCGCGGGCAGGGTCAGCGTGAGCTCGCGGCCGGTGCGGGCGTCGTCGACGCGGACGGGGGCGACGAGCTGGGCGGGCAGCACCTGCTGCCGGCCGTCGGGCCCGACGTCGTACACCTTGGCGAAGAGGACGGCCGAGCCGTCGGCGGCGGTGGAGGTGACCCGGACGCGGACGGTCGGCGTGCCGGTGATCCGGACGGCCTCGGTCTGCGGCTTCGCGTCGAACCGGGCGTGCTGCCCGGGGAAGTCGAGGGAGAGGCCCACTCCGAGGGAGGAGAGCCCGGAGAGCCCGCCGCCGAGTCCGGGGACCGCCGAGACGGCGGGCGGCGCGGCGCCGGCCGGGTTGGCGAAGGTCTGCGGCCCGCCGGCCAGGGGGACGGCCGTGGTGCCGGCGGTCAGGCCGGGGTAGCGGTCGGCGGTCGCGGCGCGCAGCGTGGCCCGCCCGTCGGTGGAGTCGACGCCGCCGGTGCGGCTGACCCGGAAGGCGGGGCCGGTGTCGACGGAGGTGTCGCGCTTGAGCCAGCGGTCGAACCAGGCGCCGATCCGGCGCTCGACGCGGTCGGTCTCCCGGTCGCCGCCGTCGTGGCCGCCGGCGATCCAGTCGACGGCGACGGGGGCGCCGTTGGCGGTGAGGGTACGGGCCATGGCGTCGGACTGCGCGAGGGTGAAGAGGGAGTCCGACTGGCCCTGGACGAGGAGGGCGGGCACCTTGACGCGGGCGCCGACGGCGGACGGGCTGCGGGCTTCGAGGAGGGCGCGGGCGGCGTCGTCGGGCTTCCCGGCGACGGCGACCCGCTGGTAGAGGGCGCAGAGTTCGGGGGTGAACCGGCCGCAGCCGTCGGCGGCGGCGCCGGGCCGCTCCCCCGTGGAGAAGAAGATCCCGGCCCAGAGCTTCTTGAAGACGCCTTCCGGGAAGAGGGCGTCGGCGAGGTTCCAGTAGGTGATCTGCGGGGCGATGGCGTCGACGCGGGGATCGTGTCCGGCCGCGAGCAGCGAGATCGCGCCGCCGTAGGAGGCGCCGGTGACGCCGACGCGCGGGTCGCCGGGCTTGTCGAGGAGGACCTCGGGGCGGGCCGCGAGCCAGTCGATCAGCTTGCGGACGTCCTCGACCTCGTGGTCCGGGTCGTTGAGGCCGATCTCGCCGGTCGAGGCGCCGAAGCCGCGGGCGGACCAGGTGAGGACGGCGTAGCCGTCGCGGGCGAGCCGTTCGGCCTGGGCGCGGACGTCGTCCTTGGAGCCGCCGAAGCCGTGCCCGAGGAGGACGGCGGGCCGGCGTCCCGAGTCGTCTCCGGTGAAGTACGAGGTGTCGAGCCGTACCCCGTCGACGGAGAGGACCCGGTCCGCGCGGTGCACGGGCGGTGGATCGTCCGAGGCGGCGGCGGTCCAGGTGCCGGCGCCCGCGAGGACGGCGAGCGCGGCGGTGACCGCGGCCCACCGGGGAAGTCGGAGTCGCATGGTGTCGAGCCTAGGCGGGGCGGCGGCCCCGGCGCGGCGCTCCCGAGGCGGAATTCGGCGGCCTCCTGGAGTCGTACGCGTTACGGTCCGCGTACAGCAGGCGCGGTATGCGCACCGGGGTGCGCGCATCGGGAGGTGCGGGATGGAGATCCGGCGGGCGACGACGGCGGCCGAGCTGGTCGCGGCGGAGCACCTGTACGACGGCCCGGCGCGGCGGGAGTGGGCCGAACGGTTCCTGGCGGCGGCCGGTCATCTGATGCTGATCGCGTACGCGGAGGACGGCTTCCCGGCCGGGTTCGTGTCCGGGATCGAGATGGTCCATCCGGACAAGGGCGCCGAGATGTGCCTGTACGAGCTGTCGGTGGACGAGGGGCATCGGCGGCTCGGCATCGGCCGGGCGCTGACGGAGGCGCTGGTGGCGCAGGCGCGGGCGCTCGGCTGCCGGGGCGCGTGGGTGCCGGTGGACACGGACAACGAGGCGGCGCTCGCCACGTACCGGGCGGCGGGGGCGGCGGACGAGGGGGTCTTCGCGATGCTCGGCTGGACCTTCGACGAGGGCTGACGCGGGGCTCCGGCACGGGGACGGCCCCCGGGGTGTGCTGTCAGCACCCCGGGGGCCGTGGTCGGACGGGCCCGTCAGTGGTTGCGCGGGAAGCCCAGGTCGACGCCGGTCGGGCCCTCGGACGGGTCCGGCCAGCGGGTGGTGACGACCTTGCCGCGCGTGTAGAAGTGCACGCCGTCGTTGCCGTAGATGTGGTGATCGCCGAAGAGCGAGTCCTTCCAGCCACCGAAGGAGTGGTAGCCGACCGGCACCGGGATCGGCACGTTGACGCCGACCATGCCGGCCTCGACCTCCATCTGGAAGCGGCGGGCGGCGCCGCCGTCCCGGGTGAAGATCGCGGTGCCGTTGCCGAAGCGCGAGCTGTTGATGAGGGCGAGGCCCTCCTCGTACGTGTCGGCGCGCAGCACGCAGAGCACCGGGCCGAAGATCTCGTCCTGGTAGGCCGTGGCCGTGGTCGGCACGTGGTCCAGGAGGGAGAGGCCGATCCAGTGGCCGTCCTCGAAACCGTCGACCGTGTAGCCGGTGCCGTCGAGGACGACCTCGCAGCCCTCGGCGGCGGCGCCGTGCACGTAGGAGGCGACCTTGTCGCGGTGGACGGCCGTGATGAGCGGGCCCATCTCGGAGGTCGGGTCGTTGCCGGGGCCGATCTTGATCTTCTCGGCGCGCTCGCGGATCTTCTGGACCAGCTCGTCGCCGATGGCGCCGACGGCCACGACCGCGGAGATCGCCATGCAGCGCTCGCCGGCGGAGCCGTAGGCCGCCGAGACGGCCGCGTCGGCGGCCGCGTCGAGGTCGGCGTCCGGGAGGACCAGCATGTGGTTCTTCGCGCCGCCGAGCGCCTGGACGCGCTTGCCGTTGGCGGAGGCGGTGGTGTGGATGTGGCGGGCGATCGGGGTCGAGCCGACGAACGAGATCGCGGAGACGTCCGGGTGCTCCAGGAGGCGGTCCACGGAGACCTTGTCGCCGTTGAGGACATTGAAGACGCCGTCCGGG
This sequence comes from Streptomyces sp. NPDC059534, assembly GCF_042743475.1. Lineage (NCBI taxonomy): Bacteria > Bacillati > Actinomycetota > Actinomycetes > Kitasatosporales > Streptomycetaceae > Streptomyces > Streptomyces sp. NPDC059534. The sequence goes on from NZ_JBHWAQ010000035.1 coordinate 49,818, forward strand.
AGGCCCGCCTCGGCGAGCAGCTCGGCGATCTTCAGGGCCGGCGACGGGTCCTTCTCGCTCGGCTTGAGGATGAAGGTGTTGCCGGTCGCGATGGCGATCGGGAACATCCACATCGGCACCATGGCCGGGAAGTTGAAGGGCGTGATGCCCGCGACGACGCCCACCGGCTGGCGGATCGACGCCACGTCCACCCGGTTGGACACCTGGGTGGAGAGCTCGCCCTTGAGCTGGACGGTGATGCCGCAGGCCAGGTCGACGATCTCCAGGCCGCGGGCGACCTCGCCGAGCGCGTCCGAGTGGACCTTGCCGTGCTCGGCGGTGATCAGCTCGGCGATCGCGTCGCGGTTGGCGTCGAGCAGCGCGCGGAACTTGAAGAGGATGGTGGTGCGCTGGGCGAGCGAGGAGGTGCCCCACGTCGCGAAGGCGTCCTTCGCGGCGGCGACGGCGGCGTCGACCTCGTCGACGGAGGCGAGCGCGACCTGCGTGGTGACGGCGCCGGTGGCCGGGTCGGTGACCGGGCCCCAGTTGCCCGACGTGCCCTCGACGGTCTTGCCACCGATCCAGTGGTGGACGGTCTTCGTCATGACGAGTTACTCCTTCAGAGATGGCGGCGTCGGGCGGTGACGTGCCGGTCGTACTCCTCGCGGGCCTTGACCGCCGACGGACGCGTCGAGGTCTCGGCCACGGGCACATCCCACCACGCCTGGGCCGGGGGCGGGCCCGACACTGTGTCTGGCGTTTCGGTCTCGACGTAGACACATGTGGGAACCGTCGTGGCCCGCGCGTCCGTGAGGGCTTCTCGCAGGTCACGCACGGTGCGGGGGCGGAGCACCCGCATGCCGAGGGAGGCCGCGTTGGCACCGAGGTCGACAGGGAGCGGTGGTCCGGTGAAGCCGCCGTCCGCGTCCCGGTGGCGGTAGTCGGTGCCGTAGCGCTCGGCGCCGACGGCCTCGGAGAGGCCGCCGATGGAGGCGTAGCCGTGGTTCTGCAGGATGACCAGCCGCAGGGGCAGCCTTTCCTGGACGGCGGTGACGATTTCGGTGGGGTTCATCAGGTACGTACCGTCGCCGACGAGCGCCCAGACGGGCCGGCCGGGCGCGGCGAGCAGGACGCCGAGGGCGGCGGGGATCTCGTAACCCATGCAGGAGTAGCCGTACTCGACGTGGTACTGGTCGGTGGACCGGGTCCGCCAGAGCCGGTGGAGGTCGCCGGGGAGCGAGCCGGCGGCGTTGATCAGGATGTCGCCGCCGTCGACCAGAGTGTCGAGTACGCCGAGGACCTGGGCCTGGGTGGGGCGGGCGTCCTCGTCGGGGACGGCGTAGGCGGTGTCGATCCGCTCCTGCCAGTCCCGCTTGTCGGCGGAGATCCATCCGGCCGGTTCCCGCTGGTGGTCGCCGAGCGCCGCGGTGAGCGCGGCCAGCCCTTCGCGGGCGTCGGCGACGAGCGGCAGCGCGCCCAGCTTGTGGGCGTCGAAGCCGGCGATGTTGAGGTTGACGAAGCGGGCGTCCGCGGGGAAGAGGGTGCCGGAGGCGGTGGTGAAGTCGGTGTACCGGGTGCCGACGCCGAGGATCAGGTCGGCGGCCCCGGCGAGCGCGTTCGCGGTGGAGCTGCCGGTGTGGCCGATGCCGCCGGTCTCGCGGGGGTGGTCGTACGGCAGGACGCCCTTGCCGGCCTGGGTGGTGGCGACGGGGATGCCGGTCCGTTCGGCGAGGGCGCGCAGGGCCTCCTCGGCGCCGCTGTACCGCACGCCGCCGCCGGCGACGATGAGCGGGCGTCGGGCGGCCCTGACCGCCGCGGCGGCGGCGTCGAGTTCGGCGGGGTCGGGGCGGGGGCGGCGGACCCGCCAGATCCGGTCGGCGAAGAACTCCTCCGGCCAGTCGTACGCCTCGGCCTGGACGTCCTGGGGCAGTGCGAGGGTCACCGCGCCGGTCTCCACGGGGTCGGCGAGGACCCGCATCGCGGCGAGCGCGGCCGGGATCAGGGCCTCGGGGCGGCCGATCCGGTCGAAGTACGCGGAGACGGGGCGCAGGCAGTCGTTGACGGAGACGTCGCCCGTGTGGCGGAGCTGGAGCTGCTGGAGCACGGGGTCGGCGGGGCGGGTGGCGAAGGTGTCGCCGGGCAGCAGCAGGACGGGCAGGTGGTTGACGGTGGCGAGGGCGGCGCCGGTGACGAGGTTGGTGGCGCCGGGGCCGATGGAGGTGGTGACGGCGTGCGCGGAGAGCCGGTTCGACTGGCGGGCGTAGCCGACGGCCGCGTGGACCATGGCCTGTTCGTTGCGGCCCTGGTGGAAGGTCATGGGCGCGGGGTCCTCGACGAGCGCCTGGCCGATCCCGGCGACGTTCCCGTGGCCGAAGATCCCCCAGGTGGCGGCGATCAGCCGGTGGCGTTCGCCGTCGCGCTCGGTGTGCTGGACGGCGAGGAAGCGGACCAGCGCCTGGGCGACGGTCAGCCGGATGCTCATGCGTATCCCTCCGTGTGGTCCGGGTGGAAGCAGATCTTCCACTCCCGCTCGCCGCCCGGGCCCGCCATGACGTTGAGGTAGTAGAGGTCGTGACCCGGCTGGGCGATCGAGGGGCCGTGCCAGCCGTCGGGGACGAGGACGGCGTCGCCGTCCCGGACCTCGGCGAGGAGGTCAGCGCCGCCCGGCCGGGAGGGTGAGATCCGCTGGTAGGCGAGGCCGTGCGGGCCGGCGATCTCGTAGTAGTAGATCTCCTCCAGGACGGACTCGGCGCCGGGCCGGTGCTCGTCGTGCTTGTGCGGCGGGTAGGAGGACCAGTTGCCGCCGGGGGTGACGACCTCGACGGCGATGAGCCGGTCGCATGCGAAGGCGTCGGCCGAGGCGAAGTTCCGCACGCTGCGGGCACGGTCGCCGGTGCCCCGGGTCTCGACGGGAACCTCCGGCGCGGGGCCGTAGCGGGCGGGGAGTCGTCGCTCGCACTTCGCTCCTGCCAAAGCGAAGCGGCCTCCCGCACCGGAGGCGATCTGGGCGTGGGCGTCGCGCGGTACATAGGCGAAGTCGCTCACTCCGTCGAACACGCTCGCGCGGCCCTGGAGTTCGAGGATCTCGCCGTCGACGCGCACGCTACAGGCACCGGCGAGGGGAAGCACGAGCCATTCGTCTTCTCCGCTGTCGAACGCGTGCGTCCGCCCCGGTCCGAGGGTGAGGACGCGGAGGGCGGAGTACGTCCATCCGGCCCGTCCGGGGTCGATGTCGAGCGTGTACGGGCCGTGGGCGGTGGTGCCCGCGGGGAGGTGGAGGGAGCGGGGTCGGTCGGGGCTCATACGCGGATCCCTACCCCTTCTCCGGGATCGTTCCCGTGTTCCCCGGGATCGTTCCCGGGCCGGTGGGGATCGTTCCCGTGCCGGTGGCGAGGGCTTGGGCGATCTCGGCGGCGTCCGGCATGGCGGACGAGCAGGGCAGGCGGCCGGCCACGATGGCGCCGGCGGCGTTGGCGTGGCTCAGGGTCCGTTCGAGGTCCCAGCCGGCGAGCAGCCCGTGGACGAGCGCGCCGCCGAACGCGTCGCCCGCGCCGAGCCCGTTGACGACCTCCACCGGCAGCGGCGGCACCTCGGCGCGGGTGCCGTCGGCGGCGACCGCGAGGACGCCCCGGGGGCCCTGCTTGACGACGGCGAGCCGGACGGACCCGGTGGCGAGCAGCGCGCGGGCGGCGGCGTACGGCTCGCGCTCGCCGGTCGCCACCTCGCACTCGTCGAGGTTGCCGACGGCGACGGTGGCGTGGCGCAGCGCCTCGGCATAGGCGGTGCGGGCCTCGGCCGGGTCGCTCCAGAACACCGGTCGCCAGTCCAGGTCGAGGACGGTCGTCTCCTGCCCGGAGCGGGCCCGCAGCGCCTCCAGGGTCGCGGTGCGGCTGGGCTCGGCGCACAGGCCGGTGCCGGTGGCCCAGAAGACCCGGGCGGCGCGGATCGCGTCGAGGTCGAGTTCGTGCGGGTGGATCTCCAGGTCGGGGGCGTGGGGGCGGCGGTAGAAGTAGAGCGGGAAGTCGTCGGGCGGGAAGAGGGCGCAGAAGGTGACGGGGGTGGGGTACGCGCCGACCTCGGCGACCCACCGGGCGTCCACGCCGAACTCCCCGAGCTCGCGGCGGAGGAAGGTGCCGAAGGGGTCGGCGCCGGTGCGGGAGACGAGCGCGGTGCGGCGGCCGAGCCGGGCGGCGGCGACGGCCACGTTCGCCGGGGAGCCGCCGAGGAACCTGCCGAAGCTCTCGACCCGGTCGAGGCCGACGCCGCTCGTGAGCGGGTACAGGTCCACCCCGAGGCGCCCCATGGTGATCAGCTCGTACGGCTCCGTCTCCACGCGCCACCTCTCGCCGCGGCCGCCCTCGGCCCCGCGTCCAGGTCTAGCCGTCCGCCCGGAGGCGTGTCAACGACATGTCCGGACATTCGGACGTGCGGCCCGCTTGACGGTGCTCTCGGGCCCCGGCCAAGGTGGCAGTCATGACGAAGCCGTGGAAACCGTCACCGTCAGAGCCGTCCCGCCCGTCTCCGCCGCCGTCCCGTATCCGCGTCGGCTCCGCCCCGGACTCGTGGGGGGTGTGGTTCTCCGACGATCCGCGGCAGGTGCCCTGGCAGCGTTTCCTCGACGAGGTGTCCGGCGCCGGGTACGCGTGGATCGAGCTCGGCCCGTACGGCTATCTGCCCACCGATCCCGCGGTCCTCGCGGAGGAGACCTCACGGCGCGGGCTGCGGGTCTCGGCGGGGACGGTCTTCACCGGGCTGCACCGCGGTCCGGCCGTCTGGGACCGCACCTGGGCCCACGTCGCCGAGAACGCGGCCCTCGCCCAGGCCGTGGGCGCCAGCCATCTGGTCGTCATCCCGTCCTTCTGGCGGGACGACCGGACGGGCGAGGTCCTGGAGGACCCCGCGCTCACGGCCGCCCAGTGGCGGGACCTGGCGCGGCTGACCGAGCGCCTGGGCCGGGAGGTCCGCGAGCGGTACGGGCTGCGGATCGTCGTCCATCCGCACGCCGACACCCACCTGGACGGCGAGGAGAGCGTGACGCGTTTCCTGGACGCGACCGACCCGGAGGCCGTCGCGCTCTGTCTGGACACCGGGCACTACGCGTACGCCGGCGGGGACAGCGTCAAGCTCATCGAGACCTACGGCGAGCGGATCGGCTACCTCCATCTGAAGCAGGTCGATCCGGAGGTGCTGGCCGGGGTGGTGGCCGAGGAGGTGCCGTTCGGGCCGGCGGTGGCGCGGGGCGTGATGTGCGAGCCGCCGTCCGGGGTGCCCGCCCTCGAACCCGTCCTGGCCGCGGCGGCGGCCCTGGACGTGGACCTGTTCGCCATCGTCGAGCAGGACATGTACCCGTGCGAGCCGGACGTCCCGTACCCGATCGCGCTGCGCACCCGGCGTTTCCTCCGCTCCTGCGGCGTGTGACCGGCGCGCGGCGCGGCGCATACCGGGCTGACCAGGGGTGACGCACGCGGACACACCGATGGGCGCATGTGCCGCTTCCGTCACACAGGTCCCTGCGCCGTCACGCGTGTCTCCGTTACGCGGGTTTTGCGTCACAGGCGGTCGACAGCCGCTCTCCTTCCGAAGGAAGAGGTCGTTGCAAGGGGCACAGGCTGATTGATCGCCAACGCCCGCCCGCAGCGCCCCCGAACGGCACCCCCTGCCGCCGCTGCGCGGTGCGCAGGGAGGTACCGGCATGACGGACAGAAGTCTCTGGTCGTACAAGGACATCGCGGCACACATCCGGGTGCAGCCCGACACGGTCCGCTCCTACCGGAAGCACGGGCTGCTGCCGCCGCCCGACCAGGTGACGTCGGGCAAGCCCTACTGGTACGCGGACACGATCCGCGTCTGGGTCGCCGGCCGCCCCGGCAACCGGGCCCGGCGCGACTGACCCCGTCCCGCACCGGCACGGCGCCGGGTCCGGAGTGTTCCGGACCCGGCGCCGTGCCGTGCCGTGCCGCGTCGTCTCAGCGGCGCGCGGCCGCGGCCGCGGTCTCCCGCCGCTCCCCGATCGCCCCGGGGACCTCCGGGGCGGGCGCGGGGCCGGAGCTGTCCGACTCGCTGACGCCGAAGCGGTCGTGGAAGCGGCGCAGCGGCCCCGGGGCCCACCAGGTGAAGCGGCCGGTCAGCTTCATCACCGAGGGGACGAGGAGGCTGCGGACCACCATCGCGTCCATGAGGACGGCGAGGGCGACGCCGAGACCCAGCATCTTGGTGTTGGTGACCCGGGAGGTGCCGATGGCGACCATGACGACGGCGAGGATCACGGCGGCCGCGGTGATCAGGCCGCCGGTGTGGCGCAGGCCGAAGCGGACGGAGTGCTCGTGGTCGCCGGTGGCGTCGTACTCCTCCTTGACGCGGGAGAGGAGGAACACCCCGTAGTCCATGGAGAGTCCGAAGGCGACGCAGAACATCAGGACGGGCAGGGTCGTCTCGATGTCCCCGGTGGAGGTGAAGCCGAGGAGTCCGGCGAGGTGTCCCTCCTGGAAGACCCAGACGACCGCGCCGAACATCGCGGTGAGGCTGAGGGCGTTGAGGACGACGGCCTGGACGGGGATGACGACGCTGCCGGTGAGCAGGAAGACGAGGAGCAGGGTGACGAGGACGACGATCGCCGCGGCCCAGGGCAGCCGCTCGGCGAGGGCGTCCTTGGAGTCGACGAGCACGGCGGACTGGCCGGTGACGGACGTGTCGAAGGGGGCGGGGACCGCGCGGAGTTCGCCCACGACCCGCTGGGCCCCGGCGCCGACGGTCTCGCCCTCGGGCACGACGGTGAAGTAGGCGTGGCCGCCGCCCGAGGTCACCGGGCCGTCGGCCCGGTCGACGCCGTCGAGGACGGCTATGCGCTCGCGGTAGGCCGCGTACTGCGCGGGGGTGGCCGGGCCCTCGGCGAGGACCGTGATCCCGCCGCCGGGGTTGCCGGGGAAGCCGTCCCGCAGCTGGTCCTGGACGACCCGGGAGGAGGCGGTGACGGGGAGCTGGCGGTCGTCGGCGGTGCCGAACTTCACGCCGAGGAAGGGCAGTCCGAGCAGGACGAGCCCGGCGGTGGTGAGGACGGCGAAGACCGGCGCCCGGCGCATGACGAGGGCGGCGGCGCGCGCCCAGCCGGCCCCGGCCTCGGCCTCCGAAGCGGCCCCTGCCCCGGCGCGCTCCGGCCGGCCCCGGCGGCGCAGGAGGCGCCGCAGGTCGAGGGCGTTGACCCGGTCGCCGAGCAGCACGAGGGCCGCCGGGAGCAGGGTGAGCGCGGCGGTCGCGGCGAGGAGGACGACCGCGATCCCGGCGTACGCGAAGGAGCGCAGGAAGTACTGCGGGAAGACCAGCATCGCGGAGAGCGAGACGGCGACGGTCAGGGCCGAGAAGAGCACGGTCCGGCCGGCGGTGCGCAGGGTGGTGCGGACGGCGGTGCGCGTGTCGGCGCCGGCCGCCAGCTCCTCGCGGTAGCGGCGGACGACGAACAGGGCGTAGTCGATGGCGAGTCCGAGCCCGAGCGCGGTCGTCAGGTTCTGCGCGAAGACGGAGACGTCCGTGAACTCGGTGATGCCGCGCAGCACCGCGTTGGTACCGAGGATGGCGACGATGCCGACGCCGAGCGGCAGGAGGGCGGCGACGGCGCTGCCGAAGACCATGACGAGCAGGACGAGGGTGAGGGGCAGGGCGATGAGCTCGGCCCGCAGCAGGTCCTCCTGGATGACGGTCTGCATCTCGTGGCGGACGGCGAGCCCGCCGCCGACGCGGACCTCGACGGGGCCGTGCGCGCCGCGGTACTCGGGGGCGATCCGGTCGAGGACGGCGGCGGCGTCCTTCTCCTCGCCGGCTATCCGGGCGGCGATGACCGCCTGCCGGCCGTCCTCGGAGCGGAGGGCGGGCGAGCCGGTGGACCAGTAGGAGCCGACGCCGTCGACGCCCGGCTCGGCGGCGAGCCGCTCGGCGAGCCTGCGGGCCTCGGCGGCGACGGCCGGGTCGTCGACCGCGGCCTTCCCCGCGGCCGCCCCGGTGCCGGAGGTCCCGGCCTGTCCCTCCGCGGTCCTCGCGGTCTTCGCGTCGACGAGGAGGAGCACGTTCGGCTGGGAGCCGGGGAACTCCCGCTCCAGCGCCTTCGTCGCGTACGTGGACTCGGCGTCCGGGTCCTCCCAGCCGCCGCTGCCCATGCGGTCGGCGACCCCGCCGCCGGCCAGCACCGCGAGGGCGGTGAGGACGAGCGCCACGAGGAGGGTGAGGCGCGGCCTGGCGGTCACGAGACGTGTCCATCCGCCCCCCGGAGACCCCCCTTGACCTGGAGTTCCGTCCCCGCCGGGCGCTGTTTTCTTGACTTCGGCCATGCCCCGGTGTCCCCTTCACCTGACCCCTGCGCTCGCTTCCCGGCAGGTCGCATGGGTCGCCCATTGCCATAGACTGGCAAACACGAGTGATCACTCGCGTTTCTCAAGAATGCGAGCGACCTCTCGTGTTTGTCAAACGTGCTGAGGAGAGCTGGGGACAGTCATGTCCGAAGAGATGCCCGAGGAACAGAAGCCGCGCCGCCGCCAGGCGCGCGGCGAACGCCGCATCGCGCAGCTGCTCCACGCCGCCGCGAACGTCTTCTGCGCGTACGGGTACACGGCGACCAGCACCAACGCGATCGCCCGCGAGGCGCACGTCTCGCCCGGCACGCTCTACCAGTACTTCCCGAACAAGGAGGCCATCGCGCTCGAGCTCGGCGGGCGCCTCCTGCACGAGATGCGGGCGGCCCACGGCCAGGCGTTCACCCCGGAGAACCTCACCCTGCCACTGCCCGAGCTGCTCGACGTGGTCGTCGACCCGATGATCGAGTTCAACTGCGCGAACCCGGTCTTCCTCGCCCTGATGCACGGCTCCGAGGTGCCCGGCCGGATCGCCGAGGAGCACGACGCCCTGCACGCGTCGCTGCTGACCAGCGTGCAGGACGTGATCGCCCACTACGCCCCCGCGCTGTCCGCCGAGGCCCGTGCCCGCATCGCCGGCATGACCTTCGCGATCTTCAAGGGCGGTCTGGGGCTCGTGCTCGCCGCACCCGAGGGCGCCGAGCGTGACGCGACGGTCGCCGAGCTCAAGACGGTCCTGCTGCGCTACCTCTCCCCCCTGACCGACGGTGCGGTCACCACGCCTCCGACCCGCTGATCGACTCCGCGGGCAGCTCCCCCTTGCCCGCCCGCGCCCGCAGCTTCAGCGCGAGCAGCGGGAAGACGAGGACGGACACCATGCCGGCCCCGACGAGCGCGGCCGCCTCGCCCGCCGTCATCGCCCGGTCGTCCACGCCGATGGTGGTGATCGCGACGACCAGCGGCAGCGCCGTCGAGCTGTAGAGCACGAGCCCGGTCCGGTCCGTCCGGTCGAGGTCCCGCGGGGCGAGGAACCAGACCGGCCCGCCGCGCACGACCAGGAACAGCAGCAGGAAGGCCGGCAGGAGCACCAGGGTCCGGCCGCCGTCGAGAAGGGAGTCGAGGTCGAACTCGATCCCGGTGACCACGAAGAAGACCGGGACGAGGAAGCCGAAGCCGACGCCCTCGATCTTCTCCAGGATCTCCGGCCCCGACCCGGGCGCCGCCCCGGTCAGCACGAGCCGGGTGATGAGCCCGGCCGCGAAGGCGCCGAGCAGCACGTCCAGGCCGAGCGCCGTCGACGCCCCGAGCATCAGGGCGAGCAGCAGGAAGACGAACCGGACCGCGAACTGGCCGCTGCTGTGCAGGGTCTTGGCGATGACCTTCGAGAACCACGGCGGGCGGGGCCGCAGCGCCCAGTAGACGGCGGCGGCCGTGAGCGCGGCGAAGACGGCGAGGAGCACAGTGGACTCGGCGGCGCCTCGCCCGCTGAGCAGCAGCGCCATCGCGATGATGGGGCCGAACTCGCCGACGGCGCCGAAGGCCATGACGACCGAGCCGAACCGCCCGTGGAGTTCACCGGCGTCCCGCAGCACGGGCAGGACGGTGCCGAGGGCGGTGCTGGTCAGGGCCACCCCGATGAAGACGCCCTTGGTGTAGCCGCCGCCGAGCAGGATGCCGGTGGTGAGCCCGAGGGCGAGGGCGGCCGCCCAGGCCCACGCGGAGCGCCTGAGGGTGTCGCCGCGGACCTTGCCGAACTCGATCTCGTATCCCGCGAGGAAGATCAGCATGGTGAGGCCGAGCTCCGAGAGGCCGTCGATCAGCGCGTCGGGGTGGGCCCAGTCCAGGACGTCGGGGCCGATGAGGATGCCCAGCAGGATCTCGAAGATGACGAGGGGGACGGGGAGCCTCCGCCCCACCGCGTAGGCGAGCAGCGGCGCCAGGACGGCGATCGCCATGATCAGGATGAGCGTGGTCCCCGAATGCGACATATCGGGTATTTACCATAAGCTCCGGCCGGACGCCCGGCCGACGAAGAGACTTGAAGGTCTGGAATTTATACCCCCTAGGGGTATAATCGGGTACCGTAAGAACCTGATCCCCAGGAGGAGAGCGCCATGTCCGCAGAGACGAAGACCGAACTCACCACCGTCTACCAGGTCAAGGGCATGACCTGCGGCCACTGCGAGGGCGCGGTCTCCGGCGAGATCTCCGAGATCCCCGGCGTCTCCTCCGTCACCGCCGTCGCCAAGACCGGCGAGGTCACCGTCGTCTCCGACACCGCCCTCGACCGCGAGGCCGTGGCCGCCGCCGTGGACGAGGCCGGCTACGAGCTGGTCTGACACCCGCCACGGAGGCGCCGCAGGGCCGTACGGTTACCTCGTACGGCCCTGCTCCCGTTTGGAACCGCACATGCCCAGCACCACCGTCACCGAGCTGACGATCGGCGGGATGACCTGCGCCTCGTGCGCCGCCCGCGTCGAGAAGAAGCTCAACCGGATGGACGGCGTCACCGCCACCGTCAACTACGCCACGGAGAAGGCACGCGTCGAACACGCGCCGCACGTCGCCGTCGACGAGCTGATCGCCACCGTCGTGAAGACCGGCTACACCGCCGAGGAACCCCTCCCGCCGGAGAAGGGCCACGAGGAGCCGGAGGACCCCGAGCTGGCCTCCCTCCGGCAGCGCCTCACGGTCTCCGCGATCCTCTCCGCGCCCGTGGTCCTGCTGGCCATGGTCCCCTCGCTCCAGTTCGACAACTGGCAGTGGCTGTCGCTCACCCTCGCCTCCCCCGTCGTCGTCTGGGGCGGACTGCCCTTCCACCGGGCCGCCTGGACCAACCTGCGGCACGGCGCCGCGACCATGGACACCCTCGTCTCGGTCGGCACCCTCGCCGCCTACGGCTGGTCGCTCTGGGCCCTCTTCCTCGGCGACGCCGGCATGCCCGGCATGCGGCACGGCTTCGACCTCACCGCCGACCGCGCCCACGCCTCCTCCTCGATCTACCTGGAGGTCGCCGCCGGCGTCGTCACCTTCATCCTCCTCGGCCGGTACCTGGAGGCCCGCGCCAAGCGGAAGGCGGGCACGGCGCTGCGCGCCCTGATGGAGCTCGGCGCCAAGGACGTGACCGTCCTGCGCGCCGGACGCGAGACGCGCGTCCCGGTCGCGGAACTGCGGGCCGGCGACCTCTTCGTCGTACGCCCCGGCGAGAAGATCGCCACCGACGGCACCGTCACCGAAGGCGCCTCCGCCGTCGACGCCTCCCTGCTCACCGGCGAGTCGCTGCCCCTGGACGTCACCACCGGCTCCGCCGTCACCGGCGGCTGCGTCAACGTGTCGGGCCGACTGGTCGTCGAGGCCACCCGCGTCGGCTCCGACACCCGGCTCGCCCACATGGCGAAGCTCGTCGAGGACGCCCAGAACGGCAAGGCCGAGGTGCAGCGGCTCGCCGACCGGATCTCCGCCGTCTTCGTCCCCGTGGTGCTCCTCGTCGCGCTCGGCACCCTCGTCACCTGGCTCCTGCTGACGGACGACCCGACCGCCTCGTTCACCGCCGCCGTCGCCGTCCTCATCATCGCCTGCCCCTGCGCCCTCGGCCTGGCCACCCCGACCGCCCTCATGGTCGGCACCGGCCGCGGCGCCCAGCTCGGCATCCTCATCAAGGGCCCCGAGGTCCTGGAGTCCACCCGCCGCGTCGACACGGTCGTCCTCGACAAGACCGGCACCGTCACCACCGGCCGGATGCGGCTCGTGGACGTGCGCGTGCACGGCGGCACGTACGGCACCGAATCCACCGACGAGACCGAACTGCTGCGGCTCGCCGGCGCGTTGGAGCACGCCTCCGAGCACCCGGTCGCCCGCGCGGTCGCGGCCGGCGCCGCCGAGCGGTGCGGCGAACTCCCCGTACCGAAGACCTTCGAGAACGTCCCCGGGCTCGGTGTGCGCGGCTCCGTCGACGGCCGGCTCGTCCTCGTCGGCCGCGCCGCCCTGCTCGCCGCCGAGGGCGTCGAGGTGCCCGGCACGGCGGAACCCGGCGCCGTCCACGTCGCCTGGGACGGGGTGGCCCGGGGCACCCTGACCGTCGCCGACACCGTCAAGGACACCAGCGCCGAGGCGGTGGCCCGGCTGCGCGGCCTGGGCCTGCGCCCGGTCCTGCTCACCGGGGACCACCGGGCCGTCGCCGAGGCCGTCGCGGCCCAGGTCGGCATCGACGAGGTGATCGCGGACGTCCTGCCCGAGGAGAAGGCCGAGGTGGTCCGGCGGCTCCAGGCGGAGGGCCGGACCGTCGCGATGGTCGGCGACGGGGTCAACGACGCCGCCGCGCTCGCCACCGCCGACCTCGGCCTGGCGATGGGGACGGGGACGGACGCGGCCATCGAGGCGAGCGACCTGACCCTGGTCCGGGGCGACCTGCGGGTCGCCGCGGACGCCATCCGGCTCGCCCGCCGGACCCTCGCGACGATCAAGGGCAACCTCGGCTGGGCCTTCGGCTACAACCTCGCCGCGCTCCCCCTCGCGGCGGCCGGTCTGCTCAACCCGATGATCGCCGGCCTCGCGATGGCCTTTTCGTCCGTGTTCGTCGTATCCAACAGCCTTCGACTGCGTCGCTTCACGTGATTTCACCTACACGTGACGCACAGGACCTTCACAAGGAGATCTAGATCACAGATATTGGGGGGTAACCATCTGGGCTGTTCGCGAGTCTAAGTGGGCGATGCCGAGAACGTCTTGGGGGACGTTCATGGAATGTCTTGGGGGACGTTCCAGGCAAGCGTTGGCCGGGGCACGTGCACCGGGGAGCTTTGAGCGGCCCTCCCGTACGTACCCCGGCAGACCGCATCGCGCCCGACCCGCGTAGCTTCTGCTGACACCCGCAGACGCCCGGCCCGGATCCCGTGGGGGGAATCCGCACCGGGAAAAGGGAAGCGCCCCGCCCGTCGACCCGTGGGGGGATCGACGGCGGGGCGCCTCTCGTTCTTTACGGCTCGGTTCGACGCGTCAGTCGGCGTGCAGCCTCTAGCGGGCCTCGACCGGGACGAAGTCGCGGAGGACCTCGCCGGTGTAGATCTGGCGCGGGCGGCCGATGCGGGAACCCGGCTCCTTGATCATCTCGTGCCACTGGGCGATCCAGCCCGGAAGGCGGCCGAGCGCGAAGAGCACGGTGAACATCTCGGTCGGGAAGCCCATCGCGCGGTAGATGAGGCCCGTGTAGAAGTCCACGTTCGGGTAGAGGTTGCGCGAGACGAAGTACTCGTCGGAGAGCGCGTGCTCCTCCAGCTTGAGCGCGATGTCCAGGAGCTCGTCGGACTTGCCGAGCGCGGAGAGGACGTCGTGCGCCGCCGCCTTGATGATCTTGGCGCGCGGGTCGAAGGACTTGTACACCCGGTGGCCGAAGCCCATCAGGCGGACGCCGTCCTCCTTGTTCTTCACCTTGCGGATGAAGGAGTCGACGTCGCCGCCGTTGGCCTTGATGCCCTCGAGCATCTCCAGGACCGACTGGTTGGCGCCACCGTGCAGCGGGCCCCACAGGGCCGAGATGCCGGCGGAGATCGAGGCGAACATGTTCGCCTGCGAGGAGCCGACCAGACGCACGGTGGAGGTCGAGCAGTTCTGCTCGTGGTCCGCGTGCAGGATCAGCAGCTTGTCGAGCGCGTTGACGACGACCGGGTCCAGGTCGTACTCCTGCGCCGGGACCGAGAAGGTCATGCGCAGGAAGTTCTCGACGTAGCCGAGGTCGTTACGCGGGTAGACGAACGGGTGACCGATCGACTTCTTGTACGCGTACGCCGCGATCGTCGGCAGCTTCGCGAGCAGCCGGATCGTCGAGAGGTGGCGCTGCTCCTCGTCGAACGGGTTGTGGCTGTCCTGGTAGAAGGTGGACAGCGCGGAGACCACCGAGGACAGCATCGCCATCGGGTGGGCGTCCCGCGGGAAGCCGCGGAAGAAGTTCTTGACGTCCTCGTGGACGAGCGTGTGCTGCGTGATCTCGTTCTTGAAGATCGCCAGCTCGTCGACCTTCGGCAGCTCACCGTTGATCAGCAGGTACGCCACCTCAAGGAAGGTGGAGCGCTCCGCCAGCTGCTCGATGGGGTAACCGCGGTACCGCAGGATGCCCTGCTCACCGTCGAGGTAGGTGATCGCGGATTTATAGGCGGCGGTGTTGCCATATCCGCTGTCGAGGGTGACCAGCCCGGTCTGGGCTCGGAGTTTCCCGATGTCGAAGCCCTTGTCGCCGACGGTGCTCTCGACCACCGGGTAGGTGTATTCACCGTCCGCGTACCGCAGTACTACAGAGTTGTCGCTCACGTCATCCCTCACCGACGTAGTGCCTCTTCTTCGAGGTGCCCTGACTGTCTCTACCATCCCCCATTTGGCTCAGGAGAGTGCACTCGGGGTCGACCATTGGGCCAATCGGCGGCACTCAGTGCCGCCAACCTCCCTATCCTGCCCCCTTCGCCCTGGTTCCGGTAGCCCTCCGTGATCTTTCACACGAGGGCGTCACCTGTGAGCCGATGGGCGAGTGCGGTAAAGCGCCTGCCCGCGGAGACCGTGCGGACCGCCTGAGCGATCGCCCGGCGGGAGCCGACCAGGACGACCAGCTTCCTGGCCCGGGTCACGGCCGTGTAGAGCAGGTTCCGCTGAAGCATCATCCAGGCGCTCATGGTGACCGGAATCACCACCGCCGGATACTCGCTGCCCTGCGAGCGGTGGATGGTGACCGCGTACGCGTGGGCGAGCTCGTCCAGCTCGTCGAAGTCGTACGGCACCTCCTCGTCCTCGTCCGTCCGCACGGTCAGCCGCTGCTCGACGGTGTCCAGCTGCGTGACGACGCCGACCGTACCGTTGAAGACCCCGTTGACCCCCTTCTCATAGTTGTTCCGAATCTGGGTGACCTTGTCGCCCACCCGGAAGACCCGGCCGCCGAACCGCTTCTCCGGCAGATCGGGACGGGCCGGCGTGATGGCCTGCTGGAGCAGCCCGTTGAGCGAGCCGGCGCCCGCCGGGCCGCGGTGCATGGGGGCCAGGACCTGGACGTCCCGGCGCGGGTCGAGGCCGAACTTGGCCGGAATCCGGCGGGCCGCGACGTCCACGGCGACCCGGGCGGCGTCCTCGGTCTCCTCCTCGACGAAGAGGAAGAAGTCCGGCAGGCCCTGGGTGAGGGGCGGGGTGCCGGCGTTGATCCGGTGGGCGTTGGTGACCACACCGGACTGCTGGGCCTGCCGGAAGATCCGGGTCAGCCGGACCGCCGGCACGGGGCTGCCCGGGGCGAGGAGGTCGCCGAGGACCTCGCCCGCGCCGACCGAGGGAAGCTGGTCGACGTCCCCCACGAGCAGCAGGTGGGCACCCGGTGCCACCGCCTTGACCAGCTTGTTCGCCAGGAGCAGGTCGAGCATCGACGCCTCGTCGACGACGACCAGGTCGGCGTCGAGGGGCCGGTCGCGGTCGTAGGCCGCGTCGCCGCCCGGCCTCAGCTCCAGGAGCCGGTGGACGGTGGACGCCTCGGCGCCGGTCAGCTCGGCGAGCCGCTTGGCGGCCCGGCCGGTGGGGGCCGCGAGGACCACCTTGGCCTTCTTGGCGCGGGCCAGCTCCACGATCGAGCGGACCGTGAAGGACTTGCCGCAGCCGGGCCCGCCCGTCAGGACGGCGACCTTCCGGGTCAGCGCGAGCCGCACGGCCTCCTCCTGTTCGGGTGCCAGAGAGGCCCCGGTCCGGTCGGCGAGCCAGGCCAGCGCCTTGTCCCAGGCCACCTCCCGGAAGGCCGGCATCCGGTCCTCCTCGGTCCGCAGCAGCCGCCGGAGCTGCCCGGCGAGGGACAGCTCGGCCCGGTGGAACGGCACCAGGAACACGGCGGTGACCGGCGTCCCCTCGGGGCCGGGCACCACCTCCCGTACGACCCCCTCGGGGTCCTCGGCGAGCTCCGCGAGGCACTCGATGACGAGACCGGTGTCGACCTGGAGGAGCTTCACCGCGTCCGCGATCAGGCGCTCCTCGGGGAGGAAGCAGTGCCCCTGGTCGGTGGACTGCGACAGGGCGTACTGCAGGCCGGCCTTCACCCGGTCCGGGCTGTCGTGCGGGATGCCGACGGACTGCGCGATCTTGTCGGCGGTGAGGAAGCCGATGCCCCAGACGTCGGCGGCGAGCCGGTACGGCTGGTTCCGTACGACGGAGATCGAGGCGTCCCCGTACTTCTTGTAGATCCGCACCGCGATGGAGGTGGAGACGCCGACGCCCTGGAGGAAGACCATCACCTCCTTGATCGCCTTCTGCTCCTCCCACGCGGCCATGATCTTCTTCGTGCGCTTGGGGCCCAGGCCCGGGACCTCGATCAGGCGCTCCGGGGCCTCTTCGAGGATGTCGAGGGTGTCCAGGCCGAAGTGCTGCGTGATCCGGTCGGCGAAGACCGGCCCGATCCCCTTCACCAGACCGGACCCCAGGTACCGGCGGATGCCCTGGATCGTGGCGGGCAGGAGCGTCGTGTAGTTGTCGACCGTGAACTGCTTCCCGTACTGCGGGTGGGAGCCCCAGCGCCCCTCCATCCGCAGCGACTCCCCCGGCTGCGCGCCGAGCAGCGCCCCGACCACGGTGAGCAGGTCTCCCGCTCCCCGCCCGGTGTCGACGCGGGCGACCGTGTACCCGCTCTCCTCGTTGGCGTAGGTGATCCGCTCCAGGACCCCTTCGACCACTGCGGGACCGCGACCCTCGTTGGACATGGACCGACCGTAGCGAAGGGCTCGGACACGCAGGGACGCACCGGCGGACAGGGGCCGGTTCGGAGCGCCGGGAAACGGGATGAACCGTAGCGTTTCCGGCATGACTGACCCTTCATTCCAGGACGACGTCCTCACCGAGCTGGGCGACGAGCGGCTGCGGGAGATCGCCGGGCTGCTCGGCACCGACGCGGCCGGGGCCCGGCAGCTCGTGGTCAGTTCGGTCACGGAGCTCTCCGGCGAGCTGCGCCAGGCCGCCTCCGAGCCGAGCAGCGCGGACGAGGTCCGCGCGGCCGTCGACGAGGTGACCTCCCCCGAACCGCCGCTCCAGGGCGTCGCCACGCTCGGCGGCCTCGCGGCGGGCGGGCTGATGGCCGGCGTGCTCGCCAAGCTCGCCAGACCGGCGGCGAACGCGGTCGCCAAGCGCACCGGTCTCCCGCCCGCGACGGTCGATCGCGCCGTCGACATCCTCGTCCCGGTGGTCCTCGCCGCCCTCACCAAGCGCGCCGCCGCGAAGCAGGGCGACGGCCTGGGGGACCTCCTGGGCGGCGGCGGTACGAAGAAGTAGCGCCGGCGGAAACACCTCCGGAGCTACCACGTATGCCATGTGGGCCCTCCTCCCACATGGCATACATGGAGGCTGATCATGGGTGTGACCAACGTGGACGTGGACGACGAAGTACTCGCCGAGGCCGCGAAGCTGCTCGGTACGACCACGAAGAAGGACACCATCAACAGGGCGCTGGAAGAGGTCATGCAGCGTCACCGCCGCCGTGCCGCCTACCAGCGGCTCGCGGAGCGGGGCGCGCGAGGCGAGATGGAGCCCCTTCGCCGGGCGTGGGAGGCCCGTAAGGCCGCCCAGCACGGCGTGGACGCCGAGTGATCACGTACCTCGTCGACACCAGCGCGTACGTTCACCTCGGCATCGATCCCGCCGCGCATCGGCGCTGGGACGCCGAGATCGAAACGGGTGCCATCGGCATGTGCGAGGCCACCAGGACGGAGATTCTCTTCACCGCCACCGGCCCGGACGACCGCGACGAGACCCTCTCCGCCCTGTTCGGGATCGTGCGTGTTCCCAAGGACGCATGGCGATGGGTGGAAACCGCCCAGTACAAGCTGACGCAGAAGGGGCAGCACCGTGCGGCGGGCGTCGTCGATCTCCTGATCTGCGCCACGGCGGTCCATCACGGGTTGACCATCCTGCACAGGGACGACGACTTCGCCACGGTCGCCCGCGTCCTCAAGGAAGTCGAGCAGCAGGACGTGCGGCACCTGGGCGGGTGACTGCCCGTACGCCTGCGGCCGCCCGGCCCCGCACGGCCGGGCGGCCTCTCCTCGGACTCCTCCGCACAGGGGGCCGAGGTGCTCGTCAGACCTCCAGGAAGCGTTCGAGGGTCTCCTCCAGGACTTCGACGCCGTCACGCGCCCACAATGCGTCGTTGAAGAGCTCCACCTCGACCGGGCCGGTGTAGCCGGCCTTGTCGACGAGGTCGGCCCAGGCACGGAGGTCGATGGCGCCGGTGCCGAGCTGGCCGCGGCCGTTGAGGACGCCGGCGGGGAGCGGGGTGGTCCAGTCGGCGAGCTGGAAGGAGTGGATGCGGCCGGTGGCGCCCGCGCGTTCCACGGCGGCCGGGGCGCGGTCGTCCCACCAGAGGTGGTAGGTGTCGACGGTGACGCCGACCTGCGCGGCGGGGAAGTGCTCGGCGATCTCCAGGGCCTGGTCGAGGGTGGAGACGGCGCACCGGTCGGAGGCGTACATCGGGTGGAGGGGCTCGATGGCGAGGCGGACGCCCCGCTCCCCCGCGTAGGGGGCGAGTTCGCCGATGGCCTCGGTGATGCGGGCGCGGGCGGAGGGCAGGTCGGGGCAGGCGGGGGTGAGGCCGCCGGAGACCAGGACGAGGGTGTCGGTGCCGAGGGTGACGGCCTCGTCGACGGCGGCGCGGTTCTCCGCCTCCCAGCCGTCCGCGGTGAAGAAGCCGCCCCGGCAGAGGGTGGTGACGGTGAGGCCCGCGTCCCGTACGAGAGCGGCCGCCGCCTCGACCCCGTACGCCTGGACGGGTTCGCGCCACAGGCCGATGCCCGGGACGCCGAGCCGGACGCACTCGGCGACCAGCTCGGGCAGGTCGAGCTGCTTGACCGTCATCTGGTTGATGGAGAAGCGGTCGAGGTTCACTGCGGGACTCCGTACACGGTGAGGAGCGAGCGCATCCGGGCCTCGGCGAGCGCCGGGTCGGGGAACAGGCCCAGGCCGTCGGCGAGTTCGTAGGCGCGGGCCAGGTGCGGCAGCGAGCGGGCGGACTGGAGGCCGCCGACCATCGCGAAGTGGTCCTGGTGGCCGGCGAGCCAGGCGAGGAACACGACACCCGTCTTGTAGAAGCGGGTGGGGGCCTCGAAGAGGTGGCGGGAGAGCGTGACGGTGGGGTCGAGGATCTCGCGGAAGCCGTCGGTGTCGCCGGTGTCGAGGATCCGTACCGCCTCGGCCGCGAGCGGGGCGAGGGGGTCGAAGATGCCCAGCAGGGCGTGGCTGAAGCCCTGTTCGTCGCCCGCGATCAGTTCGGGGTAGTGGAAGTCGTCGCCCGTGTAGCAGCGGACGCCCTCCGGGAGGCGGCGGCGCAGTGCGACCTCGCGCCCGGCGTCGAGGAGGGAGACCTTGATGCCGTCGACCTTGTCGGGGTGGGCGGCGATCACCTCCAGGAACGTCTCGGTCGCGGTGTCGAGGTCGGCGGAGCCCCAGTAGCCGTCGAGCGCCGGGTCGAACATCGGTCCCAGCCAGTGCAGGACGACCGGCTCGCTCGCCTGGCGCAGGAGGTGGCCGTAGAGGTCGAGGTAGTCCTCCCGGTCCCCGGCAGCGGCGGCGAGCGCGCGGGAGGCCATGAGGATGGCCTGCGAGCCGGTCTCCTCGACGAGGGCGAGCTGCTCCTCGTACGCCTCGCGGACCTCGGCGAGGCCGGCCGGGCCGGTGAGCTGGTCGGTGCCGACGCCGCAGGCGATGCGGCCGCCGACGGCCTTCGCCTCGGCGGCGGAGCGGCGGATCAGCTCGGCGGCCCCGGCCCAGTCGAGGCCCATGCCGCGCTGGGCGGTGTCCATGGCCTCGGCGACCCCGAGGCCGTGGGACCAGAGGTGGC
The DNA here is from genome assembly GCF_042743475.1 of Streptomyces sp. NPDC059534. NCBI lineage: Bacteria > Bacillati > Actinomycetota > Actinomycetes > Kitasatosporales > Streptomycetaceae > Streptomyces > Streptomyces sp. NPDC059534. The sequence goes on from NZ_JBHWAQ010000035.1 coordinate 69,969, forward strand.
GGCGGAAGGCGAGGGTGGCGTCCCAGTCGACGGCGGCGGGCGAGTCGGGGGTGGTGTCGGCGTACGGGTCGGCGACGACGTGCGCGGCGGAGAAGACCGTACGGGAGGCCAGGGCGCCGCCGGCGGGGACGGCGAGGGGTTCGGCGCGGGGGGCGTACTCCCGTGTGCCGCCGTCGGCTTCGGGCAGCCGGATCACAGGGAGACCTCCGGGACGTCGAGGCGGCGGCCCTCGGCGGCGGACCTCAGGCCCAGCTCGGCGAGCTGGACGCCGCGGGCGCCGGCGAGCAGGTCCCAGTGGTACGGCTCGTCGAGGACGACGTGCCGCAGGAACAGCTCCCACTGGGCCTTGAAGCCGTTGTCGAACTCGGCGTTGTCGGGGACCTCCTGCCACTGGTCGCGGAAGGACTCGGTGACGGGGATGTCGGGGTTCCAGACGGGCTTGGGGGTGGCCGAGCGGTGCTGGACGCGGCAGCCGCGCAGGCCGGCGACGGCGGAGCCGTGGGTGCCGTCGACCTGGAACTCGACGAGCTCGTCGCGGTTGACGCGGACCGTCCAGGAGGAGTTGATCTGGGCGATGGCGCCGCTCTCCAGCCCGAAGATGCCGTAGGCGGCGTCGTCGGCGGTGGCCTCGTAGGGCTTGCCGTGCTCGTCCCAGCGGCGCGGGACGTGGGTGGCGACCTGGGCGGTGACGGAGGTGACGCGGCCGAACAGCTCGTGGAGCACGTACTCCCAGTGCGGGAACATGTCGACGACGATGCCGCCGCCGTCCTCGGCGCGGTAGTTCCAGCTGGGGCGCTGGGCGTCCTGCCAGTCGCCCTCGAAGACCCAGTAGCCGAACTCGCCGCGCACGGACAGGATCTCGCCGAAGAAGCCGCCGTCGATGAGGCGCTTGAGCTTGAGCAGGCCCGGCAGGAACAGCTTGTCCTGGACGACGCCGTGCTTGATCCCCTTCTCGGCGGCGAGCCGGGCGAGGCCGAGGGCGCCGGCGAGGTCGGCGGCGGTGGGCTTCTCGGTGTAGAGGTGCTTGCCGGCGGCGATGGCCTTGGTGAGTGCCTCGACGCGGGCCGAGGTGACCTGGGCGTCGAAGTAGATGTCGATGGTGTCGTCGGCGAGGACGGCGTCGAGGTCGGTCGACCACTCGGTGAGGCCGTGGCGCTCGGCGAGGGCGCGCAGGGCGGGCTCGCGGCGGCCGACGAGGACGGGCTCGGGCCAGAGGGTCTCGCCGTTGCCGAGGTCGAGGCCGCCCTGTTCGCGCAGGGCGAGGATCGAGCGGACGAGGTGCTGGCGGTAGCCCATGCGTCCGGTGACGCCGTTCATGGCGATGCGGACTGTCCTGCGTGTCACGAAAGATTCCTCTCCCCGGCGTTCCGCGCCTCGATAGAAAGCGCTTTCTGTCGGCGATGACGCTAGCCTGCCGACATCACCGTCGACAAGGGCCCCGGAGGTACGCACCCGATGACCGTCACCCTGGCGGACGTGGCCGCCCGCGCCCGGGTCTCCCCGGCGACCGTCTCCCGCGTTCTCAACGGCAACTACCCGGTCGCCGCGTCGACCCGCGAGCGCGTCCTGCGGGCCGTGGACGAGCTGGACTACGTCCTCAACGGCCCCGCGAGCTCCCTCGCCGCCGCCACCTCCGACCTGATCGGAGTCCTGGTCAACGACATCGCCGACCCCTTCTTCGGGATCATGGCGAGCGCGGCGCAGAGCGCGATCGGGGAGAGCGCGTCCGGGCGCGGCGGCGGCGAGAAGCTCGCCGTCGTCTGCAACACCGGCGGCTCCCCCGCACGCGAGCTGACCTACCTCACCCTGCTCCAGCGGCAGCGGGCCGCGGCCGTGATCCTCATGGGCGGCTCGCTGGAGGACCCCGGGCACCTGGCGGCGACGGCGGGCAAACTGGCCAAGCTGGCGGAGGCGGGGACCCGGGTCGTGCTGTGCGGGCGCCCGCCGGTCGTCGGCGACGCGAACGCGGCGGCGCTCGTCTTCGACAACCGCGCCGGCGCGCGGCGCCTGACCGGGCATCTGCTCGACCTCGGCCACCGGCGCATCGGCTACGCGGCCGGGCCCGCCGACCGGACGACGACCCGGCACCGCCTCGAAGGCCACCGCGAGGCGCTGGCGGAGGCCGGCGTCGCGGAGGGGCCGACGGTCCACGGCGCCTACGACCGGCAGGCCGGCTACGAGGCCACGGCGGAGCTCCTCGCCCGCGACCCGGACCTCACCGCCGTCGTCGCCGCCAACGACACGGTGGCCCTCGGCGTCTGCGCGGCGCTGCGCGAACGCGGCCTGTCCATCCCCGGCGACGTCTCCGTCGCCGGTTTCGACGACCTCCCGTTCTCCGTCGACGCCGTCCCCGCCCTCACCACCGTGCGCCTCCCCCTGCACGACGCCGGCGTCCGCGCCGGCCGCCTGGCCATGGGCACGGAGGAACCCCCTCCGGGCGGCCGCCCGGAGACGGTCGCGGCGGAGCTGGTCGTACGGGGGTCGACGACGACGCCGCGGAGGTAGCGGCCGCCCTCGTGGCGAGTGCCGGCCATACGGAGGACCGCATGGGCCCGGTCCCGCGACGCGAAGGGCGCGCGATCGCCGTCCGGACCGGCGGGTTCCCGCGCTCCGGAGGGTGACCTACTTCTCCGGCGTCAGGCCCGTCGCCGCGAGGACCGCTTCGACCGTCTCGTCGATCGTGAGGTCCGCGTTGTCGATCCAGACGCCCTCGCCGGAGAGTTCGGCGCGCATGGCCTCGTCCAGGAAGGCCCAGTTGGTCGTCAGGCGCTTGTGGCGGGCGTTGTTGCGCTCCCAGGCTTTGTCGGGGCCGGGGGCGAGGATGACCACGTGGAGCGGGACGGCCTTGAGGTGGGCGCGGTAGAAGTCCAGGTGGGAGCGGCGTACGACCACGTCGTCGAGCACCGGCAGGAAGCCCGCGGAGGCGAGGCTGTCCGCGAGAAGGCAGCCGTTGCGGGCGCGCAGCAGGATCTGGCGGTCCGCCTCGGGGTCGCCGTCCGGGGTCGGCCAGTGGCAGCCCTGGACGATCAGCTCCTGGAGGTGGTCGACCTCGATGTGCGCGGAGCGGACGAAGCGGGCCGCGAGGGCCGCCGCGACGGTCGACTTGCCGCTGCCGGGGATGCCGGCGAGCAGGACGGCGCCGGGGGCGGGCTCGGGGGTGTCGACGGTGATGTGCTCGAAGGTCATACGCGCCTTTCCTCGCTGGTGGGACCGGATGACCCTACGGCCATCGCGGCCTGGGCTCCAGGGATTTACCACCGGGCGATTCCTGCGCGGGTCCTTGACCTGGCAGTTACTTTCGGGCTATCCGTGACACCCTGGAAGTTTCCTTCACGGGATTCCTCCGCCCTGTCCCCCACCCTGCACGGCCGGAAGGAGCATCAGTGCACCACCGCGCCCCCGCCCCCTCCCGACGCACCCTCCTCACGGTGACGGCCGCAGCCGCCGCGGCCGCCGTCACCGGAGTGAGCACCCCCGCCCATGCCGAGGCCGAACGGCACGACGACCGGAAGCTCCGGCGGATCATCGACCGGATGTCCCTGGAGGAGAAGGTCGGCCAGCTCTTCGTGATGCGGGTGTACGGCCACTCCGCGACCGCGCCGGACCAGGCCGACATCGACGCCAACCTCGCGGAGATCGGTGTCCGCACCGCCGCCGAGCTGGTCGAGCGCTACCACGTGGGCGGCGTCATCTACTTCTCCTGGGCCCACAACACCCGCGACCCGCAGCAGATCGCCGAGCTCTCCAACGGCATCCAGCAGGCCGCCCTCGCCCAGCCCACCCCCGTGCCGGTGCTGATCTCCACCGACCAGGAGCACGGCATCGTCTGCCGGGTGGGCGAGCCCGCCACCCTGCTCCCGGGGGCGATGGCCCTCGGCGCCGGCGGCTCGCACGCGGACGCCCGCAGGGCCGCGCAGATCGCCGGCGCCGAACTCGCGGCCGTCGGCATCCGGCAGAACTACGCGCCGGTCGCGGACGTGAACGTGAACCCGGCCAACCCGGTCATCGGCGTGCGCTCCTTCGGCTCCGACCCGCTGGCGGTCGCAGGGCTGGTCGCCGCGCAGGTCAAGGGGTACCAGCGGGCCGGGGTCGCGGCCACCTCGAAGCACTTCCCGGGGCACGGCGACACCGCCGTGGACAGCCACTACGGCCTGCCGACGATCACCCACACCCCGGAGCAGTGGGACCGGCTCGACGCGCCGCCGTTCCGGTCGGCGATCGCCGCCGGGATCGACTCGATCATGACCGCGCACATCGTGGTCCCCGCGCTGGACCCCAGCGAGGACCCGGCGACCCTGTCGCGGCCCATCCTCACCGGCATCCTGCGCGAGCGGCTGGGCTACGACGGGGTGGTGGTGACCGACTCCCTCGGCATGGAGGGCGTGCGCACCAAGTACGGGGACGAGCGCGTCCCGGTCCTCGCGCTCAAGGCGGGTGTGGACCAGCTGCTGAACCCGCCGAAGCTCGACGTGGCCTGGAACGCGGTGCTGGCGGCGGTCAGGGCGGGCGAGCTGACGGAGGCCCGGCTCGACGAATCGATCCTGCGCATTCTGCGGCTCAAGGCGAAGCTGGGCCTGTTCCGGCGGGCGTACGTGACCCGGGCCGGCGTCGACCGGGTGGTCGGCACCGCCGCCCATCTGGCGCAGGCCGACCGGATCGCCGAGGCGACGACGACCCTGCTCCTCAACGAGGACGGCTTCCTGCCGCTGAGCCCGGCCTCCCACGGCTCGGTGCTCGTCGTCGGCGCCGACCCGGCCTCGCCGTCCGGGACGACGGGCCCGCCGACCACGACGCTCGCGGGGGCCCTGAACGAACTCGGCTTCACCGCGACCGCGCTCTCCACGGGGATCACCCCGACCGCCGCGAGGATCGAGGAGGCCGTCGCGGCGGCCGCCGGGAAGGACGTGGTCGTCGTCGGCACCTACAACGTCACCGCGACCAGCCCGCAGCGCACGCTCGTGGCGCGGCTCGTCGCCACCGGCGTGCCGGTCGTGACGGTCGCGATCCGCAACCCGTACGACATCGCCCGGATCACCGGCCAGCGGGCGACGCTCGCCGCGTACTCCTGGACCGACGTCGAACTGCGCGCCGCCGTCCGGGTGCTGGCCGGCCGCGCCCGGCCGCGGGGCCGGCTCCCGGTCCCGGTGCAGAGCGCGGACGACCCGGCGAAGGTGCTCTACCCGGTCGGCCACGGGCTGTCGTACCGCTGACACGGCGGTGGGGGGGGGGCCGCGGCGCCCCCCCCCCCCCCCCCCCCGCGCCCAACCGCCCCCGCCCCGGCGCCCGCCGCGCCGCCCCCGCCGCCCCCCCGGCGGGGCCGGCGGCG
>NZ_JBHWAQ010000036.1:0-70895 GCF_042743475.1 Streptomyces sp. NPDC059534
GGCCTGACGGTCCCGCTGCTGTTCCAGCGAAGGGGGCATGGCAGATCTCCGTCTGTTCGGAGACCCATGTGTAACCAACGTCCGGCAGTTTTATATCTAGGGCCTGTCGTCACCTGCGCGTCGTGGGGCGGACGGGAAGGTGACGACATGCCTGCCGCAGGTGCCGGTCACCGTCGGGTCACGGTGACCTGCACCGTGTCCTGCCCGGGGCCGGTGGCGAGCTGAAGCACTCGGGCGTCGGGTGCCGACACGACGTCGGCCCCCTGGCTCTCGACCCGGTAGCCGCCGGGGTAGCCGCTCTCCGGCAGGAACACCTCGGTGCGGGCGCCGTCGGCGAACGGTTGCCCCGAATCGGCGCGGCGGGTGCTGTACCGGAGGGTGAACGTCCCGGTCGTGCTGTCGTAATGCCACTGCTGCGGGGTGCCGGCGACGGCGCGGGGATACGGGCGGACGATCGACGGGTCCATCAGATTCGGCCCGGTCGGCGGTTCCTGGGGATGGTCGGGCGTCTGATCCTGCGGCTGGGACCAGAACATCCACGACACCATGTCGGCGTCGAACCGGTCGGCGAGCGTGGTCAGCTTCGCCGCGTTCGTCGTCGCGCCGAACTCGGTCACCACCCCGACGACGCCTTCGGCGGCCGAGCGATCCAGTCCGTTGGTCACACAGGTGTCGACCTTGCCGAGGCAGTAGTCGTGAAAGCTCATCCCCGCCTTCGGATCACCGGTCGGATTCGGCATCCAGTTCGGCGTACCGAAGTCGTTGGTCAGGGAGGGCTCGTAGAACAGCAGGTGGTTCTCGTCGACCCGGCGGATGGCGTTCATGACCTTCGCCTCGAACGGCGCGAGCACACCGGTCTCGAATCCGGGGCAGCCTTTCGGGAAGCACGTCGGGTATTCCCAGCCGGGCCACGGCTCATTGATCAGGTCGTAGCCCAGGACGTACGGCTGGTCCACGAAGTGTCGCGCGACGTGCGCCCACATGGCCGCGTAGTGCTCCTGCAGTCCCACGCCGTCGGGCGCCGCGCGGTCGCGCCACAGGTTCGCCCACGTCTGGTTCTGTGCGGGGCTCGTGAAGTAGACCAGCGGAAAGCCCGGATTCGGCTGGACCGGGAGACCGTCCGAGTAGGTCGCCCAGGCAGGGAACCCGCTCCAGCTCGCTCCCACCGACGCGTTGTACGCGTCCTGATGGGAATCGACGAGGCTGTAGATGTGGTGGCGGGCCAGCAGTCGCTGGGTCTGCGCGATCTGCTCGATGTAGGCGTCGTCGTAGACGCCGGGCTGCGGCTCGACCGCGTTCCACGCGAAACCCAGCCGCACCGCGTTGAACCCGTTGTCCTCCAGGAACTGGGCGTCCTTCTCGCCGAATCCTCCGGCCGCGGGGAAGTACGGCGGTTTCTTGTAGACCATGTTCACGCCGTGCACGGTGACCGCCCGGCCTTGGTCGTCGGTGAGCCAGCGGCCCGCGTGTCCCAGGTCGGGGGGCGCCGGTGCCGCGGCGGCCGGTGTGGTCATTCCCAGCACCAGCATCACCAACCCGAGACAACGTGCTGTCGAGGACATGATGGTCATCGCGCAGAACCTTTCGGCGAGCATGTGGCGACGGCATTTCCACGACGTCGGCGACGGGGGCGAGATGCTGGATGCGGTCGAACCGAGCTCACTGCACTGACGCGGGAACGCTATCCGGCTTCGGCGGAGTCCGGCCGCGCCACCCCGTCGGAGACCACCGACGACGGATTCCGTCACCCGAATGTCGTGTGACGGAATCCGTCCCACGGATGTCGTGCTCGTCCGAGCGTCCCCGTGCCGTCGGTCACCAGGATCGTGCTCCTGTCTTCGGCCCGGCCGCCGGGGCGTGGGAACGCGTCCGCGCCGCGCCCCGGACAGGGGGGGCGCGGCGCGGAGAGGGAGCCCGGCGGCGGGCAAGGGCCGTGAGCGTCCGCCGCCGGGGGGTTTCAGGGGGTGGGGATCAGCAGGCGCCGAGGTCCTTCCAGACACCCCAGTCGCCGGTCGTGCCCGGCTCCTCGTTCTGGGTCCACCACTGGGCCTTCCACTTGTGGCCCTTGTGGGAGACCTCGTTGCCCGCGTTGTAGACGGTGCCGGCCACGTACGCCGCGGTGGTGCAGCCCGTGGTGGGCGGCGTCGTCGGCGGGGTCGTCGGAGGCGTGGTCGGGGGAGTCGTCGGCGGGGTGGTGGGCGGCGTGGTCGGCGGGGTGGTCGGCGGCGTGGTGGAGCCGGGCTCCACGACCGTCGTGCCGCGCGCCAGGTCACCGGCGAGGGCGTACGTCGTGCCGTTGATGTTCACCGTCCAGTTGGAGGGGGTGGACACCGGCAGGTAGTAGTTGAACGCCAGGTCGACGGTCGCGCCGGGGGCCAGCGACTGCCAGGCCGGGAGCTTCAGGGAGACGCGGTGGAAGTCGCCCTTCAGGCCGCCGACGTTGCTGCCCGTGTGGTCGCTGCTGATGACCTTCGTGCCGAAGCCGGACTGGTCGGAGGCGTTGGCCGGAGCCGACGTGCCGTAGTCGAACTGGAACTCCGTGCCGCCGGGCAGCGTCGCCGCCGTGTTGTTGGTGATCTTGATCTTCGGCGTGATCGGGTAGTTCGAGTCGCCCAGCTTGAACTCGGTGAACTGGGTGTCGATCTTCACGGCCTGGGTCGGCAGGGCCGCGTTGGACTTCTTCGCGCCGTACGGGGCGGCCGCCTTGAACTTGTCGTACATCACCGAGGTGAGCGTGGAGCCCATCTCGTACTGGCCCTTGGTGGCGTTCCAGCCGTAGTCGCCGGCCATCTCCCACACCATGGTGCCGCCGATGCCCTTGTTGACCACGTAGTCGGCCTTGGCGGCCACCGACTGCTCGTCCTCGGTGGAGAGGAAGACCTTCTTCTGCGCGTTCCACAGCCACGGCGCGACCAGGGTCGCGTCGTACTTGCGGGCGTAGGTGCCGGTCAGGGTGGTGTTCGCCGGGAAGCCGTACTGGGTGACGTAGTCGCCGACGATCCCCTTCTCGAGGTTCTTGGCGTGCCACATCGGGTTGGAGCCGGCGGGCGACTCGACACCGTTGGTGTCCTTGTCGTGCCAGAGGTTGTCGATGCCGGTGGCACCGTCACCGCACTTGGTCAGACCGGCGCCGGCGGGGCAGGTGGTCGCGGATGCCTTGCCCCACAGGCCGTCGGTGCCGCCCTGCACGTTCTTGTGGCCGCGGGTGTAGTACGGCAGGCCGATGTTGATGCGGCCGGCCGGCATCGAGCCGCGGAAGTAGTGGTACGCCCAGTCGGTGTTGAGGTAGCCGATGTTGCCGTACTGCGAGGAACCGTAGACGTTGGCGGCGGCGAGCTCGCCGTCCTTGCCGTCGTCGAAGAGCGAGGCGTTGGGGCCGACGTACTCGTTCCAGGCGCCGTGCAGGTCGTACGACATGATGTTGACGTAGTCCAGATACTTCTGCATCTGGAAGGTCTCCATGCCGCGCAGCAGGTAGCCGGAGGAGGGGGCGGCGACGGTCAGCATGTAGTGCTTGCCGTCGGTGGCGCCGGCCGTGTCCAGCTTCTCGCGCAGGGACTTCATGAGGGCCGCGTACCCCTGCACCAGACCGGCGCGGCGCGCGTTGGCGAGCTGCCAGTCGAGCGGGTTTCCGGCGTCCTTCATGGTCGTCGGGTACTCGTAGTCGATGTCGACGCCGTTGAACCCGTACTTCCGGATGAAGTCGACGGCCGAGGTGGCGAAGGTGTCGATCCCGGCCTGGTTGACCGAACCGTCGGCGTTGGTGGCCATCGCATAGAAGCCACCGGAGTTGACCCGGTCGCCGTTGTCCGCGAAGTAGCCGCCCGTCTCCGCCCAGCCGCCGACCGAGATCAGCGTCTTGACGTCGGGGTGCTGCTTCTTGAACTTGTTGAGCAGGTTGAAATGGCCCTTGTAGGCGTAGGCCGGGTCCATCTCGGCGCCCGCGACACCGGGCCAGGTCATCCCGGTGGCGGCGTTGTCCGGGCCGTCGGTGCCCACGGACAGTTTGTTGTCGCCGCCGATGTGGCCGAAGGCGTAGTTGATGTGGGTGATCTTCTCCCACGGGATGTCCTTGGCCAGGTACGCGGGCTGGCCGTTCTTGCCGGTCCGCCAGCCGGTGAAGTAGCCGATGACGCGGCGCTGGTGGTCGGCGCCCATCTTCTCGCGGCCCTCGGTGTCGTAGACCGAGCAGTACGGGACGTCGACGCCGGGGGTCTTGTAAAGCCCGTCGGGGCGACAGGACTCGTTGTCGGCCGCGTACGAGACGCCGCCGGCCAGGGAGCTGAGCAGCAGCCCGGCGACGGCCGCGCCGGAAGCGAGCAGCGAGGCTCTCTTGGTCGTGGGGGACAACACGATCGGTTCCTCCTGGGTGGGGGCACCACACGCCGCTGGGCGTAGGGGGAGAGTGAACACAACGAACAAGGGGGTGGGTCGTGTTGGGCCCGTGGAGTGCGCACGCCGTCGGACCGGAACCTCTGAGGTGACACGGAGATTAAGAGGACTAGACCAGTGCGTCAATAGGTCTGGACCATATTGGAGTTGTGTGGGACTCTGTGAGCCAGACCACAGGGACTCGGCCGCATCGCCCCACGGCGTCCGTGGCACACTGGCCCTGTATCAGCAGCAGCGCACTCCGGGGTCGGTGTAATTCCGAACCGGCGGTATAGTCCGCGACCCGTCCGCAGCCAGCGGCCGGTTGACCAGGTGAAATTCCTGGACCGACGGTGAAAGTCCGGATGGGAGGCAGTGCGCGGCGGGTGACCCCTTCCAGGGGTGTGCCGGCCGTACGTCCGCTGGTCGCCGTGGCACAACCCCTCGGCGTACCCGCAGGCAGCGGCCCCGGCGCACCCTGCGCAAGGCGTTTCTCCCGCTCTCTGTCGTCATCGACAGGCCCCGGAGTCCGTGCCCGAAGAGGCAGGAGGACCCGGTGGCCCAGCAGGCCGACATCACCGCCATGCGACGCGCCGTCGAGCTCGCCGCACGCGGTCTCGGCGCGACCAGCCCCAACCCCGTCGTCGGCTGCGTCGTCACCGACGCCTCCGGCCACCAGGTCGGCGAAGGCTGGCACCGCCGCGCCGGCGGCCCGCACGCCGAGGTCCACGCCCTGCGCGAGGCCGGTGTCCTGGCCCGGGGCGGCACCGCCTACGTCACCCTCGAACCCTGCAACCACACCGGCCGCACAGGCCCCTGCGCCCAAGCCCTGATCGAGGCCGGGATCAGCCGGGTCGTGTACGCGGTCGGCGACCCGAACCCGCAGGCCACCGGCGGTGCCGACACCCTGCGCGCCGCGGGTGTCGAGGTAGCCCAGGGCCTCCTGGAGGACGAGGCCGAGGCCGTCAACATCGCCTGGCTCACCTCCGTACGCCACGGCCGCCCCTTCGTCCGCTGGAAGTACGCCGCCACCCTCGACGGCCGGATCGCCGCCGCCGACGGGACCTCCCGCTGGATCACCTCCGCCGAGTCCCGCGCCGACGTCCACCGGCTGCGCGCCGAGGCCGACGCCGTCGTCGTGGGCTCCGGCACCGCCCGCGCCGACGACCCCCATCTGGCCGTCCGCGGCATCGACGAGGCCGTGCAGCCGCTGCGGGTCGTCGTCGACACCGAGGCGACCGCCGTGAAGCCCGGCGCCCGGGTCCTCGACGGGGCCGCCCCCACCCTCATCGCGATCGCCGAGGACGCGGGGATCCCGCTCACCGGGGAAGCCGGGACCCCGCCCGCCGAGGTCGTACGCCTCCCCAGGGCCGAGCGCGGCCTCTCCGTCCCCGCCCTCCTGGACGCCCTGCACGCGCGCGGTGTCCGCTCCGTCCTCCTCGAAGGCGGCCCCACCCTCGCGGGCGCCTTCGTCGCCGCGGGCGCCGTCGACCAGGTGGTCGGCTACCTCGCCCCGGTCCTCCTCGGCGCCGGCCCCCAGGCGCTGGCCGCCGCAGGAATCACCACCATCACCGAAGCGTTGCGGCTCGACATCACCGAGACCGTCCGCATCGGCCCCGACGTCCGCATCACCGCCACCTTCAAGGGAGCCTGACCGTGTTCACCGGAATCGTCGAAGAACTGGGCGAGGTCGTCGCCGTCGAGCAGCTGGAGGACGCCTCCCGCTTCCGGCTGCGCGGTCCCCTGGTCACGGAAGGCGCCCAGCACGGCGACTCCATCGCCGTCAACGGTGTCTGTCTCACGGTCGTCGAGTTCGGCGACGGCGAGTTCACCGCCGACGTCATGGCCGAGACCCTCAAGCGGTCCAGCCTCGGCGCCCTCGAAGTCGGCTCCCGGGTCAACCTGGAGCGCCCCATGGCCGTCGGCGGCCGCCTCGGCGGTCACATCGTCCAGGGCCACGTCGACGGCACGGGCACCATCCTCGACCGGACCCCCTCCGAGCACTGGGAACTCGTCAAGGTCGGCCTGCCCGCCCACCTCTCCCGGTACGTCGTGGAGAAGGGCTCCATCACGGTCGACGGCGTCAGCCTCACCGTCGTCGAGGTCGCCGACGACTGGTTCACCATCAGCCTCATCCCCACCACGCTCGACCTGACCACGCTCGGCCTCAAGCGGTCCGGCGCCCCGGTCAACCTCGAAGTGGACGTCATCGCCAAGTACGTCGAGCGGCTGCTCGGCGCCGACGCCAAGGAGAACGAGAAGTGAACTGGCTCAACTCCGAGGCGTTCACCGTCCTCGACCAGCACATCATGTGGTCCGACATGATCGGCAACACGATCGGGCTCATAGCCCTGGCGCTCGGCTGGCGCCGGTCCATCCTCACCTGGCCCGCCCAGCTGCTCTCCGGCGTCATCCTCGTCGGCGCCTACGCCTCCGCCCACCTCAGCGGCGGCGTCGGCAAGCAGCTCCTGGTCATCGGCGTCGCCGCCTGGGGCTGGTGGCAGTGGAACCGCGGCCGGCAGCAGGCCCAGGACGGCTCCATCGCCGTCCGCTTCGCCACCTGGCGGGAGCGCGGCCTGCTCGTCGCGGGAGCGGCCGTCGGCACCCTCGCAGTCGGCGGGCTCTTCACCCTCTACCCGTCGCTCTCCTGGAGCCCCTGGGCCGACGCGTACATCTTCGTCGGCACCCTCGTCGCGATGATCGCCCAGGCCCGCGGCCTCGTCGAGTTCTGGTTCGCGTGGCTCCTCGTCGACCTCGTCGGCGTCCCCCTCGCCTTCAACAGCGGCCTGGCCTTCTCCGGCCTGGTCTACGTCATCTACTTCGCCCTCGTCATCTGGGGCATGCGCGACTGGTGGCTCCGGACCCGTACGTCTGTCGCTCTGGAAGGAGCACACGCATGAGCGCGCTTCACCCCTGGGACGCCGGCGACCTCGCCCTCGACCCGGTCGAGCAGGCCATCCGGGACATCGCCGCCGGCCGCCCCGTCGTCGTCGTCGACGACGAGGACCGCGAGAACGAGGGCGACCTCGTCATCGCCGCCGAGAAGGCGACCCCCGAGATCGTCGCCTTCATGATGAGCGAGTGCCGCGGCCTGATCTGCGCCCCCATGGAGGAGGACGAGCTGGAGCGCCTCCAGCTCCCGCAGATGGTCGAGCACAACACCGAGTCGATGCGCACGGCCTTCACGGTCTCCGTCGACGCGGGCCCGGCCCACGGCGTCACCACCGGCATCTCCGCCGCCGACCGCGCCACCACCCTGCGGATGCTGGCGAGCGGCGGCCACGAGCCCACCGACTTCGTCCGCCCCGGCCACATCTTCCCGCTCCGCGCCAAGACCGGCGGCGTCCTCGTCCGCAACGGTCACACCGAGGCCGCCGTCGACCTCGCCCGCCTGGCCGGCCTGCGCCCGGCCGGCGCGATCGTCGAGATCGCCGGCGAGGACGGCGTCATGCTCCGCCTCCCGGAGCTGGTCCCCTTCGCCCGCAAGCACGGCCTCACGATCATCTCCATCGAGGACCTGATCGCCTACCGCCGCTCCGCCGAGCCGACCGTCCGCCGCGAGGCCGAGGTCCGGCTCCCCACCGCGCACGGCGACTTCACCGCGTACGGCTACCGCTCCACCGTCGACGGCGTCGAGCACGTGGCCCTCGTCCACGGCGAGATCGGCGACGGCCGGGACGTCCTCGTCCGGGTCCACTCCGAGTGCCTGACCGGCGACATTTTCCAGTCGCAGCGCTGCGACTGCGGCCCGCAGCTGCACGCCTCCATGGACCGGATCACCGAGGCGGGCCGCGGCGTCGTCGTCTACCTGCGGGGCCACGAGGGCCGCGGCATCGGACTGCTCTCCAAGCTGCGCGCGTACGAACTCCAGGAGCGCGGCCGCGACACCCTCGACGCCAACCTGGAACTCGGCCTGCCCGCCGACGCCCGCGACTACGCGGCCGGCGCGCAGATCCTCGCCGACCTCGGCGTCCGCAGCCTGCGCCTGATGACCAACAACCCCGACAAGATCCAGGCCCTCACCCGCTACGGCCTGACGGTCGAGGGCCGCGAGCCCATGCCCGTCACGGCCGGCGAGCACAACCTCGGCTACCTGCTCACCAAGCGGGACCGGATGGGGCACGACCTGCCCTGGCTGGACGGCTCCCCGGCCTCCACCTGCGGCAACCAGTAATCACGTACGTACGACCGGCTAGGAGAATCATGAGCGGCAAGGGCGCACCCGTCCTCAGCGTGAAGAACTGCGGCGACCTCCGCGTCGCGGTCATCGCGGCCCAGTGGCACGAGAAGATCATGGACGGACTCGTCGACGGCGCCCTGCGCGCCCTGAGCGAGCTCGGCATCGACGAGCCGACGCTGCTGCGCGTCCCCGGCAGCTTCGAGCTCCCCGTCGTGGCGAAGGTACTCGCCGGGCGCGGCTACGATGCCATCGTGGCGCTCGGCGTCGTGATCCGCGGCGGAACGCCGCACTTCGAGTACGTGTGCCAGGGCGTCACCCACGGCCTCACCCAGGTCTCGATCGACACCGGCGTACCCGTCGGATTCGGTGTCCTCACCGTCGACACCGAGGAGCAGGCCCTCGACCGGGCCGGCCTCGAAGGATCCACCGAGGACAAGGGCCACGAGGCCGTCACCGCCGCCGTCGCCACCGCGACCACACTGCGCACGGTGAGCGAACCCTGGCGCTGAGCACGCGACCCTCACCCCGTACTCTTAGGACCATCATGGCGAACAAAACCTTCGAAGAGCTCTTCGCCGAGCTCAAGCTCAAGGCCGAGACCGGCGACCCGGCCACCTCCCGCACCGCGGAACTGGTGGACAAGGGTGTCCATGCCATCGGCAAGAAGGTCGTCGAGGAGGCCGCCGAGGTCTGGATGGCCGCCGAGTACGAGGGCAAGGACGCGGCCGCCGAGGAGATCTCGCAGCTGCTGTACCACGTCCAGGTGATGATGGTCGCCCGCGGGATCTCGCTCGACGACGTCTACGCCCACCTCTGAGCACACCGCCCCACCGTTCCGAAAACTCCCAGGCAAAGGAAGCTCACCCCATGCTGCGCATCGCCGTTCCCAACAAGGGTTCCCTCTCCGGACCTGCGTCGGCAATGCTCCATGAGGCCGGCTACCGCCAGCGCAAGGAGTCCAAGGAACTGGTGGTCATCGACCCCGACAACGAGGTCGAGTTCTTCTACCTGCGGCCGAAGGACATCGCGATCTACGTCGCGTCCGGCAAGCTGGACATCGGCATCACCGGCCGCGACCTGCTCCTGGACTCCGGCGCCAGCGCCGAGGAGATCCTCCCGCTGAACTTCGGCCGCTCCACCTTCCGGTACGCCACCCGCCCGGGCACGGCGAACGGCCCCGAGGACTTCGGCGGCATGACGATCGCCACCTCCTACGAGGGCATCGTCGCCAAGCACCTCGCCGACCAGGGGATCGACGCCTCCGTCGTCCACCTCGACGGCGCGGTCGAGACCGCGATCCAGCTGGGCGTCGCCCAGGTCATCGCGGACGTCGTGGAGACCGGCACCAGCCTGCGCAACGCCGGCCTGGAGGTCATCGGCGAGCCGATCCTGACCTCCGAGGCCGTCGTCGTCCGCCGCCACGGCGCCTCGGACGACCACCCGCAGGTCCAGCAGTTCCTGCGCCGCCTCCAGGGCGTCCTCGTCGCCCGCTCGTACGTGATGATGGACTACGACTGCCGCGCCGAGCACCTGGAGCAGGCCGTCGCCCTCACCCCGGGCCTGGAGTCGCCGACCGTCTCCCCGCTGCACAACGAGGGCTGGGTCGCCGTCCGCGCGATGGTCCCCGCCAAGGAGGCGCAGCGGATCATGGACGACCTGTACGAGATCGGCGCCCGCGCCATCCTCACCACCGCCATCCACGCCTGCCGCCTCTGACGGTCCGGCCCGTACGTCCCACCAGGCACCGAGGAACCCGATGTCCCAGTCAACGCCGCCCGCCCTTCCGGTCACCTTCCGTCCGGGGCGCACCCGGGCGGTGCTGCTGACCGTGGGGGCCGTGATGTTCGCCGTCATCAGCGCCGTCGCGCTGATGCTGGAACGGCTGGGCCCGGGGGAGCGCGTCAGCTTTTTCTTCACCGCGGCGCTCCTCTTCGGGGTGCTCATCATGCTGAGCCGCCCCAAGGTCGTCGCCGACGACGAGGGCGTCACGGTCGTCAACATCACCAGGACCCGGCGGCTCGCCTGGGCGGAGATCCTCAAGGTCAACCTCCGTCCCGGTGACGCCTGGGTCTTCCTCGACCTCAGCGACGGCACCAGCCTGCCCGCGCTCGGCATCCAGCCCGGCATCGCCAAGGAAGCGGCGATCCGCGACGCCCGCGCCCTGCGGGCCCTGGCCGAGAGCCGCGGGACGGGTTCGGAAGGGGCCTGACACCCGGATCCGGGCGGGCGGAACACCAGGGGACGACCCCGATCCGTCCCCCATCCGGGGCCGACCCCCTGCCCCTCGGGGCGTTCGCGTGACTACTCTGGAGGCGGTGGTGCCGAGCGGCACCACCGCCTCGCGTGTGCAGGGCCGCAGCCGCGGCCCGCGAGGCCACCCTTCGACCCGAGGAGTGACTCCCTCCAGCAATGGACGGATCGTCCGGTAGTACCTGCGCCGCCCCCTCCCAGGAGGCGGCGGCATGATCATCTCCCTTCTGCTGCTCGTCGCGGCATTTCTCCTGATCCTCGCCAACGGCTTCTTCGTGGCCGCCGAGTTCGGTCTCGTGACCGTCGAGCGAGCCGAGGCCGAACGGGCCGCGGCCACCGGCGACCGACGGGCCCGCACCGTCGTCACCGCGCTGCGCGAGCTGTCCTTCCAGCTCTCCGGCACCCAGCTCGGCATCACGATCACCTCGCTCGTCGTCGGCATGCTCGCCGAGCCCGCGCTCGCCGGGCTGCTCCACGGGCCGCTGACCGCCACCGGACTGCCCGAAGGGGCCGTCTCCGGGATCTCGGTGGTGATCGGGATGCTGCTCGCCTCCGCCGTCCAGATGGTGGTCGGCGAGCTCGTCCCGAAGAACTGGGCGGTCTCCCGGCCGCTCCAGGTCGCCCGCTTCGTCGCCACCCCGCAGCGCCACTTCTCCGCGCTGTTCCGGCCGGTGATCGCCCTGCTCAACCGGGTCGCCAACCGGCTGGTCCGGCTCCTGGGCGTCGAGCCCACCGAGGAGCTGGACTCGGTCCGCACCCCCGGCGAGCTCGTCTCGCTCGCCCGGCACTCCGCGCTGGCCGGCACCCTCGAACAGGACACCGCCGACCTCTTCGTACGGACCCTGTCCCTCGGCGGCCTCACCGCCGAGCAGGTCATGACCCCGCGCGTGAAGGTCAGCGCCCTCCAGTGGGACGCCACCGCGGCCGACGTCCTCAACCTCACCCGGGCCACCGGCCTCTCGCGCTTCCCGGTCTACCGCGACCGCATCGACGAGGTCGTCGGCATGGTCCACCTCAAGGACGCCCTCGCCGTCGCGCCCTCCGCCCGGCTGCGCACCCCCGTCGGCCGGATCACGGTCCCGCCGCTCCTCGTCCCCGGGACGCTGCCCGTGCAGACCCTCCTGGAGCGGCTGCGCCGCGAGCAGCCGATCGCGGTGGTCGTCGACGAGTACGGCGGCACGGCCGGTGTCGTCACCCTGGAGGACATCGTCGAGGAGCTCGTCGGCGAGGTCCGCGACGAACACGACACGGTCGCCGACGGACGCCCTGAACTGGCCGCCGCCCCCGCCGAGGACGGCCATGCCGCCTGGGAGGCCGACGGCTCCTGCCGCGTCCACACCCTGCGCCGGATAGGTCTCGACGTGCCCGACGGGCCGTACGAGACGGTCGCCGGGCTCGTCGCCGACCTCCTCGGGCGGATTCCCGCCCCCGGTGACCGGGCCGAACTCCCCGGCTGGCGGCTCTCGGTGCGCCAGGTCGACCGCTACCGGGCCGAGCGCGTCCGGATCGTCCGGACCGGTCCCGACCCGGACCTCGATCCGGTCGGCGCGGCGTCCGGCGCCGCCCCGCTGGTCCCGGAGGGCGTCCGATGAGCACGCTTCAGCTCCTCTTCGCCGTCGTCCTGGTCCTCGCCAACGGCTTCTTCGTCGGAGCCGAGTTCGCGCTCGTCTCCGTCCGCCGCAGCCAGATCGAGCCGCTCGGCGGCGCCCGGGCCAAGCAGGTCCTGCACGGACTGGAGAACCTGCCGCAGATGATGGCGGCCGCCCAGTTCGGCATCACCGTCTGCTCGCTGACGCTCGGCGCCGTCGCCGAGCCGACCGTCGCGCACCTCCTCGAACCCGTCTTCCACACGGTCGGGGTGCCCGAGGCGCTGATCCATCCGCTCGGCTACGTCATCGCCCTCGCCGCGGTCGTCTTCCTCCACCTCGTCATCGGCGAGATGGTGCCGAAGAACCTCGCGATGGCCGCGCCCGAGCGGACCGCGCTCTGGCTCGCCCCCGGCCTGGTCGGCTTCGCCCGGCTCTGCCGGCCGGTGACGGCCGCGCTCGGCGCCTGCGCCCGGCTGGTCCTGCGGGCGTTCAAGGTCGAGCCGAAGGACGAGGTGGAGGCGGTCTTCACCAGCGCCCAGCTCGGCCGGCTCGTCGAGGACGCCGGACAGGCCGGACTGCTCGGCCCGTTCGAGCAGGAGCGTCTGGAGGACGCCCTGGAACTGGGCAGCCGCCCGGTGACGGACGTCCTCATCGCCTCCGCTTCCCTCGTGACGGTCCCGCCGTCGGTGACCCCGCGGGAGATCGAGGAGCTGACCGTACGGACCGGGTACTCCCGCTTCCCGGTCCGCGCCGGCGCCCACCACACCTTCATGGGCTTCGTGCACGTGAAGGACGTCCTCGACCTGGAGGAACGGGAGCGGGCGGTGCCGCAGCGGCTGTGGCGGCCGATGGCGACGGTCCGCGCCGAGCTGCCGCTCGACGACGCCCTCACCGTGATGCGCCGCGCCGCGACCCATCTGGCCCAGGTCGCGGACGGCTCCGGCCGGGTCCTCGGCCTGGTCGCCCTGGAGGACGTCCTGGAGATGCTGGTGGGCGAGGTCCGCG
The DNA here is from genome assembly GCF_042743475.1 of Streptomyces sp. NPDC059534. Lineage (NCBI taxonomy): Bacteria > Bacillati > Actinomycetota > Actinomycetes > Kitasatosporales > Streptomycetaceae > Streptomyces > Streptomyces sp. NPDC059534. The sequence continues at coordinate 13,396 of NZ_JBHWAQ010000036.1, forward strand.
ACCCCGCGCACCGGGTGCAGCCGCCCCCCGGGCCGGGAGCCCGTCAGGCCACCCCGGTGGCAGCCCCGGCCACCTCGGCGGCAGCCCCGGCCGCCCCGGTGGCCACCCCGGCGGCCCCGGCCGCCGTCGGGGGTCAGTAGCCCGGCGGTTCCTGCTGTGGGCCGCGGTCGGCGGGACCGCGGCCCGACAGGACCTCGCCGTACGCCTGCATCAGGTCGGGCAGCCGGAGGGTGGCGAGGTCCTCCCGGCTGAGGGTGCCGGAGTATCCGGAGAGCCGCAGGTCCCGGTAGGCGCAGGACTTCTCGTACAGGGTGCGCAGGAAGCGGCCGTTGCCCAGTTCGTCGATCCAGCCCTGCTCCACGACGTGCCCGCTGATCGAGCGGAGTTCGTCCTTGGCCTCCTCGTCCCAGTGGTCGCCGTCGGCCGCAGCGAGCACCTCGCCGATGGCGGTCAGTTCCAGGGGCCGGTAGGAGGGGAAGTCGACTCGGGTGGTGAACCGCGAGGAGAGCCCCGGGTTGGTGTGGAGGAGCCGGTCCATGCCCTCGGGGTAGCCGGCCAGGATCACCACCAGGTGGTCGCGGTTGTCCTCGGCCCGTTTCAGGAGCACCTGGAGGGCCTCGTCGCCGTAGGCGTCGCCTTTGCTGTAGCCGGTGTTGGAGAGGGCGTATGCCTCGTCGACGAAGAGCACCCCGCCGACGGCCGAGTCGATCAACTCGTTGGCCTTGACCGCCGTCTGCCCCAGGAACTCGCCGACCAGATCGGCCCGCTGGGCCTCCACGAGGTGGTCGCCGCCGAGCAGCCCGAGGGCGTAGAAGACCCGGCCGAGGATCCGGGCGACGGTGGTCTTCCCGGTGCCGGAGGGGCCGGAGAAGACGAAGTGCCGCTTGGGCGGCTGGACCGGGAGTCCCTGCCCGGCGCGCAGGCGCGCCATCTCCAGCTGCGCCGAGAGGGCTTTGACCTGGCGCTTCACCGGTTCGAGGCCGACCATGCCCTCCAGTTCGGCGAGCGCCTCCGCGAGCAGCACCGGATCGGTGGGCCCGGCGGGGAAGCGTGGCGCCGGCTGGTGGGGCACCGACGCCTTCTGCCGTACGGTCTCCGGCGGTGCGACCGGCACGACCGGGGGCGCGGGCTCGGGAGCGAGGAGCAGTCCGTCGCCGAGGCCGCCTGCGTCGGGCTCGGCGCCCGGCACGGTGTCCGCGGCGTCCTGGCCCAGGCCCCCGCCGAGGCTGCCGAGGGCGACCGTCGCGAGTCCGGCCGGGTCGTCCACGCCGTCGTAGCCCTCGAAACCGTCGTACTCGGCGATCGCCGCGAGGCGCGCCGCCGTGTCCATGAACGCCGGGTCGATCCGGTGCACCGCCCGGTAGAGGGGCAGCGCGGCGGCGCTGCGCCCGGTCCCCTCGTGGGCCCGGGCGAGCCAGTAGCGCAGCTCCTTGCGCTGCGGCTGCTCGCTGCGGCAGCGCATCAGCGAGGCGGAGAGCAGCGGTTCGGCCTGGCTGTACATCTCCAGGCGCACCCGCGCCATCCCGCCGAAGAGTCCCGCCTCGATGCCGAGCAGCGGGTCGTCGACGAGGGTCTCGGTGTGCCGCACGAGCTGGTCCCAGTCCTTGACCAGGTAGGCGCGGCAGGCGTGCAGGAAGCGGACCTGGGGGTCGGTGTCGACCGGCGGGAGCCCCGCGAGGGCCCGGTCGAGCTCGGGTACGTGCCGTCCGTCGAGCCAGTGGGAGGCGTGCGCGAGGAGCAGGTCGCGCGGGCTCTCCAGGACGGGCTGGACCCACCAGCCCAGCCAGTACCAGGAGTTCAGGGTGCGCCGGTACCGGGACCGCTGCTCGCCGAAGCGCTCGCGGTTGCGGTACATGCGCAGCAGCGCGGTCGTGGTGTCGACCCGGAGCGCGTGCAGCCCGAGCCAGGCGTCCGCCATCCCGGGATCGATCCGTACCGCCGTCCGGAACTCGTCCTCCGCCTGCGGATAGGCGCCCATCGTGTAGGCGTCGACTCCGCGCAGCCAGGCGAGCTCGGCCGGGGCCTGCGAGCCCTGCGTGCCGATGTCCATCGGGTCCCCCACAACCGTCATCGCATGGACGGGATTTGACCGCACCTGGGGGCATCGTACCTGCGCAGGGGGTGCGTACTTAAGGAGAAGCGCATGATCCGGAAGCGGTGACCCTGGGTGAGCATCAGGGGTCGCGAAGGGGCCTTGGAGGGCCTCGGGAGGTGCCTTGTGCGGTCTCCTGGGGCAGAACGAAGCCCCCGATCACGGGGGAACAACCGGGGGCTTCGTGTCCGCGTCGGCTCCGAAAAGCCGCACATTCAGAACGTAAGACCTGTACGCCCCTTGGGTCAAGCGGAGTTGAGGCACTTGCGGAAGCGGACTTCCGGCCACTCAGTTCACGGACATGAAGCCGTCACGGTGTGTGATGATCTGGTCCGGGCCCGCTGTCACAGCAGGCCCGGGAAGCCAGTCGTACCCCTCCGGACACTCCCGTACCAGGGTGTCGGCGGAGGGCCGGGAGGGATCCTCGGCGAAATGGCGAGTCTCCGCCACGGTCCATCCGTCCCAGAAGGCAGCCTGCTCCGGACCGTCCCGGTGGCGGCCGCGCGTCCATGACGTCTCCGCTTCCCGCTCCATCCACAGCAGCCACGCGAGGAACGGCCGCACCGCCCGCCGGCCCGCTCCGACGCCCTCCACGAGGACGACCGGCGCCGGAGGCAGCGTCCGGGCCTCCCCGAAACGCCGCAGCCGCCAGTCGTACGGCCGGTAGGCGGCCGCCTCCCCCCGGGAGAGGGGGTCCAGGACCTGCTCGCGCAGCCGGCCGGTCCACGCGAACAGCTCCTCGTGCGTGGCGAGGTCGTCGAGGTGGAGGACGGGGGCGTCGCCCAGCGCGGCGGAGAGGCGGGCCGCCAGGGTGGACTTTCCGGAGCCCGCGTGTCCGTCGACCGCGACCAGCCGGACCGGCCCGCAGGAGGGCGGCAGCCGGAGCAGCGCGTGCGCGGCGCGGTCGAGGTCGTTCATGGCCACCAGGGTAGGGGAGCGGGGACCGCCGCAGGTCAGGGAGGTACCGCCGCCAGTGGTCGAGACCAATATTGGTACGGCGACGCGGCGCGAAGTGCTGGCGGACGCCCCGCGCGAGCCGCGATAGTGGGCCCCGCGCAGCAGGCCCGTACACCCGCCGTTCTCGACTGGGGGTCACCCGCCCATGACCAGTTCCACCCCGCGCAGAACCGTCCTCGCCGCGGCGCTCGCGGCCGCCGCGGGAACGGCGGCGGCCACCGCCGCCCCGGCCACGGCCGTCCCCGGCTGCTCCGCCGCCGACTGCGCCGACGGAGCCGTCCCGGACCCGGCGTCCGGCGGCACCGGCCGCGGGCACGCCCCGGCTCCCGGCCTCGTCGACAACCGCTTCTGGTCCTCCTTCACCGACTGGCGGTGCGGCGCGGCGGCCGGCACGAAGGCGGTCGCCGGCCACCGCCCCGGACTTGTCCTCGCCACGCCCGTCGGGCGGATCGACCACACCGACCCGCACACCGGACGGACCTCGGCCTGGGAGTACGCGACCTGGACCTCCCCGCTCCACACCTCGACCGTGCCCGCCACCGAGGCCATCGCCTCCTGGAACGCCCACACGCCCCCCGGCACCTGGCTCCAGGTCGAACTGTCGGGCGCCTACTCCGACGGGACGGCGACCCCCTGGTACGTCCTGGGCCGCTGGGCGTCCGGCGACGACGACATCCGGCGTACCTCGGTCGACGACCAGACCGACGGCAAGAGCACCGTGTGGACCGACACGTTCGCCATCGACGACACGGCGAGCGGCCTCCGCCTCCTCTCCTACCGCCTGCGCCTGACGCTCTACCGCACCCCGGGCAGCGACCTCACCCCGACCGTGTGGCGGATCGGCGCGATGGCCTCCGACATCCCGGACCGCTTCACCGTCCCCGCCTCCGAGCCCGGCCTCTCCCACGAGCTGACCGTGCCGCGCTACTCGCAGAACACCCACGTCGGGCAGTACCCCGAGTACGACAACGGCGGCGAGGCGTGGTGCAGCCCGACCTCCTCGCAGATGATCGTCGAGTACTGGGGACGCCGCCCCTCCGCCGAGCAGCTCGCCTGGGTGAACCCCGCCTTCGCCGACCCGCAGATCTGCCACGCGGCCCGCTTCACCTACGACCACCAGTACCAGGGCTGCGGCAACTGGCCCTTCAACGCCGCCTACGCGGCCACCTACCCCGACATGAACGCCGTCGTCACCCGGCTGCGCTCCCTCACCGAGCTCGAATCCCTGATCAGCGCCGGCATCCCGGCCATAACGTCCCAGTCCTTCCGCAAGGAAGAACTCACCGGCGCCGGCTACGGCACCTCCGGCCACCTCATGACCGTCGTCGGCTTCACCCCCGACGGCGACATCATCGCCAACGACCCCGCCTCCCCCGACAACCAAGCCGTCCGCCGCGTCTACCGACGCCACGAGTGGGAGAACATCTGGCTGCGGACGAAGCGGTACAACGCGAGCGGGAAAACGGTCTCCGGCACAGGAGGTGTCTGCTACCTCTACTGGCCGTCCAAGCCGACACCAAGCCAGCACCGCGCACTGCAGGCACTCGGCATCTCGTGAGCGTGGACGGCCCCACGGCCGTCTCGACGAAGCGCTACCCGACGACGTGCACACCCTGGTGGAAGAACCGGTCCTCGCGGCCGGAGTGATCGAGGACCTGGCCCGTGTGATCGGGGGATCGGTGATGGCGGATCAACAGCGGTTGCTAGCCTGTCAGGGCCTCGTCCGATGACCGCGGGAGTTCTTGTGAGTGATGGGCCTGCTCAGGACCTGACGGGCACGGTGCGTCGGATCGACTCGCTGTTGGACCGCATGGGACTGAACCGCGACGACGTGTTGCGGGTGGAGGGGGAGGGCGGGCTCTCGTACGCCTCCGGGGTGGCCGTGGAGGAGGTCCGGGAACTCCTGCGCGGTGAGCGGTCCGCCGAGTCCGGGCGGGAGGTGGACGTCGTCGAGGCGCGCCACCGGCGCGTGGTCGAGCGGATCCTCTTCCTGCGCGCGACGCGGCTGCGTGCGGCCGGGGACGGCAGCAGGCGGGCCTACTCCCTGGCGGAGATAGCGGCCGGCGCGGGAACGAGTGCGCAGTGGCTCGACAAGATGATCAAGACGGGCCGTGCACCGAACCTCGACCACGCCGCCGGGATCGCGGGTTTCTTCGGAGAGAAGATCGAGTTCCTGGTCGCCGAGCCGGCAGAGTCGCTCGACCGCGTCCTCCAGCAGATCCACAAGGACCTGCTGGAGCGGACCGTGGAGCGCCAGGACCAGGACCTGCGGCGCCTGCGAACCGCGGGGCCCGCGAGCGAGGTGGACCCCTCGCTCGGCGTCGTCGCGTACGCCGCCCGGGCCCTGGCCGACGTGCCGGAGGACACCGCTCAGCCCTTGATCGCCCTGATCGAATCCGTCGCGCGGCGCTCCCGTGAGGAGCGCGCCCGGGAGGCCCGCGCCGCCCTCGAGACAGCCCTGGTGCACAATGACGTCGATTGATCGCGGTGGCCTGACCACGGCCCACCAGCGGTAACGCGCAAGGAACGATGCATGAGGGGCCGTGCATCAGGCACGAGGGGCGGGTGGCACGGGGTGGGCGTCTCGCGCGAGATGAGGCGGTATCGCGACGCGCTGTTCACGGGCTTGCCCCAGCCGGTTCCCGAGCAGCCGGTGGAGCTGCTGCAGGCGATCTGCGCGTGTGCGGCACGGTGCAGCGGGCGCGAGGTGCGCCTGATGTTCGAGGAGTTCCCGCCGGAGTCGGTGACGGGCCTGTGGCTGGACATGGGGGAGTACGACCTGATCGTCCTTGAGGCGAACACCTCGCCCCTGCACCAGGTCGTGATCCTGGGGCATGAGCTGTGGCACCTCAAGGAGGGGCACTGCGGTCACGGCGGCGCGGCCGGTGCCTCGGCCGCGGCCCGCATGCTGGGTGACCGCTGGGACCTCGCCGACGCGGTCGCCCACGTCGCCGCCGCCCGTACGGAGCCCGACCTCGAAGAGGAGCGGCGTGCGGAGCGGTTCGGCCGGATGCTGGCCGACCGGGTCAGGCCCTACCTGGAGCGTGGGCGCGGCACGGCACCGTTCGGCGGAGTGGCCGACCGCATCTGGGCGTCGCTCAGAGGTTAGAGGGCGAGAAGGCGTGAATCTCTACATCCCGGCCGCCGCGCTCGGCATCGTGCTGGTCGTCAAACTTCCCTCCTTGGTGAGGCGCCGGCACAGTCCCGTGGTCCGCAGCGTCAACGCAGTGATCTTCCTGCAGGCATCGGCGTTCTTCTTCTCGGCGCCCCCGACGATCAGGTTCGTCAACGAGTTGACCGGCGTCTGCAACTTCTCGGTGGCGCTGGTCTACTGCATCCTCTGCGCCTACGCCTGTGCCAGCCGGGTCCTCATGGAGAACTGGCGCGAGGACGTGGAGGTCCTCCCTCATACCCGTCGTCGGGTCAGGCGTTGGATCTGGGGCCACGGTGTGGCGATCAGCCTGCTCATCGGCTGTTTCCTCCTGGGCGAGGCGCCGGTCGAACGGCAGAGTGATTTCGAGACGTACTACGCCAACACCCCTTTCATGCGCGAGATGGTGCTGCTCTGCCTGTTCGCTGTCACCGGGGCGGCCGCCGCGGCTGCCGTCGCGTGCTGGAAGTGGGCGCGCGACCTCCGCAGGGAGTGGTCCGAGCGGAGGACACCGGCCGGAGGCCTGCTGCGTTTCGGGCTCACCGTCCTGGCCGTCGGTTTCCTGACCAACGTCACCTACGGTGCGGCCAAGCTGGCCGCGGTCGTAGCCGCCTGGGGCGGTCGGGACTGGGAACCGCTCAACCGGGCGGCCATGTCCTTCGCCTGCCTCGGCACCCTCCTCGTCGCCGCCGGCTTCCTCATCCCCATCGTCGGACCCTGGCTTGCCGCGGAGGTCTTCGGGCCGCTGCGGACGCTGCAGGCCCTGGGCCCGCTGCGGCGGACCATATGCGGGACCGGTGCCCCCCATGACCGGATGCGGCTCCCCACTCCCTGGAGCGCCGGTCCCGGCCGGCGCCTCACGGACCGGATGACCGACATCCACGACCGGATGCTGGAACTCGGGGCGTACTGCTCGGACGACGTGCGTGCGCACGCCTACGCCGAGGCCCGCCGAGGCGGCGCGACGGAGGCCGAGAGCGTCGCCGCCGGCCTTGCCGCGATGTTCAGGGCCGCGGCCGACGCCCGCGCCCGGGGGGTTCCGGCGGACAAGGAGCAGGGCGTGACGGCTGTCCGGGCGCTGCGTGCGGCGGAGGCCGAGTACCGGGACCTCTTGGTCGCCGTGTCGCGGGCCCTCGGCTCGGTCGCCGTCCCGTCGCCTTCGACCATGAAGTGAGGGGACGGCACGGAGTGAGGGGGCGGCCCGCCGGTCGGGCCGCCCCCTCGTCGTGCTCACCGTGTCACGGAGCGACCGGCAGGTCCGGGGTCAGGAGCGTCGGGATGCTCCAGCGCTGGGCCGGAGTGCCGTTGCAGCCCCAGATCATGAACTTCGTACCCCAGTCCCGCTTCGCCTGCGGCAGGTCGAAGCAGTTGTTCGACTGCGGGTTGTAGATACTGCCGTCGGCTCGGGGCAGCCACTGCTGGCCGCCCTCGCCCAGACACTGCCAGAAGATCAGATCAGTGCCCTCGCCGGTCTGGTTGCCGCGGACCGCGACGCACTGACCCTTCTGGGTCAGGGTGCCGTTGGCGTTGACGCTGAACTTCTGCGGGTCGGAGCCGTTGCAGTCCCACAGCTGCGGCTGATTGCCGTTGCCGTTGGCGCCCTGCGGGGTGTCGACACAGAAGTCGGGCGACGCGGCGTACCGGATCGGCAGGTCCGTGGTCGTGACCGGCGGTGCGTAGTTCTGGAAGACGGACAGGCCGGCGATGGCGCCCTTGAGGTGGTTGCTGGGCTTGCTGACGTACTTGTACCGGCCCAGGACCAGCGATCCGCTGGGTGCGGGGCTGGTGCCGGCACTGTGGTAACCGCTGGAGGCCAGGGTGCCGTTGACGTAGAGGCTCATGGCGCCCGTGGTGGCGTTGTACGTGGCCGTCAGCTGGGTCCAGACGCCCGGCCTGAAGGTGTTGGCCGGGGTGACGGTGGCGTTGTAGTCGTACGGCCAGCCGTCGTCGTCACCACGGGCGATGGCGAAGCGCCAGTGGTCCGAGTCGGCCCACAGCATGAACGCGGAGGCGTGTGCGGTGTCCTGGCTGACGATCACACCGTCCGCCGCGGTCATCTTCGCCCAGGTGGAGATGGTGAAGGACTGGCGGGTGTCGACGGACTTGGCGGGTCCGGTGACGACCGACTTCGCCGCGTCGTCGAAGACCGCGACCTTGCGGGCGCGTCCGTCGACGGTCTCGGTCGCGTAGGTGACGCCGGTGGCGGTGGCATCGTTGGAGATGCCGCTGCCGTTCTTGGCGGGGATGGCCTTGGTGTCACCTTCCAGGCGCCACTGCACCGTCGGGGCCTGGGCGTCACCGCGGACGTGGTAGCCGGCGTAGCCGTTGACCGCGCCGGCGGCGGCGGTGCCCTCCCAGGCGTGCAGGGTCCCGTCGGTGCCGACGGCCCAGAAGTCCGGGATGTCATCGCCGGTCACGTCGCCGTCGGAGCCGACCCGCGGGTAGTCCGTGCCCTTGATTCCGTAACCGATCCGGGTCGCGGGCTGCGCCGCCACTCCGGTGACCACGACGTACTGGTCGCTCGCGCGGGTCGCGGTGGTCAGCCTGTACTGGAAGATGTCGCCGTTGGTGCGGTTGCGCACCCACAGCGCCGGGGCGGTGTCGGTGGTGGCGCCGATGTTGAGGGCGTTTCCGGGGACCATCAGGTCCCTGTCGTCCCAGGTGCCGCTCGCGTCGACCAGGGTGGGCGCGGCGAGGGTCTGGTTGGTCTTGACCGGGTAGAACCACAGGTTGCCGGATTCCACGGCCAGTAGGCCGGTGGCGTCGGTGACCTGACGGCTCGGGGTGCGGGTGGTGCGGGCCGGGCCGGTCGGGGTGATCTGGCTGGAGTGCTGCCAGGTCGTCACGTTGTGGTAGCCGGTGCAGGCGGTGGTGTGGTCGGTCGAGCACTGCGGCTTCTCCACCGAGCTCTTCGTGCCGAGCGTGAATCGGCCCGGGTCGGAGAGGGTGTTGTCGTACGCGAAGAGCTGCGATCCGCCCAGCGCGCCGGGGGTGGAGGGCTCCTGGTGGACGAAGAGGTCGTCCACGTTGCGGCCGGGGTCGAGCGAGCCGCGGTGAACGGTGCGGTAGTCCTTCCACGTCCGGCCCGAAGAGACCTCCGGGGCCTGGAGCGCGGTGGCGGCGGTACCGCTGGGGATCATGCTCCGGCTGTCACCGTCAGTGGCACGGCCGTGCGTGGCCAGGTTGCCCGCGGTGTCCGGGACGAGGATGTCGGAGCGGGCGTCACCGGTGGTGTCACCGAAGGCGACCGCGCCGTCCTTCCACGGTACGTAGAACGCGTACGACTGGGTCTGCGAGGAGTTACCGGCCTCGTCCAGGACCCGCGCGTAGACGATGTTGGTGCCCCAGTGCGGGGGCTTGACGCTGAGGGAGCTCACGCTGAGCGTGCTGCCCGCCGGCGCGCACTGCTGCTGGGCGTCGGTGAGCTGCGGGTTGAAGCCCCACTGGATGCAGGCCAGTCCGGAGCTGCGCAGACCCGCGCCCGGGCTCGGGTCGGACGCGACGACGGGCAGGGAGCCCGTGTCACCGAGGCGCAGCTTGGTGATCTGGCCGTTGCCGGCCGGCGGGAACTGGGTGACCGGGTCGGTGAACTGGCCGAACTCCAGGACCGGCGGGGTCAGGTCGACCGCGAAGTGGCAGGAGGTGGTGGAGGGACCGCGCAGCAGGCCGTCGTCGCCCTGTACCGCCCAGCCGTAGTTGTGACCGTCCTGGATGGCGCCCAGCGGCACGGTGTACGAGGCGTCGGTGCCGGTGCTGACGAAGCCGGACCAGCCCGTGTTCACGGTCGCGCCCGTGTTGTGCTCCCACATGTTCACGTACTGGGTGAGCTGCCCCTGATTGGGGCTGCTGACCTTCGAGGCGAGCGTGACCGTCGGGGTGGTGATCCAGCCGAACTGCTCACCGGGGATGTCACCGCATGCCTGGGTGTCACCCGCGACCACGCGGCGCGGGGCGGGAACGGTGCGCTGGTTCTCCGGGACGCGCGGCGGGAAGTCGTACTCGGCGCTGAGCACCGCGGTGTACGCGAACCGCTTGAAGGCGATCTTGTCGCCGGTGCCCTCCTGACCGGTCAGGGCGAAGGCGAGTGGGGTGCCGGTGTCGCGGATGCCGTCACGCATGGCATCGGTGACGTTGAAGTCCACGGGGATGTTGCCGTAGCAGTCACCGCTGTTGCCGTTGCCGCCGATGGACTGGTTCTGGATCCACTCGCGGATCTGGTGGTTGCTCCACTTGACCGAGGAGCCGAACGCGCCGGCCCGGTACAGGTGCACCGGGTACTTGTTCGTGCACGACCAGTCCGCCGAAATGTACTGCTCCAGGCGGAGGTTGGCGTAGTTGATGGTGGCGCCGGCGTAGCCGTTCAGGTCGAACTCGTACAGTGCGCGCTCGATGCCCTTGCTGGTCTCCCAGCCCTGGTAGCCGACGCCCGGGCGGTCCCGGTCGGAGGCGCCCGTCCGGTCGTAGTTGCCCGCGTCGTACGCCTGCTGGACCCAGGCGTGGTGCTGCTTGCCCCGGCTGTCCACGGACCACGAGGGGTCGACGTAGATGGGGTACTTGGTGTCGGCACCGTCGAGCAGCTCGGCGCTGGGCGCCAGGGCGATCTCACCCGTGGCGCGCCGCGCCGCGCCGTTCGCCGCCGCGCCGTTCGCCGTCACGGCGTCCACCTTCGCGCGGGTCACCGGGATCTGGGCCACGGAAGCATCGGCTCCGGGTCCGTCGGCGCTGCTGAGGCCGGCTGCGGCCTCGAAGTCGGCGTAACGGGAACCGCGCGCACCGGGCTTGCGTGCCTCGCCGGCCGACCACATCAGCGGAGCGGGGGCGCGGAAGACGGTGTCCTTGCCCGCGGCCGCGGTGAGGCTGCCGTCCTTGCCCTTGGCCAGCGTCAGACCGTCGGTGACCGTGGGGAACACCAGGTCGCGCACGGCCGGATTGGCCGCCGCCGCGGGCGTGCGCAGCACGACCACGGTGGTGTAGCCGCCGTACTTGGTGGCGCTCACCTGGAGGTCGGTGTCGGGCGCCACGTCCTCGAACACCGCGTCGTTGCCCCGCAGTACGGGCTTGGGCAGCGCGCCCGGGAACGGCGAGGACACCGACAGCTTCCTGCCGTCCTCGGCCGTCATCGTCGCCAGCGGGCCCGTGCCGCCGCCGGAGATGACCAGGCTCGAACTCGACGCCTTCGGCGCCACGGTGCCGTCAGCGCGGACGGCCAGCGTGTCATCCAGTGTCAGCCAGCGTCCCTTGGAGTCCTTGGTGCGCTGCGGCCGCACGTGGCTCTCGGAGCGGAGCGTGCCCTTCGGGGTGGCGACGGTGGTCGCGTACTCCGTGGTCAGCTCCGGGACCGGCACATCCTTCCCGGTCCTCTTCGCCCGTTCCCATGCCTGCTCGACCCCCGTACGAGCGGACATTCCTGACGGTGCGGTGGACCTGGTCGCGGTGCCGGGCTCTGCGGGCTCCGCCGATGCTTCGGGCGTGGGCGAAGCATCGGGCAGAGGCACCGGCGCGGCCTGCGCGACATACGGCGTCGCGAGCAGCAGGACCGCCGAGACCCCCACCGCCAGACTGGCGGCAACCGGCTTCCGCAAGCCGGTTCTTCGTGCATTGGACATGCGAGTGCCCACTCCTCTAGACGAGTTGAGTCCCTGATCGGACAGGCAAGGACCGGGGCACTGTGGCAGGCGAGGACACAGCCGATCAACAGGCGGAGGGGTCAATTCCGCCCCCCCTGCGCGGAGTCGTGGCCAATTGGCCACCAGGGTGACCTTTCCCACCCGTCCATAAACTGCCGTTGATGGTGACTCAACGATCGTTCACTGCTAACTTCCCCCGTTTAGATCGGCGCATCAATGGAATCGGGCTTTCATCGCATCGCTCCGGCCGCCTGAATCACCCTCTTCATACCTATTTTCCGCAAGGTCTCGGCACGCATGGCCGGGACCTTGTCTCTCTGCTGTCCACAGACGGAGGAACCCTCATGTCAGTCGATGGCGTGCGCCGAAGAACGCGCACGTTCCGCTCACGGGTGGCCGGTCCGGTCATCCTGGCGCTCACCGCCTCGCTGCTCGGCGCCCCTGCGGTGCAAGCGGCGCAGGCCGGAACCGAGGCATCCGAAGCGGACTTCTCGAAGATCTGGAAGCCGCCGCACCGACCGCTGCCCGGCACCAAGCCGGTCAAGGCCACCGACGTCGACGTCCGCAAGACCAAGGCGGTCAAGCCTCGTTACCCGGTGCCCGCGCGTACCGCGGCCAAGCCGAGGACGCCGTTCCCCGCACCGGCCAGCGGCAGCGCCGACCTGACGGGCGCTCCCGGCACGACTCCGGTCCAGGCCGGCCGCCTGCCGGTGTGGGTCTCCCCGAAGGGCACCACGGCCAAGTCGGGCACGGCCGCAGAGGGCCTGGTGGGCACGGTCACGGCGGTCCGCACGGACGACCGTTCCGCGCGTGAGGTCGGGGTCAACGGCGCCCTGTTCAGCCTCGCCGCCCAGTCCTCCGGTACGTCCGGTACGTCCAAGACGGCTTCCCACGTCCAGGTCGGCCTTGACCTCGCCGGCCTGCAGGCCGCCACCGGGGGCGAGTTCGCCTACCGCGGCCGCCTGGTGACGCTGCCCGGATGCGCGCTGACGACGCCGAAGGTGCCGTCCTGCCAGGTGCGTACGCCGCTGACCACGCGCTACGACAAGGCGACGCGGCGGCTGGTGGCCGACGTGGCGCTGCCGACGGCCGCGGCCCCCGCGCCCTCCCCCGTGGCGGGCGCCGGCAAGCCGAAGGCCGGCAGTCTCCTGCTCGCCTCCCCCGCGGCTCCGATGCTGCTGGCCGCGGAGACGGACTCCTCGGGCCCCGGCGGCACGTACGAGGCCACTCCGCTCAACTCCTCGCAGAGCTGGGCTTCGGGCGGCAGCTCGGGCGCGCTGACGTACGATCACGCCATCCAGCTTCCGCCGACCCTGGGCGGCATGGCCCCCGAGGTCTCGCTGGGCTACAACTCCTCCTCGGTGGACGGCAAGACCTCCGTCACCAACGCGCAGGCATCCTGGATCGGCGACGGCTGGGACTTCAACCCCGGCTTCATCGAGCGCGTCTACAAGCCCTGCGACAAGGCGGGCATCCCCGACTCGGGCGACGCCTGCTGGGCGGGTTTCAACGCCTCCCTGTCGCTCGGCTCGCACTCGGGCGTCCTGGTACGTGACGACAACGCGGGCTCGGCGACGGCCACCACCGATGCCGCCACCGGCGTGTGGCGCCTGAAGAACGACGACGGTACGAGGATCGAGTTCGGTTCCGGCGCCGCCAACGGCGTCAGGGACGGGGCGTACGCCAAGGTCACCGACTCCTCGGGCACCACGTACTACTTCGGCGTCAACCACCTGCCCGGCGGCGACAAGAGCGACCCCACCACCAACTCCGTGTCGTCCTCGCCGGTGTACTCGCCGAAGAGCGGCCAGCCCTGCTACGACTCCGCCAAGGGCGCCGGTTCCTGGTGCACCATGTGGCAGCGGCTCTACCTCGACCACGTGGTGGACGCGCACGACAACCTCACCACGTACTCCTGGGCTCCGGAGACCAACTGGTACAAACGCGGCGCCGGCCAGAACAGCGGCAACGGCACCATGACCGAGTACACCCGGGCCGCCACCCTCAAGAGCATCGCCTACGGCCAGAAGCTGGCCGACCAGGTCGCCGCCAAGGGCGCCCTGCAGCCCGCCGCGCGGGTGAACTTCACCGTCGCCGAGCGCTGCACCGCGGCCGGCACGGCCTGCGACCCGGCCAACCGGACCGTCGCGAACAAGGCCAACTGGCCCGACGTGCCGGTGGACAACGAGTGCAAGAGCACCGGCACCTGCGTCTACTACTCCCCGACCTACTTCTCCACCAAGCGCCTCACCCTGATCACCACCCAGGTACGGGTGAACAACGCCTGGCAGGACGTGGACTCGTACCAGCTGACGCAGTCCTTCCCCGACCCCAAGGACGCGGGCAGCCAGCGCGCCCTGTGGCTGGACTCCGTCCGGCACACCGGCAAGGCCGGGACGCCGAGCATCGACCTGCCGGCGGTCTCCTTCACCCCCGTCATGCTGCCCAACCGGGTGGACGGCACCAACCTGGTCCCGGCCCCGCCGATTATGAACCGGCCGCGCATCCAGCAGATCCGCAACGAGACCGGCGGCGTCCTCAACGTCGACTACAACCTGCCCGCCTGCTCCCGCGTCAACAACGTCATGCCGGCGGCCGAGGACGACAACGACAAGGCCTGCTACCCCGTCCGTTGGTCCCCGCCCGGCTCGGTGGCCGACGCCGATCCGGTGCTGGACTGGTTCCACCACTACACGGTCAAGTCCCTCACCGAGAACGACACTGCCACCGACACCCCGCAGAAGATCACCTCCTACACGTACGAGAGCCCCGCCTGGCACCGCGACGACAGCGAGCTGACCGAGGCCAAGGCGCGTACCTGGGGCGACTTCCGCGGCTTCGGGAAGGTCACCAACACCGTCGGGTCCGGCACCGACGGTCCGAAGTCCCAGTCCAGCACGACCTACCGCCAGGGCATGGACGGTGACGTCAGGAAGAACGGCACCAGTCGCTCCGTGCACCTGACCGACGCGCTCGGCCGGGACGTCACCGACGTCGACTGGCTCGGCGGCCAGACCCTCCAGACCGAGACGCTCACCCAGGCCGGTGGCAGCGTCACCAGCCAGACGGTGTACGCCTCCGTCGACCCGGTCACCACCGCCACCCACACCCGCACCGGGCTTCCCGCTCTGGTCGCCCGCTACGCGGGGACCACGCTCAGCACCACCAACCGCTCGAAGCTGGTCGACGGCAGCTGGCGGACCGGTACGAGCACCCAGGTCACCGACCCGGCGCAGCACAACCGGACGCTGACCCTGCTGGAGCAGGCCGACGGGGTCCCGGACGTCTGCACCCGCACCGGCTACGCCGCGGGACCGGACGCCCAGCGCACCGATCTGGTCGCCGAGGCGCTCAAGGTGTCGGGGACCGGTGCCTGCACCGCGGCCGCCACGGCCGCGAACACCCTTTCGCGCACCCGCACCTCGTACGACGGCCTCGCGTACGGCCAGGCCGGCGCCGCCGGCGACCCGACCAGGAGCGAGGTGCTGGACCGGTACGCCGCCGACGGCTCCCCCGTCTTCGCCACCACCGACACCACCACGTACGACGGGTACGGCCGCGTCACCTCGAAGACCGACCCGAACAGCACGGACCCACAGCACCCGGGCGGCGCCACCACCAGCACCGTGTACACCCCGGCCGCCACCGGCGAGCTGCCCGGCACGGTGACGATCTCCGCGCCCGTCCCCGGTCAGGCCAGCGGCACCTGGGACACCGTCACCACCTATGACGCCCGCCGGTCCCTGCCGTTGACGGTCAAGGACCCCAACTCCAAGACCATGACCAGCACCTACGACGCACTGGGCCGCCGCACCGCGGTCTGGGCCCCCGGCCGCACGCCGGAGGCCGACCCGAACGCGAACGTGGTGTTCGGCTACCGCGTCTCCAACACGGCGGGCGTCCCCTCCACGGTCACCACCGCCAAGCTGACGGTGGACGGCAGCACCCCGGTCCGCGCCACCTCGATCCAGCTGATGGACGGGTTCACCCACACCCGCCAGACGCAGTCCACGCCGGCGAACCCGGCGTACACCGGCCGCCTGGTGACGGAGAGCCGTTTCGACTCGCACGGCCGGGAGACCACGTCCAACGCGGCCTGGTACAACGACGCTTCAGGACCGAAGGACGTCCTCGTCACCGCCGCGGACAGCACCGTCCCGTCCCAGAAGCGGATCGCCTACGACGGCCGCGACCGGGTGACCGTCATCTCCAACTGGTCGCTGGGCGCCGAGCAGAACCGCACCACGACCAGCTACCCGGGCGCGGACCGCACCGACGTCCTGCCGCCGCAGGGCAGTTCGCCCACGTCGGTGTTCACCGACGCCCTGGGCCACACCACCGAGCTGTGGCAGTACGCCACGCCGGCGCCCACCGGGCAGGCGGCGGACGCGACCGTCACGCGCTTCACCTCGACCGTCGACGGCCGGCCCCTGACCAGCAAGGACGCGGCGGGCAACATCTGGTCGTACACCTACGACCTCCGGGGCCGGGAGACCGGTGCGAGCGACCCGGACCGCGGCGTCACCGGCAAGACGTACGACGGGGCCTCCCGGGTGGTCTCCGCCACCGACGCCAAGAACCGGACGCTGCTGTACACCTATGACCTGCTGGGACGGAAGACCGGCCTGTACGACGGCTCGGTGAGCGGCGCCAAGCAGCTGGCCGGCTGGACCTTCGACACGGTCCCGGGCGGCAAGGGCAAGCCCGCCGGCTCCACCCGGTACGTGGGCGGCGCCACGGGCAAGGCGTACACCAGCGCCGTGACGGGGTACGACAACGAGGCCCGGATCACCGGCACGACCATCACCATGCCCGGCACCGACGCCGGTCTGACCTCCGGCACCTTCACGTACAGCGTCAGCACCGCCTACGGCGCGATCACCGGCAAGCCCACGGGCACGGTCCTGCCGGCCCTCGGCGGGCTGCCGCTGGACGACATCGCGTACTCGTACAACGACTACGGCCAGCTGTACAAGTTCGCCGGCGCCACCACCTACGACACGCAGACCGAGTACGACGCCTACGGCCGGGTGATCCGCTCCACCGTCAACCCGTGGGCCTCCCAGGTCGTCGCCACCTCCGTCTACGACGACGCCACCGGCCGGCTCCGCGACCACTTCGTCGACAAGCAGACCTCGACCACGGGCGCGGTGCAGCAGACCGGCTACACCTACGACCAGGCCGGCCGGATCACCTCGCTCACCAGCATCGCGGACAACACCCCCGCGCAGACCGACCGGCAGTGCTTCGACTACGACCACCTCGGCCGCCTCACCACGGCGTGGTCGGACACCGGCGGCATCACCCGGCCCGACCCGCTGACCCACCAGAGCGCCGACCAGGGCTCCTGCACGAACACCTCCCCGACCAGCGGCGCCGTCGCCCCGGCGAAGACCACCGTCGGCGGCCCCGCCCCCTACTGGCAGGAGTACGCATACGACCTGACCGGCAACCGCACCAAGCTGACCGTCCACGACCCGGCCGGCGACACCACCAAGGACGCGGTCACCACCCAGACCTTCGGCGCCCCGGGGCAGCAGAACAACCCCACCTCCGCGCCCGCCACCGGCGGCGGTACCGGCGGCCCGCACGCGCTGCTGCTCGCCACCACGAAGACCGGCACGGCCACCAACAACGACCGGTTCCAATACGACGAGACCGGCGCCACCACCTCCTACCGGGCCGGCAAGGCCGGCACCAGCAGCCTGACCTGGAACAGCGAGGGCAAGCCCGCCTCGCTCACCACCGCCACCCAGATCAAGGGCATCGGCGGCAAGTGCCTTGATGCGGCCGGCGCTTCGACCGCGGTCGGCAGTCCCCTGCAGATCTACACCTGCAACACGGGCGCCGGGCAGCGGTACACCACCGCGGGCAACACCCTCTCCAGCGGCAACCGCTGCGTGCAGGCGATGGGCACCGCGGCCGGCTCGACGATCACCTTCCAGGACTGCGACGGCGGCGCCGACCAGACCTGGACCTTCCGGGCCGACGGCACCTTCTACAACCCGGCTGCCGCCCGCTGCCTCGCGGTACCCGGCGACGTCAGCACCGACAGCACCGACCTGGTGCTCGGCGACTGCGCCACCACCGTGCCGGCCGGGCAGAAGTGGACCGTCCCCGACACCACCACGACGTACCTCTACGACGCGGACGGCCAGCTGCTGATCCGCCGCAACCCGGCCACCACCACGCTCACCCTCGGCAACGACGAGCTGACCGTGGACAACGCCACCAAGGCCCGCACCGATATCCGTTACTACCCGGTCCCCGGCGGCCTGACGATCGTGCGCACCGGGGCCGGTACCGCGGCGGGGGCGTTCGTCGTCCAGATCGCCGACCACCACGGCACCAACAACCTCAGCATCGACCTGTCGACACTGGCGGCCACCCGCAGCCGTACCGACGCCTTCGGCAACATCCGGGGCACCCAGCCCACGGGCTGGGCCGGCAACAAGGGCTTCGTCGCCGGCCAGAAGGACAACGTCACCGGCCTCACCAGCCTCGGCGTCCGCCTCTACCAGCCGACCACGGGCCGCTTCATCAGCCCCGACCCGCTGATCTCGCCGATGGACCCGCAGCAGTGGAACGGCTACGCCTACGGGAACAACAACCCGGTCGGCAACTCCGACCCGGACGGCCGCATGTGCCTGCACGGCGCACCGGGCGGCGGTGCCGACGGCATCTGCGCCGGCGTCCCCGGCGACACCGACGGCGTGATCGGCGACTACTCCGACAACTGCAACTTCGCCTCCTGCCGCGAGTCCTCGGACCGGATGGTGGAGGACTCGCGGCGGAACGGCACGTACAACCAGAAGCGCGGCAGCAAGCACAAGGTCTACCACCGCGAACCGCACCAGAACTACCCGAAGAAGTACACCTACTCGTACAGCAACTACCTGGGACTGGTGTCGAACATGGGATCCCCGGAAGAGGCGATGGCCATGTTCCAGGCGAACCCCAAGAAGGTCTTCCCCTTCGACATCACCGGGTGCGACGAGTTCTACGAGGGCGCGGCATGCACCCTGCATCCCAGGTACACCGACCTGAAGACCGACGCCATCGGCAGCCCTGGGGATGTCCGGGTGACGGTCGCAAAGACCAGCTTTGCCTTCGAGGTGGTGGGCGACGACTACTTCGACGACACCGGCTCGACGATCACCTTCAGTATCGACCAGAAGGGCGACGAGCTGTTCCTGCGCCAGGACGCCGTCACCACCGGCTCGAAGTGGTTGCCCACGATGGGCGTCAAGGTGGGCGAAGCCAAGCGCACCTGGCGCGTTCAGACCTTCAACCTCCAGAAACTGATCTATAAGGAGCGACACGACATCAACCTCGTGGCCCCCCTGGACCGGGGCATCCGCCCCCAGGGGCCCAAGGGCTGACGCGGACCCCACCCCCGGAGCCCCCACCCTCCCCGGAGCCCCCGGCCGCACCCGCGGCCGGGGGCTTCCCCATGTCCGGCTACCGGGCGCCACCCCCTACGCTCGCTTCGGCTGCTCGCGAGGACGGTAGTGAGGAAAGACGGCCGCACCAATGGGAGAACATCTGGCTCCGCACCAAGCGGTACAACGCGAGCGGCAAAGTGGTCTCCGGCACAGGTGGGGTCTGCTACCTCTACTTCCCGGACCGGCCCACGCCCGCCCAGCGCGAGGCTCTCGCGGCTCTCGGCGTCGTCTGACGGGGCGGGGCGGCTCCGAGGGCGTGACCGACGTCTCTACCGCGGGGTCGCCCTCGTGGCGCAAGGTGGTCGCCATGACCTCCACCACCTACGCCCGCCTGCTCACCCGTGCCCGGACCGGCGGTCCGCGCGAGGACGGCCCCAAGATCCTGGAGCACGTCCTCGGGTGGACGCTGGTCGTCCTGCTCGCCGTGCTCGTCACCAGGGCGGGCCTGATGTAGGGCGGCGGGGGCGACCGGCAACCGTGTGGTCCGCCGGCGACGGTGTGATGCTCCGCGGCGGAACGGGCATACTCCCCGCGATTCCGGCACCTCGCGCGCGCGTACCGCTCGCGCGCCGGCAGGGAGGAGCGCCCGGCCATGGCAGAGAGCACACCGGACGGCGTGGAACGCCGGCTGGCCACCGACGAGGCCCGGGAGCTGCTCGCCCTGGTCCGTGAGATCGCCCGCCGTGAGATCGCCCCGCACGCGGCGGAGGAGGAGGCCGCCGGGCGCTTCCCCCGCGAGCTGTTCGCGCTCCTGTCCCGGTCCGGCCTGCTCGGGCTGCCCTACGACCCCGCTCACGGCGGGGGCGGCCAGCCGTACGAGGTGTACCTCCAGGTCCTGGAGGAGCTCGCGGCGGCCCGGCTCACCGTCGGCCTGGGCGTCAGCGTCCACACGCTCTCCTGCCACGCGCTCGCGGGCTACGGCACCGACGCGCAGCGGGCCGCGCATCTGCCCGCGATGCTGGGCGGCGGTCTCCTCGGCGCGTACTGCCTCTCCGAACCCTCCGCCGGATCGGACGCGGCGGCGCTGCGCACCCGGGCGGTCCGCGAGGGCGGGGACGGCGACTGGGTGATCGACGGGACCAAGGCGTGGATCACCCACGGCGGGATCGCGGACTTCTGCACGGTGATGGCCCGCACCGGCGGCCCGGGGGCCCGCGGCATCTCCGCCTTCCTGGTGCCGGGGGACGCGCCGGGGCTCACCGCGGCTCCTCCCGAGCGGAAGATGGGCATGAAGGGCTCGCCCACCGCGCAGCTCCACTTCGACGGGGTGCGGGTCTCCGACGCGCGGCGCCTGGGGCGGGAGGGGCAGGGGTTCGCGATCGCGCTCGACGCGCTGGACTCGGGCCGGCTGGGCATCGCCGCCTGCGCCGTGGGGCTGGCCCAGGCCGCACTGGACGAGGCCGTCGCGTACGCGCGGGAGCGCCGTCAGTTCGGCCGGCCGATCGCCGACTTCCAGGGCCTGCGCTTCCTGCTCGCCGACATGGCGACCCGTGTCGAGGCGGGCCGGGCGCTGTATCTGGAGGCCGCGCGGCGCCGGGACGAGGGGCGGCCGTTCGGCCGGCACGCGGCGATGGCCAAGCTCTTCAGCACGGACGCCGCCATGCAGGTCACGACGGACGCGGTGCAGGTGCTCGGCGGTTACGGCTACACGGCGGACTTCCCCGTGGAGCGGTATCTGCGCGAGGCGAAGATGCTGCAGATCGTCGAGGGGACCAATCAGATCCAGCGGGTGGTCATCGCGCGTCACCTGGTCGGACCAGAATCCCGCTGACCCGCACGGTGCGGTCCGCCCAGACCGGCCCGGCCGCGAGCCGGGCCCACTCCTGGTCGCGGTGGCCCGGCAGGGTGCGCCCGTGACTGGCCCAGAGCGAGAGCACGTCCCGGTAGATCGGCGGGTCGGCGGGAGCGTGCGGCCGGGCCTGCGTGGGGACGGGCACGGGCACCGGTACCGGCACGGGTGCGGGCGGCGTCGTCGTCTCCGGGGCGGGGGCGGACGCCAGGGTCGGGGATACGGTCCGGGCCGGGGCCGAGGCCGGGGACACGGCCGGAGCCGGAGCCGGAGCCGGAGCCGGGGCCGGAGACGGCACGCGGACCGGAGCGGGGGCGGGCGGCGGCGCGGTGGAGGCCGGCATCGGGCTCGGCATCGGGCCTGGCAGCGGGCTCGGCATGGGGCCCGGCAGCGGACTCGGCATCGGGCCTGGCGCGGGGCTCGGCGTGAGGCCGCCGGGGGGAGGGCTCGGCGTGAGGCCGGAAGGAGGGCTCTGCGTGAGGCTCGGCGTCGGACGAGGAACCGATTCTTCCACGCGCGGTTCGGCCTGCCGGTGCCGACCGTAGCCGCTGGGTGTCGTGTGCAGCGTGGTCATGCCGAACCAACGCGCCTCGGCGGTCAGGGGTCACCCCTGTGGGGATTCGAGCGGCAGTTCGCCCGGTACCCGGTGCACGGCTCTGGCCCCGCGTCACGAAGCTGACGTACCGTCAGATCTTCTCGCGGAAGCGCGTCCGCCGACCAGGAGGTCAGCCATGTCCGAGCGCCGGCACGCCGACGACCGGCCCGTCGCCCTCGACGAATACCCCGTGCACCAGGCCCCGCTCTCGATGAAGCACCACGTCAGCGGCGACCGCAACGCCTACGACCGGTGCATCTTCCACGTCTTCGACCACCAGGGCCGCGCCCTGCTCATCGCCGGCCTCGGCGTCTACCCCAACGCCGGGGTCGTCGACGCGTACGCCACCCTGCGCACCGGCGACCGGCTGCACGCCGTCCGTGCCTCCGACGCCCTCGGCGACGACCGTATGAACCTGTCCGTCGGTCCGCTGACCATCACCGTCGACGAACCCCTCAAGCGCCTCTCCCTGCACTGCGCGGCCGACCCCGACGACCCCGACGGGCTCTCCTTCGACCTCGCCTGGACCGGCGACTTCCCCGCCGTCTGGGAGCCCCACCACACCCAGCGCCACGGCGGCCGGCTCACCCTTGAAGGCCGCCGCTTCGTCCAGGCCGGACACTGCGCGGGCACCATCAGGGCCGGCGGCGAGGAGTTCACGGTCACCGCGGGGGAGTGGACCGGCACCCGCGACCGCAGCTGGGGAGTGCGCCCCCTGCCCGGCGAGGAACCCGGCCGCGCCGCCGAGTTCCGCCCCGAGGGCTTCCACTGGCTCTGGATACCGATGCGCTTCCAGGACCGTTTCCTCATGGTCATCGCCCAGGAGGACGCCGACGGCTACCGCACCCTCAACGAGGCGCTGCTCGTACGGAACGGCCGGCGCGACACCCAACTCGGCTGGCCCCGCACCGACATCACCTACCGGCCCGGCACCCGCCACCCCGAGCGGGCCGCCGTCCACCTCACCGACCCCGCGGGAAAGCCCCTGGAGATCGGTGTGGAGATCCTCGCCTCCTCCCCGCTCGCCGTCGGCGCCGGCTACCCGCCCGCCACCGACTGGCAGCACGGCACCTGGCAGGGCCGCGGCTGGACCGACCGGCGGGTCTACGACCTCTCGGACCCCGCCGCCCACCCCGTGGCCGCCTACGGGGTCACCGACCACGCGGCCCGCTTCACCCTCGACGGCCACACCGGCTACGGCATCTTCGAGCACGGCTCCTTCGGCCGCCACGACCCCAGCGGCTTCGCCGACCACACGTCGACAGCGCGCTGAGGAGACCGCCTTGACCGCCACGCCACGCCCCCGCACCACCACCCGCGACCCCGAGGAGCTCGGTCGCCGGCTCACCGTCTGGCTGGACCGGCACCTGCCCGGCGCCCGGGTCTCCGGACTCGCGGTCCCCGGCTCCAATGGGATGTCCAGCGAGACCCTGCTCTTCGAGCTCGACCATCCGGACGCGCCGGTGCGCGGCTGCGCCCTGCGGCTGGCCGCCGACCCCGCCGCGTACACCGTCTTCCCCGTCTATGACATGGCCCGCCAGCACCGGGTCATGCGGCTGGTCGGCGAGCACACCGACGTCCCCGTGCCGCGCGTGCTCTGGCTGGAGGAGGACCCGGAACCGCTCGGCGCCCCCTTCTTCGTGATGGCCCGCGCCGACGGCCGGGTCCCGCCGGACGTCATGCCCTACACGTACGAGGGGAACTGGCTGCACGCCGCCACCGACGCCGAACGCGCCCACCTGGAGGCCGAGTCCGTCTCCGTACTGGCGCGGCTGCACGACCAGTTCCCCGCGAAGGAGGCCGAGTTCCTGCTGCCCGACGGCCTCGGAAGTCCCCTGCGCCGGCACGTCGACGCCCAGCGCGCCTACTACGCCTGGGTGGTGGACGGGCTCGCTCCGTCGCCGCTCATCGAGTCGGGCTTCGCCTGGCTGGAGGAGCACTGGCCCGCGGACGAGGGCGACGCCGTCCTCGGCTGGGGTGACGCCCGCATCGGGAACATCGTCTACGACGGCTTCACACCCGCCGCCGTCCTCGACTGGGAGATGGCCGCCTGCGTCCCGCGCGAGGTCGACCTCGGCTGGACGGTCTACCTCCACCGCTTCTTCCAGGACCTGACCGTCGGCTTCGGGCAGCCCGGCCTGCCCGGCTTCCTGCGGCGCGACGCGGTCGAACGGCGCTACGCGGAACTGACCGGACACACCCCGCGGGACATGGAGTTCCACACCCTGTACGCGGCACTGCGGCACGCCATCGTGATGCTCAGGATCGCGTACCGCCAGGCCCACTTCGGGGAGGTCGAGGCGACCGGGGACCCGGACCGCCTGATCCTGCACCACGCCACGCTCGCGGCGATGGTGCGGGGAAGCTACTGGTAGACGACGGCCTCAGGCCGCGCGCCGCATCTGCGGCACCCGGATCGGACGCGAGCCCGGACCGCCGACGTGCGAGAAGGGCTGCGTCCGCCAGTCGAGACCCTGGGGGAGCGTCAGGAGCAGCGCGGTGTCCTGCTCCTGCACCTCCAGGGTGTCGTCGGCGGGACGCGCCACGGAGGCCGAGAGGCCCGTGCCCGGGCACACCGTCAGGACGAAGGGGTTCCACGGCGTGGGGCAGAGCGCGTGCTCCGGCAGCACGTCCTCGTCCGCGAGCAGCGCGATGGGCTGCACGCACTCCGGGCAGACGACCCGGAACATCTCAAAGGTGTCGTACGCGTCGAGCTCGTCGGACGTGTCGACCGAATCAACAGGCTCCTGCATGGAGATCTCCCCCTCGGCTGGGTCGGCCGGATCTGTGCGGCCTCGACCACAGCAAGCACTTCCCATGCGGAACTCCGCATAACCGTGAGGCGATACGTCAGGCAGTCCGCAAACCTGTGGTGTTCGTCACATGCCCGTCGCAGGTGCCCCGTGACCGCCCATAGCACCGCATACGGGTCGCCCCCGGCTGTGCCCCGCTCCTTCCGGGGCCATAGGGTCACCGCATGGAGGAGCTGGATCGTCAGATCGTCGAGTTGCTCGTCAAGGACGGGCGCATGAGCTACACCGACCTGGGCAAGGCCACGGGCCTGTCCACGTCGGCGGTGCATCAGCGCGTCCGCCGCCTGGAGCAGCGGGGTGTCATCCGCGGCTATGCCGCCGTCGTCGACCCGGAGGCCGTGGGACTTCCCCTCACCGCCTTCATCTCGGTCAAACCCTTCGACCCCAGCGCCCCCGACGACACCCCCGACCGACTCGCCGACATCCCCGAGATCGAGGCATGCCACAGCGTCGCGGGTGACGAGAACTACATCCTCAAGGTCCGGGTCGCCACGCCGCTGGAGCTGGAGCACCTGCTCAGCCGCATCCGCTCCCAGGCCGGCGTCTCCAGCCGGACGACCGTCGTCCTGTCCACCCCGTACGAAGCCAGGCCGCCGCGCATCTGACGCGCCCGGCGCCACCCGGAGGGGACCTGCCGGACAAACCGGCTCCGGTCAGGTCCTAGCCTGGTCGCATGAGTGACACCGCGTCTGCCGTCGAACACCGCACCGTGCTGCTGCGCGGTGGAGAAGTCCACAGCCCCGCCGACCCCTTCGCCACCGCCATGGTGGTGGAGCGCGGGCACGTCGCCTGGGTGGGCTCGGAGGGGGCGGCCGACGCCTTCGCCACCGGGGTGGACGAGGTGGTCGACCTGGAGGGCGCGCTCGTCACCCCGGCGTTCGTCGACGCGCACGTGCACACCACGGCCACCGGGTTCGCCCTCACCGGCCTCGACCTGTCCTCGGCCGCCTCCCTCGCCGACGCGGCGGAGCTGATCCGGGCCCACGCCGCCGCCCGCCCGGGGGACCGCATCCTCATCGGCCACGGCTGGGACGCCTCGCGCTGGCCCGAGCGCCGCCCGCTCACCCGGGCCGAGCTCGACGGGCTCACCGGCGGTCGCCCGCTCTACCTCACCCGGATCGACGTCCACTCGGCCGTCGTCACCACCGCCCTCCTCGACCTCGTCCCCGGCGTCCGTGGCCTGGACGGCTTCCACGACGGGCAGCAGCCGCTCACCGGTGACGCCCACCACGCCGTGCGCGCCGCCGCCTTCGCGGCCGTCTCGCCGCTCCAGCGCACCGAGGCGCAGCGCGCCGCCCGCGGTCGCGCCGCCTCCCTCGGCATCGGCACCCTGCACGAGTGCGGCGGACCACAGATCTCCTCCGAGGACGACTTCACCGGCCTGCTGGACCTCGCCCGCGACGAGGCCGGCCCCCGGGTCGTCGGCTACTGGGCCGATCTCGACGTCGAGCGGGCGCGCGCCCTCGGCGCCCTGGGCGCGGCCGGCGACCTGTTCGCCGACGGCTCCCTCGGCTCGCACACGGCCTGCCTCCACGAGCCGTACGCCGACCACGCCGACGCCGCGCACACCGGCGCCGCGCACCTGGACGCGGCCGCGGTCGCCGGGCACGTCGTGGCCTGCACCGAGGCGGGGCTCCAGGCCGGCTTCCACGCCATCGGGGACGCCGCCGTGACCGCGGTCGTCGACGGCGTCCGGGCCGCCGCCGAGAAGCTCGGCCTGGCGCGGATCCGGGCCGCCCGGCACCGTGTCGAGCATGTGGAGATGCTCACGCCCGAGACCGTCGCGGCCTTCGCCGAGCTGGGTCTGACGGCCTCCGTCCAGCCGGCCTTCGACGCGCTCTGGGGCGGCGAGGAGGGCATGTACGCCGACCGGCTCGGTGCCGAGCGCGCCCGCACCCTGAACCCGTACGCGGCGCTGCTGCGGGCCGGTGTGCCGCTGGCATTCGGCTCCGACAGCCCGGTCACCCCGCTCGACCCCTGGGGCACGGTCAGGGCCGCCGCGTTCCACCGCACCGCCGAGCACCGGATCTCCGTCCGGGCCGCCTTCACCGCCCACACCCGGGGCGGCTGGCGGGCCGTCGGCCGGGACGACGCGGGGACCCTCGTCCCCGGCGCCCCCGCCGACTACACGGTCTGGCGCACCGGCGAACTCCTCGTCCAGGCGCCCGACGACCGGGTCGCCCGCTGGTCCACCGACCCCCGGTCCGGTACGCCCGGTCTGCCCGATCTGTCGCCCGGTGCCGCCCTCCCGGTGTGCCTGCGGACGGTGGTGCACGGACAGACGGTGTTCGTACGGCCGAACGAGTGATATGGGGACATTTCAGACCTCGTCAAACCGCTCCGTACGCTTGTCCCCGACCTGCGGATCTTCCCCTCCCGCCTGGGCTTTTGGGTAGTTCTCGCAGGTCAAGCGGGTGTTGACAGTCGACCGTCACCGGCGGGTAGGTTCTCCGCGTCCACCACAGGACGTCCGACCGGTCCGGACCGCCCCGCAGTCGCCGAGCGCCGCCCGCGCCTCGGCCGCGAGGGAAGGTTTCTCCGGCGGAAGGTGCGACCCGGGTGGGGCCCGGACGTTCAGTAGACAACGGCTCTCGGTCGACCCGCAGCCAGCGGATCCCAGGTCGGACCGAAGGACGACGGGCCCTGCACCGCACGTCGGCCGTCCCGCACCACCCGCCGCGGCGGAGCACACTCAGGACCTCGCTATGGTGGGGTCCTGCGTTTGTATCCGAAGGGGCAGTAGTGAACGACGGTGGCCAGAGGCGTTACGGCCCGCTCGGCAAGGCTTTGGTGATCATTCCGACCTATAACGAGGCGGAGAACATCAAGCCGATCGTCGCGCGGGTGCGGGAAGCCGTACCCGAGGCGCACGTTCTCGTCGCCGACGACAACAGCCCTGACGGCACGGGCAAGTTCGCGGACGAGATCGCGTCCGAGGACGATCACGTGCACGTCCTGCACCGCAAGGGCAAGGAGGGGCTCGGCGCCGCCTACCTGGCCGGCTTCCGATGGGGCATCGAGCAGGGTTACGGCGTCCTCGTCGAGATGGACGCCGACGGCTCCCACCAGCCCGAGGAGCTGCCGCGGCTGCTCACCGCCCTCAAGGGCGCGGACCTGGTCCTCGGCTCCCGCTGGGTGCCGGGCGGCCGGATCGTGAACTGGCCGAAGTCCCGCGAGTTCATCTCGCGCGGCGGCAGCCTCTACTCGCGCGTGATGCTCGACGTGCCGATCCGCGACGTCACCGGCGGCTACCGGGCCTTCCGCAAGGAGACCCTGGAGGGCCTCGGCCTGGACGACGTGGCCTCGGCCGGCTACTGCTTCCAGGTCGACCTGGCCCGCCGCGCCGTCGCCGCCGGCTTCCACGTCGTCGAGGTCCCGATCACCTTCGTGGAGCGCGAGATCGGCGACTCCAAGATGAGCCGGAACATCGTCGTCGAGGCGCTGTGGCGGGTCACCGGCTGGGGCCTGACCGCGCGCGCGGAGAAGGTCGGCAAGCTGCTCGGCCGCAAGTCCTCCTGACCCTTCCCCTTCCGCTCCGGTCGCCCCGGCCCCGTCGCGCACGTCCTGATCCTTCCTTTACGACGTTCCGGCGGGGCTCCAGGCACACTGGGGACCATGACGACCGGCGCACCGCCTCCCCTCGCCCCCAAGCGCTCACGCGCGCGTACCTTCGTTCCGCTCGGCGTCGCCGCCTGGCTGGTCCTGGAGATCTGGCTGCTCACGCTGGTGGCGGACGCGGCGGGCGGGCTGACCGTGTTCGCCCTGCTCGTCGGCGGCGCCGTGCTCGGTGCCGCCGTCATGAAGCGGGCGGGCCGACGGGCCTTCCGCAACCTCACCTCGACCTTCCAGCAGGCCCAGGCCGCGGCGCAGACCGGGGCGATGCCCCCGGCGCCGGACCGGGCCGCCGCCGAGGACCGCAACGGCTTCCTGATGCTGGGCGGCCTGCTCCTGATGATCCCCGGCCTGATCTCGGACGCGGCCGGTCTGCTCCTGCTGATCCCGCAGGTCCGCTCCGCCCTCGGCCGGACCGCGGAGAAGGCCGTCGAGCGCCGGATGAGCGCCGCGCCTTCCGGCAGCCTCCAGGACGCCTTCCGGCAGGTGCGTATCCACCGGCCCGACGGAAAGGTCGTGCAGGGTGAGGTCATCCGCGAGGACGCGCCGCAGGGCCCCCGGCGGGCCGACGAGCCCCGCCCCTGATGCCCTGACCGTCGTCCGCCACCGCCCCCGGGAGCCGTCCCGGGGGCGGTGGCGTTTCCGGGGCCGGTCCGTCCCGGGGGCGGATCCCGCGAGAAGGCGGGAAGCCGTCCCGGTCGGATCGCGAAATGAGGGGAGGCCGTCCCGGTCGGACGGGAGGCCGCCTCGGTCCGGGCACGCGAAAACGCCGCGGGGCCCGGTACACGGATCGTGTACCGGGCCCCGCGGCGTTTGGTCGACCGGTTGCCCGCTAGGCGGACTTGCGGCTGTCGCGCGGATGCACGGCGATGTTCATCGCGCCGGAGCGCAGGACGGCCAGCCTCTCGGCGAGGACCTCCTCCAGCTCCTCGCGCGTACGGCGCTCCATGAGCATGTCCCAGTGCGTACGCGCAGGCTTGCCCTTCTTCTCCTCAGGTCCGTCCCCGTCCACCAGGAGTGCCTGGATTCCGCAGACCTTGCACTCCCACTCCGGCGGAATTTCCGCTTCCACAGAGAAGGGCATCTCAAAACGATGGCCCTTCTCGCATGCGTACTCCACGGCCTGGCGCGGGGCCAGATCGATGCCGCGGTCGGTCTCGTAGCTCGTCACCACGAGGCGCGTGCCGCGAAGAGCTCGCTCACTCATGAATCGTGCCTCCCGGGCTTGTCGCCCACAGGACAGGTGTCGCTGTCGTCGTTATCCGGTCAACGTCCGGTCGGCGGTAAAGATTCCCGTGCCGGGTCATGCGTCGCCCGTCGTGCCGCCCCTTGTTGTACCCACCAGTGCCCGTTTTGTCACATCTGACGGCAGATGTGACCCGGTGTCTTCACCAAAGCAGCACGCAGTAACGGTCCGCCTGGCAGGCCAAACGCGTACACTACCGCCCTTTCGATGCCACGTCTAAATACGGTCCGGAATCGGGTTTCCCGCGGCCTCCACCGCCTGCCGCACCGGGACCCGGGCGAGCAGGGCGAAGCCGACCACGAAGAAGATCACCAGGGAGATGATGGCATCCCGGTAGCTTCCGGTCAGCTGATACGCGAGACCGAACACGAGCGGACCCAGCCAGCTGAGCCCCCGGTCGCTCATCTCGTACGCCGAGAAGTACTCCGCCTCCTTGCCGCGCGGCACCAGATGCGAGAACAGCGAACGCGACAGGGCCTGGCTCCCGCCCAGCACCAGGCCGATCCCGGCCGCGAGACAGTAGAAGAACACCGGCGCGTCGGCGGGCAGGAAGTAGCCCGCCACCAGGATCAGCGTCCACACCGCCAGCGACGCCAGAATCGTCCGCTTGGCGCCGTACGTCCGGGCGAGTCGCCCCATGCCGAGCGCGCCCGCCACCGCGAGCACCTGCACGAGCAGGACCGCCGTGATGAGCGTCGTCTGGTCGAGGCCCAGCTCCTCGGAGCCGAACACGGACGCCTGCGAGATCACCGTCTGGACGCCGTCGTTGTAGACCAGGTAGGCCAGCAGGAACGAGAGCGTCAGCGGATGCCGGCGCATGTCCTTCAGGGTCGCCCGCAGCTGCCGCCAGCCGCTGCCGACCGCACTCTCGCCGTCCCCGCCCCGGCTCTCCGGCCCGAGCCGCCGGTCGCGCAGGCGTCGCAGCGGCACGAGGGTGAAGGCGCCCCACCACACGCCGGCCGAGGCCAGGCAGATGCGGACCGCCTCGCCCTCCGTGAGGCCGAAGGAGTCGTGCCCCGAATAGAGGATCAGGTTCAGCACCAGGACCAGCGCGCCGGAGGTGTAGCCGAAGGCCCAGCCGCGCGAGGAGACCGCGTCCCGCTCGTCCGGCTCCGCGATCTGCGGCAGATAGGCGTTGTAGAGCACCATCGAGACGGACAGCGAGGCGTTCGCCACGATCAGCAGGAACGCGCCGAGCAGATAGCGATCGCCCGCCAGGAAGAACATCCCCGCGGTGGCCGCCGCCCCCAGGTACGCCGCCGCCGCGAGCAGCGGCTTCTTCCGGCCGCTACGGTCCGCCATCGCGCCCACCAGCGGCATCGCCAGGACCGCGACCACGATCGACGCCGACACGGTGTACGCGAAGAGCGAGCCCGCCCGCACCGGTATCCCGAGCGGGTGCACGAAGCCCTCGGCGTCGGCCGCGGCCCGCGCCACCGAGGTGAGGTACGGGCCGAGGAACACGGTGACCACGCTCGTCGAGTACACGGAGCACGCGAAGTCGTAGAAGTACCAGCCCCGCTGCTCGCGCCGCCGTTCGGCGGGGCCTGCGGTGTACTCCGCAGGCTCGGTGGTGTCAGCGGTCAAGGCCGCGCCCCCTCGTTCGTCCCCGTGAGCCGTCCCCGTGGCACGGGGACCGCGGCTCAGACCCACGCACCCCGCTCGGTCAGCACCGAACGCAGCGTCTCCAGTCGATCGGTCATGATGCCATCGACCCCCAGGTCGAGGAGAGAGTTCATGCGGTCCGGATCGTTCACGGTCCACACATGGACCTGGAGCCCGCGCGCGTGCGCCTCCCGGACGAAGCGCCGGTCGACCACCGTGACCCCGCCCTGCCGCTCCGGGACCTGCGCCGCCACCGCGCCGGCGCGCAGCGCCGCCGGGATGCCGAGGGAGCGCAGCCGCAGCCCGATCACCCCGCGCACCCCGTACGAGGTGGCGAGCCGCGGGCCGGCGAGGCGCTGCGCCCGCACCACCCGGGACTCGGTGAACGAACCCACGCAGACCCGGTCCCAGGCGCCGGTCCGGCGGATCAGCTCGACCAGCGGGACGAGGGCCGACTCGACCTTGAGGTCCACGTTCCAGCGGGCCTCCGGGAACTCCTCCAGGAGGTCCGCGAAGAGCGCCAGCGGCTCCTTGCCCGCCACCCGGGCCTCGCGGACCGCGTCCCAGGGCAGGTCGCGGATGCGGCCCGAGGTGTCCGTGACCCGGTCGAGGGTCGCGTCGTGGAAGGCGACGAGGGCCCCGTCCGCCGTCGTGTGCACATCCGTCTCGAAGTAGCGGTAGCCCGCCGCGGCGGCCCGGCGGAAGGCGGCCGCGGTGTTCTCCAGGCCGTTCGCCGTGCCGCCGCGATGGGCGAACGCGAGAGGGGAGGGATGGTCGAGATAAGGGTGGTGTACGCGAGTCACCGCCGCAGTATGGCCTGTCCCGGTGTCGTCGGGGCGACCGCGGAGGGGCCGGCGTCCGGCTCCGGGGCGGCCGGGGAGGAGGCGGAGCCCGCGTCCGGGGCGACCGCGGAGGGCTCCGAGCCCGCCTCCGGGGCGGTTTCCGGGCTCACGGACCCCGGCTCGGGGACGGCGAACCAGCGCAGGAAGAACTGGGCGAGGGGCCCGATCGCGAGTGCGTACAGCACCGTGCCGACGCCGACCGAGCCGCCGAGCAGGAAGCCGGTCGCGACCACGGCGATCTCGATCGCCGTCCGCACCAGCCGGATCGAACGGCCGGTGAGCCGGTGCAGACCGGTCATCAGGCCGTCGCGCGGACCCGGCCCGAAGCGGGCCGCGATGTACAGGCCCGTCGCCACCCCGTTGAGCAGGATGCCGAGCGTGAGCAGCGCGATCCGCCCGGCGGGCCCGTGGACGTCCGGGACCAGCGCCAGGGTGCCGTCCATCGCCAGGCCGATCACGAAGACGTTGGAGACCGTGCCGAGCCCCGGCCGCTGCCGGATCGGGATCCACAGCAGCAGCACCGCCGCCCCGACGACGATCGACACCACACCGATCGTCAGCCCGGTCTTCTCGGCGAGACCCTGGTGGAGGACGCCCCAGGGTTCGAGGCCGAGACCGCTGCGCACGAGCAGCGCCGAGCTGACCCCGTACAGGGTCAGCCCGACGTACAGCTGGACGAGCCGACGGGTGAGGTGCCGGCCGTGGAGGCCGGAGGCGATGGACAAGGGACTGCCCCCCAGGGTGGTGGTAGTGGACTGGCTCGTGACACTCTGTGGCGGGGGATCGGGTGCCAACCATGGCCAATTCGATGAAGGTGGACTGATTTCGATGGCTCAGTGGACTTCGGCTGTGGGGCCGGCCCAGCTTGCCCGGCAGCTCCAGGCGCAGCAGCCGCGGCCCGCCGGACCCGGCGCCCGCAAGCCGCCCGCGTACCGCGCCCTGGCCGACGGCATCCGCCTGCTCGTCCTGGAGGGCCGCGTCCCGGTCGCCGCCCGGCTGCCCGCCGAGCGGGAACTCGCCGTCGCCCTCACCGTCAGCCGTACGACGGTGGCCGCAGCCTACGAGGCGCTGCGCACCGAGGGCTTCCTCGAATCCCGGCGGGGGGCAGGCAGCTGGACCGCCGTACCGGCCGGGAACCCGCTGCCCGCGCGCGGTCTCGAACCGCTGCCGCCGGAGGCCCTCGGCTCGATGATCGACCTCGGCTGCGCGGCCCTGCCCGCACCCGAACCCTGGCTCACCCGGGGTGTCCAGGGCGCCCTGGAGGAGCTGCCGCCGTACGCCCACACGCACGGGGACTACCCGGCCGGGCTGCCCGCGCTGCGGCAGATGCTCGCCGACCGCTACACCGCGCGCGGCATCCCCACCATGCCCGAGCAGATCATGGTCACGACCGGCGCCATGGGCGCCATCGACGCCATCTGCCACCTCTTCGCGGGACGCGGCGAGCGCATCGCCGTCGAGTCGCCCTCGTACGCCAACATCCTCCAGCTCATGCGGGAGGCCGGCGCCCGGCTCGTGCCGGTCGCCATGTCCGAGGGCCTCGGCAGCTGGGACCTGGGCCGCTGGCGCCAGGTGCTGCGCGACGCCGCGCCCCGCCTCGCGTACGTCGTCGCCGACTTCCACAACCCGACCGGTGCGCTCGCCGACGAGGACCAGCGGCGCGGGCTGGTGGAGGCGGCCCGCTCGGCCGGCACCGTGCTCGTCGTCGACGAGACGATGACCGAGCTCCACCTGGACGACGACCTGCGGATGCCCCGGCGGGTCTGCGCCTTCGACCCCGCCGGCTCCACCGTCCTGACCGTCGGCTCCGCCAGCAAGGCGTTCTGGGCGGGCATGCGGATCGGCTGGGTCCGTGCCGCCCCCGACGTCATCCGCTCCCTGGTCGCCGCGCGCGCGTACGCGGACCTCGGCACCCCCGTGCTGGAACAGCTCGGGGTGAACTGGCTCATGCGGACCGGCGGCTGGGAGGAGGCCGTGACCCTCCGCCGCGACCAGGCCCGGGACAACCGGGACGCGCTCGTCACCGCGCTCCGCAGGGAACTCCCGGAGTGGGAGTTCGCCGTGCCGCGCGGCGGGCTGACCCTGTGGGTCCGTACCGGCGGCCTCTCCGGCTCCCGCCTCGCCGAGGCGGGCGAGCGGGTCGGCGTCCGCGTCCCCTCCGGTCCGCGGTTCGGCGTCGACGGCGCCTTCGAGGGGTTCATCCGGCTGCCCTTCACCGTCGGCGGGCCGGTCGCCGACGAGGCGGCCGCACGGCTGGCCGCCGCGGCCCGGCTGGTCGAGTCGGGCGGGGTCGGCGGAGCCGAGTCGCCGCGGTCCTTCGTGGCGTAGCGCGCGTACGACGCGGGAGAGGCCGGTACGGACCGCTGGGTCCGTACCGGCCTCTCCCGCGCGTGGGGGCGGTGCTCAGCCCTCCGCCGGGACGGGGGCGTGCAGCGGCGCCGGGCCGGGGTCCGGCCGGGTCAGCGGCGCGGTGGCCGGTTCGGCCTCGGCGCGGGGTGCCGGGGCCGGTTCGGGCGCGATGCCGGGGATCGTCCCGGCGACCTCGGCCGTGCCGCGCTCAGGGAGCAGGTCGAGGACCGCCTTGCGGTGCGCCTCGCTCGTCGCGTCGTCGTACGGGTCGGGCGTCGCCGGCACCTGGAGGCGCAGGACCGGGCCCGCGCCGAGGCGCGCGTAGCCCCGGCCGGGCGGGACGTCGGGCGTGGGCGTGGTGTGCGGCGCGGAGCCCAGCACGGCGGCGATCTGCTCCGGCGCGGCCGGGCCGAGGACGATCCGGGCCCTGGTGTGGGCCCGTACGGCCTCGCCCAGGGAGTCCGTGCTGTCGAACTGCTCGGCGACCACCACCGTGACGTGCGCCGCGCGTCCGTGCCGCAGGGGCACCTGGAGCAGCTCCTGCGGGTCGGGGCGGCCGTCGGCGGCGGCCAGGTGGCCGAGGACGCTGGGCCGGTCGAACAGGATCCACAGCGGCCGCCGGGTGTCCTCCGGCGCCGGGTGGCCCGCCTGCCGGGCCCGGTTCGCGGCGATCAGCCGCCGTTCCGTCTCGTGCGCCGCCCACTCCAGGCTGGCCAGCGAGCCCGCGAGCCCGCACTCGACGGCGAGGACGCCGTCGCGGCCGGTCAGGCAGGCGTACTCGCCGGTGCCCGCGCCCTCGACGATCAGCACGTCGCCGTGGGGGAGGGCCTGGAGGGCGATCGAGCGCAGCAGGGACGTGGTGCCGCTGCCCGGCTGGCCCACGACCAGCAGGTGCGGCTCGGTGGAGCGGGGTCCGGTGCGCCAGACGACGGCCGGTGCGTCCTCCGTGCCGTCGGAGGCGACCACCGGCACGGTCCGCTGCACGGCGTCCGCGTCGGTGAAGCCGAGGACGGTCTCGCCCGGCACGGTGACGAAGCGCTGGGCGGCGATGGTGGTGGGCAGGGCGGGCAGCACGCTCAGGACGAGCCGGTTGCCCTCCTCGTCCCAGTCGAAGCGGTACTCGCGGCCCCGCCCCGACTTGGCGTGCAGCAGCTGCTCGATGCGGGCGCGTGCGGCCGGCTCGCCGTCGGTGAAGTAGGGGGGGTAGGCGATCCGCAGCCGGGTGAGCCGCCCGTCGTCGTCGAAGGCGTACTCCCCGAAGGCGCCGCTCCACTCGCCGCCGTGGGAGAAGAGCGGGGAGGGGTCCTCGGGTACGGAGAAGTACGGCACGAGGGCCTCGTACAGGCCCTTGAGCCGGGCGATCTCGGCCTCGTCGGGGCCGGTCTTGACGACCGGGCGTTCCCGGCCCTTCCAGGCGGCCGCGCCCATGAGCGCGACGAGGGCGAGGAGAGGCCCGTACGGCATGAGGGCGACGACCAGGACGCAGGCCGCGACCAGGAGCAACGTGGGACCACGCCGTTCCTTGGGGGTCGCGGCCCACCTGGCGCGCGCGGTCGCGGCCAGCTTCCGCAGACCACGGGAGACCGTGATCAGTGGATGGAGCACGTCGGTGGCGCTGTCGGCGGCCGTGCGCGCGATCTCTCGACTACGAGCGATCTGTGCGCTGCCGCTGCTCAGAATGCGGGGGAGTGGTCGCCGGGCCACGAAGTACTCCTGAAGGGGTGGAAGGGACGGAAGGGCGTCAGAACTTGATCCCGCCCAGAAGGCCGGCGAGGCTCTGCCCGCCCGCCGTGATGCTCGGGGCGATGGCGGTGCCTGCGAGGTAGAAGCCGAACAGCGCGCTGACGAGGGCGTGTGATGCCTTCATCCCGTCCTTCTTGAAGAACAGGAAGCAGATGATGCCGAGCAGGACCACGCCTGAGATGGACAGGATCATTGGTTGTTCTCCTGGTTGAGGGGACAGTCACCATGAGTCCTTCCAAGTTCACAGCAAGTATCTATGTGACTAAAGGTGCATATGGGTGAAAAAATGGGGATTTCACTTGACCGGCGGACGCCGGGCACCGCGCCGGGTGGCGAAATGCCCCGGGTGCGCTAGGGGTGTCCCGGGGACGGACTGCGGTGATCTTTGCCGTGGACGGGCGCGGTCATGTCACCGAACGGGCAGTACCCTGTCGATTCACTCGTACGGCGGCGCTTGCCGTGCGCAGGTCAACACGGTGATTCCCGGCGCGGCCGCCTCGGCGGCACGACGTCGGCACGGCAGGAGAGGCGGCACCATCCGATGAGCGAGACTCCGGACCCCGAGGTCATCGAGCTGGCGTCCAAGGTCTTCGACCTCGCGCGCACGGGGGACGCCGACACCCTCGCCGCCTACGTGGACGCGGGCGCGCCCGCCGATCTCACCAACGACAAGGGCGACTCCCTCGTCATGCTCGCCGCCTACCACGGCCACGCCGCCGCGGTCTCCGCCCTCCTGGAGCGCGGCGCCGACGCCGACCGCGCGAACGACCGCGGCCAGACCCCGCTCGCCGGTGCCGTCTTCAAGGGCGAGGACGCCGTGATCCGCGCGCTCCTCGCCGGCGGCGCAAATCCGGAAGCCGGGACTCCGTCCGCCGTCGACACCGCCCGCATGTTCGGCAAGGCAGATCTCCTGGAGCTCTTCGGATCCCGGTGAACGGGCGCTGAACCCCAGGTGAGAGCGGCATCGTAAATGTGGTCGCGGCGGCGAAATGGGTGGGTCATCATGACGTCGGGCCCGGCAAATCGGGCCACCGACGAGAGGCAGAGGAAGATGGTCACTGGCAAGCGCAGGACGACGAGCGGCCCGACATGTCGCCGCACGGCCTAGGCGTACAGCGATGTACAGCCTGACCCGGGTCATCCCGGTACCCCCCGGTCGTGTCGACAGCTTGATGTGAGGCGTCTTCCCATGTTCGAACCAGTCATAGCGCCGAGCGGCACCCTGCTCGGCCTGCTGCAGCGGGGCCGCGGCGACGGCACCCTGCACGCGCTCGCCGCGCCACGCGCCGAGGCCCTCGCGGCCCTCAACCACTGCGTTCTCGACGACCCCCGCCACGACTGGCAGGTCGAGAACCGCTCCCTCTACTACGCCCGGCTCTACCTGGACCTCCACGGAGGTCTCGAAGAGATCCAGGCGCACCTCTTCGGCGCCGAGGACCACCTCGACACCGAGGAGGCCAGGACCGGGCTCGCGCTCGCCGTCCTCGGACACCTCGCCTCCTACGGGCGCCAGGACGCCCTGCTGCTGCTCCGGCGCTACGCCGCGACCGGCACCAACTGGGCCTGGGCCCTGGACGAGCTGGCACTCCGCGACGACGACGCCGGGCTGCGCGCGCTCGCCCTGCCCGTACTGGCCCGCTTCCCGGCCGGTCCGGAGGGCGACGCCGAGCTGGCCGCCACCGTGCGGGACGCCTTCGAGCCCCGCCCCTGGCGCCTGTGGGCCGAGGACGCGCGCGACGCCGTCGGCGCCCGGGTCAGGGCCGCCAGGGAACAGGGCTCCTTCGACCGCTGGCAGCGCCAGATGCGCCCCGCCGGGCCCCGCCCCGGCTGGAGCGTCCGGGCCGTCCTGGACTGGGCGCAGGAGGGGTACGAGCGCGGCGCCGAGCTGTCCGGGCCCGCCGCCCGCTGCCTCGCCGCCGTCGCCGGGCCCGAGGACCGTCCCGAGCTCCTCGCCGCCGCCCGCAACGGGGCCGAGGGGGCACGGGGCGCCGCCCTGCACCACCTCGCCGCGTCACGGGACCCCGCCGTCCTCGACCTCGTCGAGGCCGCCGCCGACGGTGACTCCACCGCGGCCGCCGAAACCGCCGTCGCCGCCTACCGGCGCATGTGCGGCGAGGACGCGGTCGCCCGCGCCCGCGCGTGGGTCCGGCGCACCGACGCCCTGGGTGCCGCCGCCGCCGAGGTCCTCGCCTGCCGCGGCACCGCCCAGGACGCCACCCTCGTCCTCGGCGCCCTGCGCGGGACCGTACGCTCCGCCGGGCCCGACGCTCCCGAGCTCGCCGTCCTGGTCGACGGGGCCGGGCGCCTCGGGATCGCCTGCGCGGCCCCCGTCCTGCGGCACGTCTACCGCGAGACGGCCTCCTCCCAGCTGCGCGGCCGCACGGCCCGCGCGCTCGCCGCCACCGACCCCACCTTCGCGACCGGCTTCGCCGTCGAATGCCTCTGGGACTGCGAGGAGACCACGCGCGAGGTCGCGGCCCTGCACGCCGAGACCGGTGACGTGCGCGTCGCCGAGCGCCTCCGTCGCCTCGCCGCCGACCCGGCCGAGGAGGCCGAGGTGCAGACCGCGGTACGCAACCGGATAGGGCCCGACCTCCAGGTCTGACCCGTTGCCAGACCTGACCCCTCCCCAGGTCTGATCCATCCCGTCCCGCTGCCCGGACCCCGGAGCGGCGCGGCCTGCGGCGGAGACCCCGCCGACCGTGGCCCCGCCCCGGGTGTCCGGGCGTTCCGCGTACGGCGTCCGAACGGCGCCCGGCGTCCGGGTGCCCCACCGGGGGCCCGAGGGTGCCCCCGGCGCCTTGCCGGGCCGTCGTGCCGGCACCCCGCGGCGAAACGCTCACGGGACGTTCCCTCCCCGTCCAGATCGACGTCGGCGGGTACACGCCAAGCGCGACGACAACACCCGTATGCGTGTCGTCATCGTCACCGAATCCTTCCCTCCCGACGTCAACGGAGTGGCGCACTGCGCCCTGCAGACCGCGCGCCACCTCGTCCGGCGGGGCCACGCCCCGCTCGTCATCGCCCCCGCCGTCCCCGACCCGGCCGAGGACGCCGACGCCCCCTGCGCCGTCGTCCGGGTGCCCTCCCTGCCCCTGCCCGGCTATCCCCAGGTACGCGTCGCCCTGCCCAGCCGCAGGGTGGCCGCCGCCATCGCCGCACACCGCGCCGACATCGTCCACCTCGCCGGGCCGTTCGTCCTCGGCGTGCGCGGGATGACGGCCGCCGCCCGGCTCGGCATTCCCGCCGTCGCCGTCTACCAGACGGACCTCGCCGGCTACGCGCGCACGTACGTCGGGGCGGGCGAGGGCACCGCCTGGCGCCGCCTCCGCGCCGTGCACGGAGCCGCCGACCGCACCCTCGCCCCCTCGTCCGCCGCCGTGCGCGACCTGGAGGAGCACGGCATCGGCCGCATCCGGCTGTGGGGGCGCGGGGTGGACACCGACCGCTTCCGCCCCGAGCTGCGCGACGCCGCCCTGCGCCGTGAACTCGCCCCCGGCGGGGAACTCCTCGTCGGCTACGTCGGCCGTCTCGCCCCCGAGAAGCAGGTGGACCTGCTCGCCGGATCCTGCGCGCTCCCCGGCGTCCGGGTCGTGGTCGTCGGCGACGGGCCGAGCGGACCCGCGCTCCGCTCCGCGCTCCCCGGCGCCCGTTTCCTCGGCCGCCGCACCGGCCCCGACCTCGCCCGGATCTTCGCCTCGCTCGACGTCTTCGCGCACACCGGCCCCCACGAGACCTTCTGCCAGACCGTGCAGGAGGCCATGGCGAGCGGGGTCCCGGTGATCGCCCCGGCCGCCGGCGGGCCCCTCGACCTGGTCGACCACGGGCGTACGGGGCTGCTCGTCCCGCCGGGCGACCCCGAGGCGCTGAGAGACGCCGTCGCCTCGCTCGCCGCCGCACCGGAGCGACGGGCCGCCTTCGGCCTGAACGGCCGGGCCGCCGTCCAGGGCCGCACCTGGGAGGCCCTCGGCGACGAGCTGATCGGCCACTACCGGGAAGTCCTGCGCGAGCGGACGGCGGTGGCGGCATGAGCGGCATCCGTACGGAGGACGGCGCACGCGCCGTCGACGGTGCCGGGGGCGCCTTCGGTGGTGCAGGGGGTGCCTCCGGCGATGCCCGGGGTGCCCGGGGCGGGCCTCCGGATGCCTTCGGGGGTGCCCGGGGTCCCGGGGGCGGTGCCATGGGTGCCTCCGGCAGTGCCCGGGGTACCGGCGGCGGGCTCAGGATCGTGCGGCTCGCCAACTTCGTCACCCCCACCTCGGGCGGTCTGCGCACCGCCCTCGACCGGCTCGGCCGCGGGTACCTGGCGGCCGGGCACGAGCCGGTCCTCGTCGTCCCCGGCGACGTCGCGAGCGACCACCACACCGACCAGGGACGCATCATCACACTGCCCGGGCCCGTCCTGCCCGGCACCGGCGGCTACCGGGTCCTCGCCGACCGGCGCCGGGTGCGCCGGCTCCTCGACGAGCTCGCCCCCGACCGGATCGAGGTCTCGGACCGCACCACCCTGCGGTGGACGGGGGAGTGGGCGCGACGCGCCCGCGTACCGGCGGTGATGGTCTCCCACGAGACGGCGGACGGGGTCCTGCGCACCTGGGGTGTGCCGCCCGCGCTCGCGGCCCGCGCGGCGGACCGGCTCAACCGCCGCACGGCGTGGGCCTTCGCGCGGATCGTCTGCACGACGGAGTGGGCGGAGCGCGAGTTCGTGCGGATCGGCGCCCGCAACGTCGTCCGGGCGCCGCTCGGCGTGGACCTGGACCTCTGCCGGCCCGGCCGCCGCAGCACCGTGCTCCGCGCCCGGTACGCCGACGGAGAGCGGGTGCTGCTCCTGCTCTGCTCGCGCCTCTCCGTCGAGAAACGGCCCGGCACGGCCCTGGACGCCCTGGAGGAGCTGCGGGCCGCGGGCGTCGCGGCGGCGCTCGTGGTCGCGGGCGACGGGCCCCTGCGGGGCGCCCTGGAGCGCCGGGCGCGCGAGCGGCGGCTGCCGGTGCGGTTCCTCGACCACGTCGCCGACCGCGAGACCCTGGCGGACCTCCAGGCGGCGGCCGACGTGTGCCTGGCCCCGGGGCCCGCGGAAACGTTCGGCCTCTCCGCTCTCGAAGCCCTCGCCTGCGGCACCCCGGTCGTCGTCAGCGCCTCCTCCGCCCTCCCCGAAGTCGTCGGCACCGCCGGGGCCTCCGCCGCCGACACCCCGGCCGCCTTCGCCGCCGCCGTCCGGGAGCTCCTCGCCGCCCCCGAGACCGAGCGCCGCCGCTCCGCACGCGCGCGTGCGGAGCACTTCTCCTGGGACCGTTCCGTCGCCGCCTTCCTCCGCGCCCACGACGCCCTCCCGGCTCCCGCGCCCCGCCGCTCCGAGGAGACCCTCCGATGACGGAGAGAACCGCGGGCACCCGGCCGGGGGCGCTGTCCGCGGGAGGGGGGACGGGCCCGGCGGGGACGGCCGCGTCGGAGGAGACCACCGCGCCCACACGGGCGGCAGCGGCGGCCGAAGCGCCGGCGATCCGGCGCGCTGCGCCAGTCGCTGCCGTCCCGGTGTCCGCCGTGCCGGTGCCTGCCGGGCGGATCCCCGCCGTCCCGGTGCCTGCCGTGCCGGTCCCGGTCGTTCCGGTGCCTGCCGTTCCGGTGCCTGCCGTGCCGGTCCCCGTCGTCCCGGTGCCTGCCGGGCCGGCCCCCGTCGTCCCGCTGCCCGTCCCCGCGATCGCGGCCCCCGGGACACGCGCCGTCCCGGGGCCCGTACCCGGCGGGTCCCTCAGGTTCGCGGTCCTGGGCGACTCGCTCAGCGAGGGGGTCGGCGACCGGGTGGGCGGGGCCTGGCGGGGATGGGCGGCACTGCTCGCCGAGGGACTCGCGGCCGGGGGAGCGGCGACGGAGGTGCGGAACCTCGCCGTCAGCGGGGCCCTCAGCGCCGACGTCGAGGGCGAACAGACCCCTCGCGCCCTGGCGTTCCGGCCGCACCTGGCCTCCGTCGTCGTCGGCGTCAACGACACCCTGCGCCGCACCTTCGACATCGGGCTCCTCGCCCGCCGGCTCGACCGGGTGTGCGCCGACCTCGACGCCCTCGGGGCCGTACTCCTGACAGCCTGCCTCCCCGACCCGGGCCGGATGCTCGGCCTGCCGCCACCCCTGGCGCGCCCGCTGGCCCGCCGCCAGCGCTCCGTCAACGCCGTCGTGCACGCGCTCTCCGCCCGGT
The DNA here is from genome assembly GCF_042743475.1 of Streptomyces sp. NPDC059534. Classification (NCBI taxonomy): domain Bacteria; kingdom Bacillati; phylum Actinomycetota; class Actinomycetes; order Kitasatosporales; family Streptomycetaceae; genus Streptomyces; species Streptomyces sp. NPDC059534. The sequence goes on from NZ_JBHWAQ010000036.1 coordinate 55,452, forward strand.
ACGGAGCCGTCCATCTGCACCTCGCCGACCCCGCCTGGACCGACGACCGCACTCTGTGGAGCGCCGACCGGCTCCACCCCGGCGAGCGCGGCCACCGGGCCGTCGCGGCGGGCTTCCACGAGCTGCTCGCCGCCCGGGGGCTCGCCCACGGCACGCCGCCCGCCCGGGAGCCGGCCGAGCCGGCCCCGACCCGGGCCGACGCCCTGCTCTGGCTCGCCACCGCCGGCACCGGCTGGGTCCTGCGCCGCAGCCGCGACCTGCTCCCGCAGCTCGTCCTGCTCGCCGGTGCCGAGCTGCGCCACTGGGCCGACGGCACCGGCACCGCACCCCTCGACGCGCGCGCGGACGCCGCCCTCGCCGCCGCGCTCGCGGCCACAATGGGGAGATGAACGGGCGCTGGGAGTTCTGGATCGACCGGGGCGGCACCTTCACCGACGTCGTCGGACGACGGCCCGACGGCCGGCTCGTCACCCGCAAGCTGCTCTCCCACGACCCCGCGCGGCACGAGGACGCCGCCGTCGCGGGCATCCGCCTCCTCCTCGGCCTGGAGCCCGGCGAACCCGTGCCCGCCGACCGGATCGCCGTCGTCAAGATGGGCACCACCGTCGCCACCAACGCCCTCCTGGAGCGGCGCGGCGAACCGACGGTCCTCCTCGTCACCGAGGGCTTCCGCGACGCCCTGCGCATCGCCTACCAGAACCGGCCCCGGCTCTTCGACCGCCGCATCGTCCTCCCCGAGCCGGTGTACGCGCGCGTGATCGAGGTTCCCGAACGGGTCGACGCCCACGGGCACGTCGTCCGCCCCCTGGACGAGCCGGCGGTCGCCGAGGCCCTGGCCGCCGCCCGCCGCGCCGGCTTCCGCTCCGCCGCCGTGGTCCTACTGCACGGCTACCGCCACCCGGAGCACGAGACCCGCGTCGCGACGGCCGCCCGCGCCGCCGGCTTCACCCAGGTCAGCTGCTCGCACGAGGTCAGCCCGCTCATCAAGCTGGTCCCGCGCGGCGACACCACCGTCGTCGACGCCTACCTCTCCCCGGTGCTGCGCCGGTACGTCGACGGGGTCGCCCGTGAACTCGCCGGGATCCGCCTCATGTTCATGCAGTCCAACGGCGGACTGCGCGAGGCGGCCCACTTCCGGGGCAAGGACGCCGTCCTGTCCGGCCCGGCGGGCGGTGTCGTCGGCATGGCCCGGACCTCGGCCGCCGCCGGATACGACCGGGTCATCGGCTTCGACATGGGCGGCACCTCCACCGACGTCTCGCACTACGCCGGCACCTTCGAACGCGAACTCGGCACCCAGGTCGCCGGGGTGCGGATGCGCGCCCCGATGATGAGCATCCACACCGTCGCGGCCGGCGGCGGCTCCGTCCTCCACTACGACGGCCGCCGCTACCGCGTCGGCCCCGACTCGGCGGGCGCCGTCCCCGGGCCCGCCTGCTACCGCCGGGGCGGACCGCTCACGGTCACCGACGCCAACGTCATGCTCGGCCGGGTCCAGCCCGCCCACTTCCCCGCCGTCTTCGGCGAGACCGGCGACCGTCCGCTGGACGCCGACGTCGTACGCCGGCGGTTCACGGCCCTCGCGGCGGACGTCGGCGACGGCCGCACCCCCGAGGAGGTCGCCGCGGGCTTCCTGGAGATCGCCGTCCTGAACATGGCCAACGCCGTCAAGAAGATCTCCGTCCAGCGCGGCCACGACGTCACCCGCTACGCCCTCACCAGCTTCGGCGGCGCCGGCGGCCAGCACGCGTGCGCGGTCGCCGACGCCCTGGGCATCGACACCGTCCTCGTCCCCCCGCTCGCCGGTGTGCTCTCCGCCTACGGCATCGGGCTCGCCGACGCCACCGCCATGCGGGAGCGGTCCGTCGAGGCCGCGCTCGACGACCCGGGGACCCACCCGCGCGTGACGGCCCTCTGCGCCGAACTCGCCGACCGGACCCGCGAGGAGCTGCGTACCGACGGGGTGCCCGACGAGGCGATCACCACGCACGCGCGCGTGCTCCTGCGCTACGCCGGCACGGACGCGAGCCTTCAGGTCGACCTCGCCGCCGCCGACTCGATGAAAACCGCGTTCACGGCGATTCACCGGGCGAGATACGCCTTCACCCTGGACCGGCCGCTCGTCGTGGAGGCCGTCTCCGTGGAGGCCGTCGGCAGCGCCGGCCCGCACGGCCCGGTCACCGTCGGCACGGCGGACCGGACCGGCCCCCTCACGCCCCCCGCCACCGTACGGATGCACAGCGGCGGCGCGCCCCACGACGCCCCGCTCCACCGCCGCGCGGCCTTGCGGCCGGGCGACACCGTGGACGGCCCAGCGCTCCTCGCGGAGCCCGACGCCACGACCGTCGTCGACACCGGCTGGCGGGCCACCGCCGCCGACGGCGGCCACCTGGTGCTGCGCCGCGTCACCGCCCGCCCCGCGCGCGTGGCCGCCGGCACGGACGTCGACCCGGTCCTCCTGGAGGTCTTCAACAACCTCTTCATGGCCATCGCCGAGCAGATGGGCGTCCGCCTGGAGAACACCGCCCAGTCGGTCAACATCAAGGAACGCCTCGACTTCTCCTGCGCCCTCTTCGACGCCGAGGGCAACCTCATCGCCAACGCGCCCCACATCCCCGTCCACCTCGGCTCCATGGGCGAGTCCATCAAGGAGGTCCTGCGGCGGCGCGGGGACGACCTGCGCCCCGGCGATGTGTACGCGGTCAACGACCCGTACCACGGCGGCACCCACCTGCCCGACGTCACCGTGGTGACACCGGTTTTCGGTGAGAACGGCGGCGAGCTCCGCTTCCTGGTCGCCTCCCGGGGCCACCACGCCGAGATCGGCGGCATCACCCCCGGCTCCATGCCCGCCTTCAGCCGGACCGTCGACGAGGAGGGCGTCCTCTTCGACAACTGGCTGCTCGTCCGGGACGGCCGGCTGCGCGAGAGGGAGACCAGGGCCCTGCTCACCGGCGCACGCCACCCCTCCCGCGATCCCGACACCAACCTCGCCGACCTCCGCGCCCAGATCGCCGCCAACGAGAAGGGCATCGAGGAACTGCGCCGGACCGTCGCCGAGTTCGGGCTCGACGTCGTCCAGGCGTACATGCGGCACGTCCGCGCCAACGCCGAGGAGTCCGTGCGCCGCATCGTCGCCCGGCTCGACGACGGCTCGTACCGCTACGAGACCGACGGCGGCGCGGTCATCGAGGTCGCCGTCCGCGTCGACCGCGAACGGCGCTCCGCCGTCCTCGACTTCGCCGGCACGTCCGCCCAGCTGCCCGGGAACGCCAACGCGCCCACGGCCGTCGTCATGGCCGCCGTCCTGTACGTCTTCCGCACCCTGGTCGACGAGGACATCCCGCTCAACAGCGGCTGCCTCGCGCCCCTGGAGATCCGCGTCCCGCCCGGTTCGATGCTCGCGCCCGTCCACCCGGCCGCCACCGTCGCCGGGAACGTCGAGACGTCCCAGGCCGTCACCGGCGCGCTGTACGCGGCCCTCGGCGTCCAGGCCGAGGGCTCCGGCACCATGAACAACGTCACCTTCGGCAACGCGCGCGTGCAGTACTACGAGACCGTCGCGAGCGGCTCCGGCGCGGGGGACGGCTTCGACGGCGCCGACGCCGTCCAGACCCATATGACCAACTCCCGGCTCACCGACCCCGAGATCCTGGAGTGGCGCCATCCGGTCCGGGTCGACGCCTTCGCGGTACGGGAGGACAGCGGCGGGCGCGGCCGGTGGCGCGGCGGCCACGGGGTCGAGCGGCGCATCCGCTTCCTGGAGCCGATGACGGTTGCCCTCCTCACCGGCCACCGCCGGATCCCGCCGTACGGGATGGCCGGCGGCGAGCCGGGCGCCCTCGGCGAGAACCTCGTGGAACGCGCCGACGGCACGGTCGAGCACCTCGGCGGAGCCGCCACCACCGAGGTGGGTCCCGGCGACGTCCTGGTCCTGCGCACCCCCGGCGGCGGAGGCTACGGCCGGCCGGCACCGGACGAACGAGCCCCCTCGTGAGAGCCGCACGCCTGCCGGCACCGAAGGCCCGTCACGCGAGGCCCCGCCGCACAAGACCCCGCCATGCGAGGCCCGGCCGCACGAGACCCCGCCATGCGAGGCCCGGCCGCACGAGACCCCGTCACGTGCGGCCCGGCCATGCGAAGCCGCGCCACGCGACGTCCTCCGCGCCGCCCCGCCCTCACCGCGTCGGCACGAACCGCACCGCCGTCCCCGGCACCGCCTGCGCCGCCGCGCCCAGATCGGCCTCCCTGACGACCCCGACGACCGGGTAGCCCCCGGTCGTCGGATGGTCCGCGAGGAAGACCACCGGGCGTCCGTCCGGCGGCACCTGGACCGCGCCGAGGACCATGCCCTCGCTGGCGAGTTCGCCCGGCACGGCCCGTTCCAGGGACGGTCCTTCGAGCCTCAGTCCGATCCGGTTGCTCGCCGGGGAGACCCGGTACGCGCGCGTGGCGAGGGAGCGGAGCGACGCGGCCGTGAACCAGTCGTCGCGAGGGCCGAGCCGGATCCGCAGGACCAGTGTGTCCGGCGGCCCCGGCCAGGGAGGAGCGTCGACCGGCCCCCGTACGGCCGAGTCCGCTCCCAGCGGCAGGACCACGTCCTCGGTCAGCGGCTCCGGGCCGAGCCCGGACAGCAGGTCGGTCGAGCGACTGCCGAGGACCGGAGGGACGTCGACGCCGCCGCCGAACGCCACGTACGAGCGCAGTCCGCGTACGGCCGCGCCGACCTCCAGGACGGCACCGGCGCCCACCCGGACCGCGGTTCCCCAGGCGGCGGGGCGCCCGTCCACCCGGACCGGGCACGGGGCGCCGCCCACCGCGACGGTCACCGCGCAGCGGGGCCGCAGGGCGCACCCGTCGACGGTGGTCTCCAGGACCGCAGCCGTCTCCGCGTTGCCGACGAGCCGGTTGACGAGCCGCACGGCCGCCGGGTCGAGCGCGCCCGAACGGGGCACGCCGAGGTGCGCGTATCCCGCGCGCCCCAGATCCTGCACGGTGGTCAGGGCGCCCGGCCTGACCACGGCGACGGCGCGGTCGGTCATCGTCCGTCCCCCGCCGCCGTGTCCGCCGTGCGCCCCGCGCTGCCGTCCACGGCCGTGAACCGGACCCGGGTGCCGGGGGAGAGGAGCGCAGCCGGCTCGCGGGCGGCGTCCCAGAGCACGGCGTCCGTGGTGCCGATCAACTGCCAGCCGCCGGGGGAGGAACGCGGGTACACACCCGTGTACGGCCCCGCCAGGGCGACCGAGCCGGCCGGGACGGCGGTCCGCGGCGTGGCCCGCCGGGGTACCCCGTACCGCTCGTCGAGCCCGGTCAGATAGCCGAAGCCCGGAGCGAAGCCGCAGAAGGCGACCCGGAACTCGACCGCCGTGTGGATCCGCACCGCCTCCTCGGCGGACACCCCCCACAGCGCGGCGACCTCCGCCAGATCGGGTCCGTCGTAGCGGACCGGCACCTCCACGGTCCCGCCCGCGCGCGCGTGCGGTGGCCCGACCTCCCAGCCGGGCAGCTCGGCCGAGAGCCGGTCCGGGTCCGCCACCCCGTCGAGCAGCACGGTCCTCGCGGCCGGCACGATCTCGCGGACGGCCGGAAGCGCGCCGGTCTCGCGCCGGCGCAGCAGCTCGGCGTGGAACGCCTCCGTCTCCTCGCCGCAGCCCAGCTCGACCAGGAGCGCCCGCTCGCCCACCCGGAGCACGCGGGGGCCGGCGGCGCTCACGCGAACGCCTCCACCCGCACACCGGAGCCTTCGAGGCGTTCCCGGACCCGTCGGGCCAGGCCGACCGCGCCCGGGGTGTCCCCGTGCAGGCACAGCGACCGGGCGCGGACGGCCACGGAGCTGCCGCAGTGCGCGGTGACGACCCCGGACCGGGCCATGGCCACCGACCGTTCCACGACCTCGTCCGGGTCGGTGACGACGGCTCCCTCCTGCCCCCGTGGCAGCAGGGAGCCGTCCGCCCGGTAGGCCCGGTCGCCGAACGCCTCGGGGACGACCGGCAGCCCGGCCGCCGCGGCGGCCTCGTGCAGCCGTGATCCGGGAAGGCCCAGGACGGGCAGCGTCCGGGCCGCGAGCAGCACGCCCTCGACGACCGCCGCGGCCTGTTCCCCGTCGTGGACGACCCGGTTGTACAGGGCGCCGTGCGGCTTCACGTACGAGACCCGCGAGCCCGCAGCCCGCGCGAACACCTCCAGGGCGCCGATCTGGTAGGCCACCTCGGCGGCCAGCTCCGCCGCCGGGACGTCCATCGCGCGCCGCCCGAAACCGGCCAGGTCGCGGTAGGACACCTGGGCCCCGATGCGTACCCCCCGCGCGGCCGCCAGCTCGCACACCCGCCGCATGGTGGCCGCGTCCCCGGCGTGGAAGCCGCAGGCCACGTTGGCGCTGGTGACGACGGACAGCAGCTGTTCGTCGTCGGTCAGCGTCCAGCGGCCGAAGCCCTCGCCGAGGTCGGCGTTGAGGTCGATCGTGGCCGAGGTCATGTCAGGGGTCCCTTCCTTGACGGAGAACCGGCGGCGGTCGTCCGGCGCGTCCCCGGTTCGGCGACGAGCAAAGTAGAGGATTGTTGAACGATCCGACAAGAGGCGTGTTGTCGCCTCCGGGTTTCTGCGGTTGACTCGGCCGCGGACGCGAGGAAGGGAAGGGGCGCCGTGGACGTGAGGGACGCCGCCGAAGTAGGGGGCCTGGCGGACGACCGCGCGCTGCTCGGGCGGACGAGCACGGCGGAGCGGGTCGCCGACATCCTGCGGACACGGATCGCGGAGGGCTACTTCCCACCCGGCACGCGGCTCTCCGAGGACAGCATCGGCGGCGCCCTCGGTGTGTCCCGCAACACACTCCGGGAGGCGTTCCGGCTCCTCACCCACGAACGCCTGCTCGTCCACGAACTCAACCGGGGGGTCTTCGTCCGGGTCCTCGCCGTCGGCGACGTGGACGACATCTACCGCACCCGCAGGCTCGTCGAATGCGCCGTCGTCCGGGGCCTCGGGCAGCCGCCCTTCACCCTCGACGGCCTCCTCGCCGCCGTGGCCGAGGGCGAGGCCGGGGCCAGCGCCGCCGACTGGAACGCCGTCTCCACGGCCAACATCCACTTCCACCGCGAACTCGTCGCCCTCGCCGGCAGCGCCCGCACCGACGAGCTCATGCGCGGCGTCCTCGCCGAGCTCCGGCTCGCCTTCCACGTCGTCGACGACCCGCGCGCCCTGCACGAGCCCTACCTCCTGCGGAACAGGGAGATCCTGGACGCCCTGCGGGCCGGCGAACGAGGCACGGCCGAGCGGCTCCTCGCCCGCTACCTCGACGACTCCCGCGTCCGGATCGTGGCCGCGTACGCCCGTGCCGTCGACGCCCCGGCGGGCCCGGCCGGCTGACCGCCGGCCCCTTCCGGGACCCCGTCGACCGCCCTCCCCGAGCCCGGTCGCATCTGCGCCGTTTCGACCGTTGTCAGTTCGAGGACCTAATCTGTCCACCGTGACTTCGCCTGCCTCGACGGACCTCGCTCCGCCCCAGCTCAGCGCGGGGCCGCGGCCCGCGCAGGGCCCGGCCGCCGACGAAGGGCTCGCGCGGCGCCTCCGCGCGCTCGCGTGCACCGCCCCGCTGCACGACCTCGACGCGCGCAAGGCCAACCTGGCCGGCGAGTACACGGTCTATGCGATGGCCGAGGTGGCCCTCGCCGCGATCGACCTCATCACGCTCAACATGGACTTCGACACCGGCGCCGACCACGAGCAGATCGTCGCCCGGCTGCTGCCCCGCGTCGCCGCCCAGGCCCCCGCCCGCCCCGCCGCCGAGCACGAGCGCGTGGCCCGCTGGGTCCTGGAGAACCTCATCAACGTCGGCAGCGTCGACCGCGGCTTCCGCGCGGTCTACGGCACCTTCGGGACCGACGGGGTCTACGTCCGCAGGGACTACGACTTCAAGCTCATCGAGGAGGTCCCGGGATACGGCGGCGGTGTCTACCTCCGCACCACCGACGAAGCGGTGAACGTCCTCGTCGGCGCCCTCGACACCGACGTCACCAGCGCCCAGATCGCCGCCGAGGTGAAGCTGGAGGTCCTCATCAACCGGGGCCGCCTGGCCGACGCCCAGCTCGCCGCCGAGCAGGCGCGCTACCGGACCGTGCAGTACGCCGAGCTCCTCCGCAAGACCCTGGAGGCCACCCGGCGCAACGTCCGCGCGGTGGACTGGCTCAACACCGTCCCCGACATGATCGCCGAGGCGCTCGACCACGTCGCCGACCGCTACCGCCACGAGAACGCGATCCTCACCAACATCCGCAGGGCCCGCGACGAGGCCGAGGCCACCTCCGACGCGAAGACGGCCGAGCACAAGCGGCGCGCCGCCGAGCTCGTCGACATAGTGAAGGACTGCATCCGGCGCCACACCCAGCTCCAGTCGCGCCTTCTGGAGGCCGGGCCCCTCTTCCGCGCCGAGCAGGACCGGCAGGCGTTCGCCGCCCCCGCGATGTACACCGGACTCGACCTGTACGGCCAGCTTGTCGCCCCGGTCCTGCCGCTCCCCGTCGAGCAGGCCACCCGGGTCACCGACGCCTTCTTCGCCCACGGCACCGGACTGCGGACGCCCGCCTCCGTCCGCCTCGGCGACCTCGTCGACCTGCTCCTCACCCCGCCCGTGGAGCGCGAGCACCTCGGCGCGGAGATGCCCGAGCCCGACCTCATCGCCACCCCCGACGACTCCCGCTTCAGCGAGGAACAGCTCGCGAGCGCCCAGCGCCTGCTCGACCTGGAGCACGACGCCCCGCGCCGGCTCTCCGGCCTGCTCGCCGACGCCCGCCGCCTCGACCCCGACCTGCCGTACCTCGTCGCCCTCCTCGCCGTGCACGCGGCGAGCCCCCCGGTCGGCACGGCCTACCGGCAGGGCGAGGAGCGGCTCCTCTTCGCCGTCGACGACGGCACCCCCCTCGACGACCCCGAGTTCGGCGGCGCCGACCTGATCGTCGGTACGGCCCTGCTCGACGCGGCGGGCATGGCCGCCGACCGCACGGAGGCCACGTGACCCTCGTCCCCCAGGCCCCCGCACCCACCGCCGGGCCCGACCCTGCCACCGCCGTCCCCGCCGCAGCCGTACCACCGGCCCGCACGGAGCCGGCGGACCTCACCGCCCCCGCACCCGCCGAGGCACCCGAGCCCGCTGCCGCGCCCGCGCCGGAGCCGGTGACCCCGCCCGCTTCCGCGCCGGGGTCCACCGCCGCGCCCGCCGCCGCTTCCGCGCCTGCGCCCGCCGAGGCGCCGGAGCCCGCTGCCGCGCCCGCGCCGCAGCTGGAGACCCCGTCCGCGCCCGCGCCGGGGCCCGCCGCCGCTCCCGCGCCCGCCTCCGCTGCGGCACCGGTACCCGCCCCCGAGCCCGTCCCCGCCCCGGCCCAGGAGGCCGCCCGGGAACAGGGCGACGACCCGTCGTCGCACGGGCCGCGGCTGCGTGCCGTGCTCGTGGAGCCGCCGACGGGTGGCCGGGGCGAGAGCGAGGGACGGGCGCCGCGGGTGTCCCGCGAGGGGGAGGAGCCCGGCGCGGCCGCCGTCAGGCGGCCCCGGTTCGGGACCGTTCCGATCCCGTCGCGCAGCGTCCCGGCGCGGCGCCGGCAGGTCCCGTCCGTGCGTGCCGTGCGGCTGACGGACGAGCCGGCCGCGCCCGTCGACCGCCCGGCCCCCGCCGCCCCCGCGGCCGTCACCCCCGTCCCGCTGCCCGTGCCCCGGCCCGGCACCGGCGCCGTACCCACCGAGAGCCGTACCGAGGAGCCCCAGCCGTGAGCGAAACCCACGCCGAGTACGCCGACGCGTGGAGCGAGCAGGAGCCCCCGCAGCCCCCGGCCCCCTCCACCACCGGCGCCCCCGCGTCCGCCGTCACCCCCGCGGACGCCGCCGACGCGGCCCGGCTCGTCTCCTTCGGGCTCCAGCCGAAGCTGCTGCCGGCCCGTGACGCCGAGTACACCGAGCTGCTCCGCCGCTACCGCGAGGACCCCGCCTTCGCGCGCCTCGCCGACGCCGTCGCCACCGGCCTCGGCCTCGTCGTCCTGGAGGTCTCCCCGCGCGCGGGGATGGCCGTCACCGCCGGCGAGGACTCCGTCTTCGCCGTCCGGATGGGCGACTACGCCCGCCGCGCCTCCCCGGACTCCGCCGACCGGTTCCTGCACGGCCTGGCCCACCTCGCCGTCGCGGCGATGGCGTTTCCCCGGCCCGAGGACCTCGCGGACGACGCGTACATCGGCCGTCTCACCGTCAACGGAGTCGACGCGTTCGTGCGCCAGGCGTGCCTGCGCCTGGAGCAGCGCGCCGAGGAAGAGGGCGAGAACACCGACCCGGCGTCCGACGCGCCCGGCCTGGAGGCCGCCTGGCGGATCTACGCCCGCCGCAGCGCCACCGGCGCCACCAAGGACGCCCGCCGGCTCGCCGGCTCCACCACCGGCATCGTCGGCAAGGCGGCCGCGTTCCTCACCGACTCCGGTTTCCTCCAGCGCACCGGCGACGAGGGCGGCGGCTCCTACCGGACCACCGCCCGCTACCAGCTCCAGGTCCGCGACATGGCCGGTTCCGCCGCCATGGCCGAGCTCCTGGAACTCGGCGTCGTCCCCGTCAGCGACGGTTCCGCGACGCTGGTCCCGCCGCCCGAGGGCGACGACCTGGAGCTCGCCGCCGACGCGGGCCTCCCGTTCCACTCCTAGCACCGCCCGCCCCGCCGCGTAACCGACCTTCCCCAGCACGAGAGTCCCTCGCCATGTACGAGCTGTCCCGGGTCCGCCTCTACTCGATCGGTCCCGCCGGTGCGCGCTACGCCGACACCGTCCTGGACCTGCGCGGGGTCGGCGCGCCCGTGCCCCACCCCGCCCCCACCCAGGCGGAGTTCTTCGAGGAGGAGCCGGTCGGCCCGCCGCGCCGCCCGGCCCCCGCGGGCGTGCTGTTCCTGGAGAACGGCGGCGGCAAGTCCGTCCTCCTCAAGCTGATCTTCTCGGTCATGCTCCCCGGCCATCGCAACACCCTGGGCGGCGCCAGCTCCGGCGTGCTGCGCAAGTTCCTGCTCGCCGACGACTGCGGTCACGTCGCCCTGGAGTGGCAGCACACCCTCACGGGCGAGCTCGTCGTCGTCGGCAAGGCCAGCGAGTGGCGCGGCCGCCAGGTGTCCAACGACCCGCGGAAGTTCGCCGAGGCGTGGTACTCCTTCCGTCCCGGCCCCGGACTCAGCCTGGACAACCTCCCCGTCGCCGAGGCGACCTCGGTCCGGCCGCCCGTCGAAGGCGCCTCCGGCGCGACCGGCCGCCGTCGCACCATGAAGGGCTTCCGCGACGCGCTCACCGAGGCGGGCAAGGCGTACCCGCACCTGGAGGTGGTCTGGGAGGAGATCCACGACCGCTGGAACGAGCACCTCGGCGAGCTGGGCCTCGACCCCGAACTCTTCCGCTACCAGCGCGAGATGAACGCCGACGAGGGCGAGGCCGCCGGCCTCTTCGCGGTCAAGAAGGACTCCGACTTCACCGACCTGCTGCTGCGCGCCGTCACCGACACCCGGGACACCGACGGTCTCGCGGACCTCGTCGGCGGCTTCGGCAACAAGCTGGGCCGGCGTGCCGAGCTGACCGCCGAGCGCGATTTCACGGCCGGCTCCGTGGACCTCCTCGGCCGGATCGTCGAGGCCGCCGGGACCCGGTCCCACGCGCGCGACGTCCACGCGGGCGCCGAGCGCCGTACCCGCGTCCTCGCCCGCCGGCTGTCCGCCCGCGGCGCCGAGGAGCGGGGCCGCGGGGCCGAGCTGGCCCAGCAGGTCACCTCCGCCGCCCACGCCGTCGACGAGGCGGAGACGGCCCGCGGCCGCAGCTCCCTCATCGCCGCCGAACTCGCCTACCGGCACGCCTCCCTGGCGCTGACCGCCGCAGAGAAGGGCGCGGCCTCCCAGCGCCGCGAACTCACCGACGCCCGCACCCTGCACTCCGCCTGGCAGGCCGCCGAGGCGGTGCTCCGCCACCGGTCCGCCGGCGACCGGTCCGCGCGCGTGGCCGTCGCCATCCGCGAGGCCGAGCGCGACGCCGCCCCGGCGCTCGCGGCCCGCGCCAAGGCCGCCGCCGACCTCGTACGGGCCCTCGCGTCCGCCGCCGAGGAAGGCGAGCGCCGCGCGGCGGAGGAGGAGGAGCGTTCCACCGCCCTCCAGGACGTCGGCGAGACCGCCCACCGCGACGCCACCGTCGCCGCCACCGAGGCCCAGCGCGCCCGCAGCGAGGCCGGCCACCTGCGCCAGCGGCTCGCCGAGGTCGAGCAGGAGACCGCCGAGGCCGTACGGGCCGGCTGGCTCGACGACACCGCGCCCGACGCCGACCCGGCCCGCGCCGCCCTCGCCGCGAGCGACGCGGAGAAGACCGCGGTCGCCGCCTGGGACACGGCCCGCGAGGCCGCCCGCACGGCAGCCGAGCGCGCGCGTGAGGCGGCCGGGGCCGAATCCCGCGCCGAACTCGCCGCCGCCCGCGCCGCCGACGCGGCCGAGGCCGCCGGGAACGCCTACGACGCCGAGCGCCGCGCCGCCGAGTCCCTCGCCGCCGAGGAGCGCCTCGCCGAACTCCTCAGCCTCCCGGCCGGCGATCTCCCCGGCCTCCCGGCCGGCGGTTCGCCGCTCCCGGGCCAGCGTGCCGCCGGCCCGGCCGCCTCCCACGACGCTCCCGTGCCGGACGGCGGCGCCCCGCAGGGCCCGCTCACCGTCACCGAGTTCGACCGGTACGCCGACGAGCTGCGCGGCATGCTCGACCAGGCCGTCGGCTCCGCCGAGCGGCAGCTCTTCGAACTGCGCACCGCCGCGGCCGACGACTCCCGCATCCTCGGCGCCCTCGGCGACGGCGGCCTGCTGCCGCCCGGCCCCGACGTCCTCGCCACCGTCGAGTACCTCGGCGAGCACGGCATCCCCGCGCTCCCCGGCTGGCGCTACCTCGCCCAGGCCGTGGACCCCGCGGACCACGCCCGCGTCCTCGCCGCCCGCCCCGAGCTCGTCGACGGAGTCGTGATCACCGACCCCGTCTCCTACGGACGCGCCCGCGAGGTCCTCGGCTCCGCCGCCCTGCTGCCCCGCTCCGCCGTGGCCGTGGGCACCGCCGCCGCCCTGCTCGCCCCCGTGCCCGCGCAGGAGGCGGCCGAGGACACCGGCGTCTTCCTCGTCCCGCCGAACCCGGCCATGCACGACGAGCACGCGGCCGACGAGGAGCGCCACGCCCTGCGCGCCCGCGCCGCCGCCCGCGACGAGGAGATCCGCACCCTCGCCGCCCGTCTCGCCGGCGACCGCTCCCTCGCCGCCCGCATCGGCGCCTGGCGCGCCGACTGCCCGCTCGGGATGCTCGCCGAACTCGCGGCCGTGGCCACCACCGCCCGTGAGACCGCCGAGGCCGCCGCCGCGACCCTCGACGAGGCCCGTACGGTACGTGCGGAGGCCGACGAGGCCGCCGCCGACGCGGCCCAGGTCAGGGACGAGCGCCAGGAGGCCGCCCAGCGCGCCCGCCGCGTCGCCGACGCCCTCGCGGGCCTGGCGTTCCGCCTGCGGGAGCGCGCCGCCTGGCAGGCCAAGGTCCGTGAACTCGCCGACGACGCCACCGAGTCCGAGGCCCGCGCCCAGACGTGCCTGGAGCGTGCCCGGGCCGCCGACGAGGACCGCCGCGCGACCCAGCGCGCCGCCGACGACGCCCACCGCACCGCCCGCGCCCTGCGCGCCGAGCGCGCCGAGATCACCGGCGCCTTCGACACCCTCCCCGAGGAGGACCCGGCCGCGCCCCGCACCGCGCTCCCCACCCTGCGCGAGGCGTACCGGGCCGCGTCCCAGCTGTACGAGAAGGTCGGCGTCGGCGCCGACCTGCGCGCCGAGCAGGCCCGCGCCGAGAGCGACGAGTCCGCCGCCCTCGCCGAGCTCGACCGCCTCACCAACAAGGTCCGCACCCGCGCCGAGCAGCTCCTGGAGTCCACCGACGGCGCCGACGGCCCGTCCCGGCAGGCCGCGGCCGCGCGCGCCGAGTCCCTGGTCCAGATGCTGGAGACCCGCGCCTCGGAGGCGAGCGAGAAGCTCGGCCGGCTCCGCGGCGAGGCCGAGCGCCTGGCCCCCGAGGACGGCGGGGCCCACACCGAGCTGCCCGAGGAGCTCGTACCCGCCGACGCCGAGCGGGCGCAGGTCCTGCTCCGTACCGCGACCACCGAACTCGCCTCCCGTACCGACGCCCTGGAGTCCGCGCGCGCCGCCCACACCGGCCTGCTGCGGGACCACCGGGCCGCCGAGGACGCGGCCGGCGGCTTCGACGAGACGGCCGCCCTCCTGCGGGACCTGCTCCGCGACCACGCGGACGAGGAGCGGGACGAGCCCGAGCCCTACCGCGGCACCCTGGAGGAGGCCCGTACGGTGGCGGCCGAGGCGCGGCGCTCGCTGCGCGGCTGCACGGCCGAGCTGTCCGCCGCCGACGCCGCCGTGCGCGAGGCGAGCGACATCCTCGTCCGGCACGCCAACTCCACCCGCTACGAGCAGGTCCGCACCCCGGCCCGCCAGCAGATCCGCGAACTGCCGGCGTCCGCCCTTCCCGAGCACGCCGCCAAGTGGGCCGAGGCGTTCGCGCCCCGGCTGCGGGTCCTCACCGACGAGCTGGAGCAGCTGGAGCGCAACCGCGACTCGATCGTGGACCGGCTGCGCGGCCTCGTGGAGTCCTCGCTCGCGACCCTCCGCTCCGCCCAGCGGCTCTCCCGGCTCCCCGAGGGCCTCGGCGAGTGGTCGGGCCAGGAGTTCCTGCGGATCCGCTTCGAGGAGCCCGACCAGGCCACGCTCGCGGAGCGGCTCGGGGAGGTCGTCGACGAGGCCACGCGCGCCGCCGTCAAGAAGAACTCCGACCTGCGGCGCGACGGTATGTCCCTGCTGCTCAGGGGCGTTCAGGCGGCGCTCGAACCCAAGGGCATCTCCGTCGAGATCCTCAAGCCGGACGCGGTGCTGCGCGCCGAGCGGGTGCCCGTCGGCCAGATGGGCGACGTCTTCTCCGGCGGCCAGCTGCTCACCGCGGCCATCGCCCTGTACTGCACGATGGCGGCGCTCCGCTCCAACGACCGGGGCCGCGACAAGCACCGGCACGCGGGCACGCTCTTCCTGGACAACCCGATCGGCCGTGCCAACGCCACGTACCTGCTCGAACTCCAGCGGGCCGTGTCGGACGCGCTCGGCGTCCAGCTCCTCTACACGACGGGCCTGTTCGACACGACCGCGCTGGCCGAGTTCCCGCTGGTGATCCGGCTGCGCAACGACGCCGACCTGCGGGCCGGTCTGAAGTACATCAGCGTGGAGGAGCACCTGCGTCCGGGCCTGCCGCAGCCCGGTGCGGACGGGGAGACGATCCACGGCGAGATCACGGCGACACGGATGTTCCGCCGGCACCAGTCCGACGGCCCGGCCTCGCCGGGATCGGCCTGACGGACGACGGAGCGGCCCGGCCCCCTGAGGGGGCC